>JAFRHR010000003.1 GCA_017433195.1 bacterium
AATTACAAAAATTTTTCTTCAATTAGTAAATCGGGTATTTATTTGTTATAGATTTTTGTAAACATTTTTTAAAAAAGTTGTCATAAACGGCTATAATTAATAATATATATTCAGATAGAGGTTAGGGAGAATTTTATTGTATGAACGAAGGTATGTTATGTTCACAGACACACCAGTATTTAATGGAAGACGGAGACAAGTATTTTATAGGTTTGACTGACTATATGTTAAAGACTTTGGGTGATATTTTGAGTTTAGAGTTGCCTGAGGTTGGTGCAAGCTTTGAAAAAGACGAAGTTTTCGGGACTGTCGAATCGGTGAAAGGGGCAAATGAACTTTATATGCCTGTAAGCGGAACCGTTGTTGAAGTTAATGAAGCAATAGTTGATAACCCCGAACTTTTTAATGAACAATCAGAAGAAGAATGCTGGCTCATAAAAATTGAATCAAATGCTGATACTTTAGAACTTTCTGATCTTATGGAATACCTCGACTACAGAGAAGAATTTGACGCATAGGGATAAATAAGTGTAAAAGAACAGTCGGTTTGAGAAGAAAGAACACACGTATTGAGACTCTCCAAATGTAGGTTGGCATTACTATGCCAACAATAATTATTTTGTCGGATTAGTAAATCCGACCTACATACTTCAAATATTATATTCTAAATTTTGCAATATGTTTTTTTAAATCCTCGACAATTTCTTTTCCTGTTATATATTTTGCCAGTTCTTCTGCTCCGTCTTGTAATCCCTCAATATCATTAAATCCTGCATGGTAAGTTGTTTTATTTGCAACATCATTTGCTATACATTCTTTAAATTGCTCAAATTTTTCTTTCTTTAATTTTCCCCAATCCCCATTTTCATAAAAATCAAGCATGTGTTTTCTTGCCTGTTCGTGTTTTTTAGGAAATTCAAACAGTATCATATCAAATAACCCGTACTCCCCCAAAAATCTTTGACGATTAAAACTTATAAAACAATCTCCCATATCTTTTTCAAAATCTTTTGTATTAACAACAGTTTTAAGATATTTTCTTAAAGGAGTTTCCTTTTCTTTTAATGCCTTAATAATTGTTTTTTTGCCGTAGCCGTAACGGTTTAATGACTGCATATCAAAATATGCTCTGCCAAAAGGTGGTATATGTCTTTGGTTGCTACTTGCGTTCAAAGTTGTGTAATTGTTTTCAATTCTCATAGTTCCTACTCCTTTATTTGTTACATTTCAATTAAAAACCAACTTCCCTAAAATGTTTATATTATAATCAAGTTATAAAAGGGTATATGGCTTAAAATTTAAGGAATTTTTATAGTTTTATGCAAAAAATTAATGTTGATGATATTTCACTAAAAATTTTAGGATTACTGCAAGAAAATGCAAGAATGTCCTATACTGAAATAGGACAAAAAATTGGTATGGCATCAACTTCCGTTAAGGAAAGAATTGAAAAAATGGAAGATGCTGGAATCATCAAACAATACACCATAAAACTTGATGATGAAAAATTAGGCTATCCGATTGATGCGATAATAACTTTGAGTTGTTCTGGTGCTTATACTCCAAAAGAACAAGTGATAGTTGATATGTTATCAGAATATCCACAAGTTTTAGAAGTTTTAAGGATATCCGGCAAGAATGATTTTTTAGTAAAAGTTTGTGTTCAGTCAATGGAAGAATATAAAGAAATCAACGATAAGTTAGGCAAGTTTGGGCAAATAGAAACCTCATTTATAGTTACAAGTTTTATTAATAATTTAAATATTGACTTGCCTAAAAGATGAAATTTCAAACATAATGATAAAAATACTCAAGCCGGGGTTAAATTTGTGTTTGTAATAAAAGGAGCTATATGATAAAGAATATTAAATGGAACAATTACAAATCATTACAAAACTTAGATTTAGATTTTACCAAACCTGATGGATCAATTTATAATACAATTGTGCTTGCAGGTGAAAATGGTAGCGGAAAGACAACTATTCTTGAAAGTATTGCCGAATTTCTGAATGCCGGTTCCATAGAACCATTTAAAAGTATTGATTACAGCGTAAATAATAATTCATACACAATAAAGCCCCTTGAAAATAATAAAAATGCGAATATAGGTTTTCATCTAAGAAAAAACAATACAACGGGTGAAGAAACAGGGATATATACCAGTAAAAATAATAGTCCAGAAATATTTAAAAATGATACTGAAGATATAAGATATTACGGTGTAACATACTCAAAAGCAAGATCTGGTTTTAGAACTAATAAAGTTGAGTCTGTAAAAAATAATCAACTGGATATTGAAAAATACCAAATTGATGAAAATGAAGATTTTACTTCTATTAAACAACTTATAGTTGATGTTGATGCACAGGATAATGCTGCCTGGATGGAAGAAACAGAGTTAAACATAGGCACAAGTTTTTCGGATTTTAAACAAAAATCAAGTATGTTCAGGTTTAGAAATGCGTTTAATACATTTTTTGACACAATTCAATTTGACAAAGTTGACAATAAAAATCCTGATGAAAAAAAGATTTTATTTAAAAAATTCGGTCATAAAATTTCAGTGGATGATTTAAGTACCGGTGAAAAACAAATTGTTTTTCGCGGAGCATATTTATTAAAAAATATAAAAGGCATTAACGGCGGTATTGTCCTTATTGATGAACCAGAATTAAGTATGCATCCGTTATGGCAAAAAAAGATTTTTGATTATTATAAAAATTTATTTATAGAAAATGGGGTTCAAATAGTTCAAATTATTATAGCAACGCATTCGGAATATGTTTTGCAATCTGCTATCAAAGATAAGAATGATACATTATTAATTGCATTAAGAAATGAAAATGGCATAATTAAATATGACAAAGTTGATGCTCCTGTAGTATTGCCGGTTTTAACTTATGCTGAAACAAATTACCTAGCATTTAATGTATATTCAGTAGATTTTCATATAGCACTGTATGGCTATTTGCAAACATTAATCAATAAATGTTATATTTCTGATTGCGATAATTATATTTTAAATAATTCTCTTTATAATCCATCAACACACGGTAAACCGTCTTTTCATGGTAAAACTCAATACAATACACTTTGTACATACATAAGAAATGCAATTGACCATCCGGACAGCGGAAATACTTACACCGAACAAGAACTTGAAACTTCTACAAAACTGTTAATTGAAATTTGTAAATCTTTAAAAAGCAATCCGTAATTTTGAACGGAAATCCTAAAACCAGACAAAATAAGTATGGTGGGCAAAATGTAATGTGCCCACATTTTTACATTCAAAAGTGACTTTTCGGAATGGCTGTTGTTTAAACACAATAGTCATTTTAGCGATTGGAGTAAATTATTGCAAAATAAAATGAGTAGAAAAAGTTACTTTTGGAGTAGTTTGAAATCAAAAAATCAAAACACTTCCTACCGCTATGATTTAGTGTTGTTGGGCAAGAATGCCCAACCTACATTAGTTTAACCATTGTCAAAACGGACATAAAATACATTAATAATCTCTACAACAAAATTATTAATGCAAACATTAATGTTTAAAAATAAAAAGGCGATAAAATTACAATTTTATCGCCTTTATAAATGGTTGCGGGAGCAGGATTTGAACCTGCGACCTCCGGGTTATGAGCCCGACGAGCTACCAGGCTGCTCTATCCCGCGATATTTACCTGATGTCTACATTATGCAACACTAAATATTAAAAATCAACTTTTAATATTTTTTAGCCAGTAATTCCTGATATACTGCGTGTTCTTCCTTATCTTCCAGCTCTTTTAATAACACTGCATTACCGTATTTATTTTCTAAAGCAAGTTTAAGTACAAAATCGGCAAAATCGGGATTGTTTGAAACAACAGGACCTCTTAACCATGTTCCTATTACATTTTTATAAACAACACCCTCTGATTTATCCTTTGAATTGTTTCCAAATCCCTGTATAACTTTTGCCAAAGGCTTTACACCTTTAGCTAAATACATACTCCAATTATGATTTTCAAAGCCAAGTAATTTATCCTGAGAAAAGCCGTATTGCTCTGCTATATTGAGTTTTGCAATAACGTTTCCCGTAAATCTTTTATCCTCCTGCCTCGAATATGCATCAATTAAACCAATTCCTTCAGTTTTTTTACCCCCCTTATACTCTCTGTATTTTGAAAGTATTGTAAGCCCTGATTCCACTCCGTAAAAAACTTTTCCTTTATTAACTTCATTCCGGAAAAATTCTTTGTATTGCGCCAATTCTTCACACGCATTATCAACACTTTTATCAGTTCCGCCCGTAAAGAAATACATATCATTTTCGGTAATTTCGTTTTTGAAATTGATTTTGTTTATAACGAGTTCGACTCCTCTTTTTTCAAGCCTATATCTGAAAACATCAAGCGAACCTGTTTCACTGTTTAATATATCCGGATAAATATATCCCAAATTTAAAACGTAATCACTCATATCAAATCCTTATTTTACTTTTGAACAACTTTAATTTTTCTGAAAAATTCCGTAGCCAAAAGTTGAGAGTATTTACCCCTTTCGCTTACAGAAATCATCATTCTTCCCTTTTCATTCTGAACATCGTCAGCTGCTGCAACAATACCCTCCAAATCCTTTATAGGAAGTTTCTCAACATTTGCAGTAAATCTTGCATAGGGAATGACTTTTCCGTATGAATAAATCGTTCCTCTGCCTGTTATTCTTAAATCACTTATCTTGACCTTATAACTGAGTTTCTTGCTCATGCTGTTGATTTTATGAACAAGTTCGCCTGAAGTTATATCGTTTTCTGTCAAAATCGGATTTTTTTCGGATTCTAAAACAACCAACTTTTGCCCTGATGCCTTGTGTTCTGAAATAACTGCAGTATATCCGAAAAGTTTTACGGCTTTATCTATATCAAATTCATCACTGACACCCGAAAAATCACCGACTGACTTTGTTCTTTCAAGTCTTGCTTCACGACTTTGGTCTACAAATTTTGAAATTGTATCTTCAATCAACTTGTCTCCGCCGACCGACATAAAACCGATTACCGCAAAGACAAAAACAATAAGCATAA
This sequence comes from bacterium, assembly GCA_017433195.1. GTDB lineage: Bacteria > Cyanobacteriota > Vampirovibrionia > Gastranaerophilales > Gastranaerophilaceae > RGIG2479. The sequence continues at coordinate 5,069 of JAFRHR010000003.1, forward strand.
AAACTGTTTTTATAATTCTAAACATTTCTTGCACCTTATCTTCTTCTTATTATAAAATTATAGACATGACTAAGCAGGAAATCAATCATATTAACAGTGCAGATGTAAACATTCAGGACGCAACTCCTGTTATGCAACAGTATTTGGAAATAAAAAGAAAAAATCCTGACATTCTTTTGTTATACAGATTGGGAGATTTTTACGAAACGTTCTTTGAAGATGCCGAAATTATGGCAAAAGAACTTGAACTTACCCTGACAGGCCGTGACGCAGGTCCGATTTTGGGCAGAGTACCGCTTGCCGGCATTCCTGCAAAGGCACTGAACAACTATGTAGGAAAACTTATAGAAAAAGGTTATAAAGCTGCCGTCTGTGAACAACTCGAAGATCCGAAAGCTGCAAAAGGACTTGTAAAAAGAGGAATTGTCAGAATACTCACTTCAGGAACAATTACCGACAGTAACCTTCTTGAGCAAAATTCAAACAATTACATTTGTGCAATTTTCAGAGAAAAAGAAACTTACGGTTTTGCATACACTGATATTTCAACAGGGGAATTTAAAGCAACTCAGGCATCTTTAAATCTTATTTTGTCGGAACTTGCGAGAATAAAACCTTCAGAAGTCGTTGCTCCGGGGATAAATCAGAAACTTATGCCGTTTCAGATAGTTCCCGAACAAATCCCCGATTTGCCTGAAGAAATAACACAGATTTACAAATGCTCACTTCTCCCGAAATCGGTTTTTGAAGAAAATTTTGCAAAGACTAATCTTAAAGCAGTTTTCAAAACAGACTCACTTGATTCAATGGGATACAAAGATTATCCGCTTGCCTTCAGAGCCTCGGCTGCCGTTTTGGGCTACATCTGGGAAAACCTGAAAGATTCATTTCCTAAGTTTGACAGAATAGAAACTTATGAACTGTCCGAATATATGATGATTGACGCAAATACGCGCAAAAATCTTGAACTGACAGAAACGCTGAGAGAGAAAAACAAGTACGGCTCACTTTTATGGGCAATAGACAAAACCCAGACAAATATGGGAGCAAGATTACTAAAATCATGGATTTGTCAGCCGCTTAAAAACATCTCTGAAATTCAAAATCGTCAGAATGTTGTTGAAGAACTGTTTAATAATAATGAAATCAGATTAAGTTTAACTGAAGTTTTAAAGAATATCTATGATATTCAGAGACTTGCAACAAGATTAAGTAACGGAACAGCATCGCCGAGAGACTTTTTAAGTCTTAAACTTTCACTGTTTAATCTGCCTGAACTCTTTAATCTGACCTCTCAAATGGATAACAATTTATTTGAAAAAGCGGAAGAATATCGCGAGGAGTTAGCGGAATTTGCGGATATAATAGAACGAACTATTGAAGAAGATGCTCCCGTTCAGATAAAAGAAGGCGGCTTAATAAAAGCAGGCGTTAATAATGATTTAGACTACCTGAAAGACTTAATGAACAACGGCGAAAAATGGCTGAAACAGTTTGAAGAAACAGAAAAAGAAAAAACGGGAATAAAGAACCTCAAAGTCGGATATAACCGAGTTTTCGGATACTACATTGAAGTTACAAATTCAAATCTTTCCCAAATTCCGTCAAATTATATCAGAAAACAAACCCTGACAGGCGGTGAAAGATTTATTACAGACGAACTTAAAAAGTATGAAAATGATGTACTTTCAGCACAAACAAAAGCGTACGAGCTTGAATACAAACTGTTTTGCGATTTAAGAAATTACTCAAAAGAATATGTAGAACAGATAAGAGAAGTTGCCCAAAGGATTGCGGAATTGGACGTACTGCTTTCCTTTGCAACAAATGCACTTGAAAACAATTATACAAAACCCGAAATTGATGAAAGTACTGATTTTGTTATAAGAAACGGCAGACATGCCGTTCTCGAAAAGATATTACCTTTGGGAACTTATGTTTCAAATGACCTTGAACTAAGCGGAAACAACAAAAATTATACTCAATTTATGATTTTAACAGGCCCGAACATGGCAGGTAAATCAACTTATATGCGCCAAAACGCACTTATTTTGATACTTGCTCAAATCGGCTCGTTTATACCTGCCGACTACGGCAAAATCGGAATTGCAGACAAGCTGTTTACAAGAGTAGGTGCGAGTGATGATTTGACATTGGGACAATCAACATTTATGGTCGAAATGATTGAAGCCGCATACATTTTGAACACGGCAACAGACAGAAGTTTTATTCTTATTGACGAAATCGGCAGAGGAACAAGTACATATGACGGAGTCGCAATTGCATGGTCAGTTGCGGAACATATTGCTACAAAAATCGGTGCAAGATGTATTTTTGCAACCCACTATCACGAACTGAATGTCATGACAAACACTTACCCGCAAATTAAAAATTACAGAATAACAGTTTCCGAAGAAAACGGTAAAATTGAATTTTTAAGAAAAATAGTCCCTGGAGGAGCAAGCAAGAGTTATGGTATTCACGTTGCTCAAATGGCAGGACTTCCGGATTCCGTAGTAAACCGTTCAAAAGATTTAATGAAAAAAATGCAAAGAGATTTTTCTAAAAACCTTGCGACAAAAAAACAGGTTTCAGAGGAAGAATTAGTTCCTCAACTCAATCTGTTCTGAACATTGTAGTGACATGGTTTTCGGATATTACCCTAATTGTTAAGTTTTGTAACATTATTGAAAAAGTATATACAAAATAGGCAATTTTTATAACCAAAAATACTTTTTATATTTGAACACGAGGAAATAGCATCGAAAAGATGCAATTGCGCGAGGACATCAAGAAAACGCAAATTTCTACACACACTACACTTCACACAAGTTTACAGGATCATTTCGATCCTTTTTTTTTGCAAAAATTCGAATAAAAAAAAGGGTGACAATGCACCCCATAATCCAACTATCACAAATCAATTTATATTGATATCTTTAGAATTGTTTTGTTCCCCAGTTTTCATTAACATACTTATTTGAGCCTGTTAATGTTTCAGTTGATAATGCAACATTATGAGGAGCAAAAACAAAAGTAGTATCTCCAACTTGTTTTGGAGTACCATCTAATGCACTTACAGCACCGCAGATAAAATCAATTGTTCTTTGAGATTGTTCTTTGTCTAATAAGTGCAAATTTAACATAACTGTCTTACGTTCTCTTAACTGAGAAACTATTTGTTTTACTTCACCATAAGAACGTGGCTCAATAACAACAATCTGATGATCAGCTCTTGTAACAGGCATCTGTTTAACTTTATCATTAAAGTTTTTAATCTGTTCAGGTTCTTTTACTCTTACTGCAGAACCTTCAGTATATTCTTCATCATACAAAGTTTCTAAAACTGAACCAATATCACCTTCCGGCTCTTCTCCACCGAATCCACCAGTTAAACCGTCAATAATTTTTCTTAAACCATCTGTAAAAGTCATGTCCCCTCCAATACTTTATTAATAACTAAATAATTTTCTTCCTATTCTTATCATTGTTGCACCGTTTGCTGCCGCTATTTTATAATCATTGCTCATTCCCATAGAGAGTTCTTTCATCGGGAAATTAAATTCTGTTTCCAAATTCGTTTTAAATTCACGAACTTCTGAAAACAGCCTGTTTAATTCAGACTCCGATTCTGTCAGCGGGGCAATGTTCATAAGCCCAACTACCTCAACTCCGTCAAGATTAATAATATGCGGAAAATCATTCAGTAAATCCTCTTTCGAATACCCAAACTTTTGTTCTTCATTTGCATTGTTCAGCTGAAGTAAGATTTTCTGTTTTTTCCCTGATTTCTTTGCCGCCTCGGAAATTACCAATGCCAATTTCAAAGAATCAACGGAATGAATGTAGTCAAAATATTTTACAACTTTTTCCGCTTTGTTCGTCTGCAGGTGACCTATAAAATGAAATTTTGAATTTTCTCTCACATAAGACGGCAATTCGGTAATTTTTTCAATTGCCTCATTTGCCCTTGATTCTCCAAAATCTCTCAGTCCTGCCTCGTACGCTTTAAGCATTTCCTCAGTTCCAAAATACTTTGTAACAGCAATTATATTAGGTGTATAATGTGCGATTTCTTTTTGTATGTTAAGAAGATTGTCTCTAATACTTAATGACATTCCCAATCTCCCCCACGAAATAATTATAACGTATCTGTCATGTCCGTACAAATTATGTGTTTTGTTGTCTTTTTAATTTTTCATTTTTCCCCGAAAAGCATGCCAGTCATGTGTTTTGGGTTAAAACGAATTATTAAGTTTTGTTAATTTTGTATAGGTTTGTTAAACACTTGCCTCATAAGGGGCATGCCAAAATATTATTTTGGGCATGCCCTTACGTTAAATTAAATTATTGTCCCATGTAAACCAAAGTTTCAAGAACGTTACTTGCAGTTGAGAATACTCTTGAGTTTGCCTGAATTGCACGCTGAGCAATAATCATGTTTGAGAATTCCGTTGCCATATCAACGTTTGAACCTTCAAGTCCGCTTGACTGGATATTACCTAAGCCCATTGATCCGCCAACCCCGTAGAATACGGTACCTGCGTTAGGACCGACTGACCACAGGTTGTTTGCCTGTGAAACCAAACCGGCTTCGTTAACAAGAGTTGCCAACTGAACTACCATATTTGCAGGAATTGCAACAGAGTCTTCTATGTGAACATCAGAACCTGTAACAATAACGTTATCACGGGTTGTATACTTCCATGTAAATGAACCGTCTTCTTCGTTAATCTGAACAGTTAACATATCGCCATTAGAATAAGATGCTTCAATAATACCGTTTGTTGATATTGTATAATCTTCTAACGCTACTGCATCTGTCAGAGATGCAACGTCATTGACATTAACCGTATAGTCAATAATTTTACTTGAAACCGTATGTTCTACAGTAAAATCAGTGTTTACAGCATTTGTTGCAATACCCGTTTCAGAAAGGAAGTTTGATGTTCCTGATGTAAAACTTATATTTGTAACATCTTTTGTTCTGATAAATGTTGATATTTCAGCTTCTGTAGGCTGAGGAACAATTTCCGTATACCCTACTTTTGTATCTCCTTCATACCATATACCACCATTTTCATAGTACAGCTTTCCGTCTGCATCATGATAAACATTTGAATTTACTTTCGGCACACCATTTATATTTATATCTTTTGTACTACCTTCCATTGTTAAAGTATGAACTCTTTTAAAACTTGCATTACCTTCACTAATCGGATTTGTATCAGTAGTACCTATACTTATATAAATATCTCCGCTTAATTTTTGATAAACGTTATATGTCCCTTCACCCAGATTTGCTTCCTTATCAATATAAAATTCAGCAGCGCTTGTATCTGTATATTTATAAGCATCTCTTATGTTTGTTGTAGAACCGACAGAAATTTGAGTAACGGCGCCACCACTTGCAGATATGATTGTAGTAGTGTCATCTTCTGTCCAGGTTTTAATAGGTCCGGTACTAGTTAAAGTAGTACCTTCAACAGCTGTTGCGCTACTGTTTTCATCAACAGTATATACTGTATTGTCACCGCTATCATCTACATAATAAGTGGTATTAACGCCATTCAGAGTTTCAGTGAATTGTCTTGCAGTAAGCCATGTTCCACCTATTAATATATTTTCTTTTGAGTTTGCATAATCGGTAATACTGAAATTAATTTTTCCGTCATCAATTCCGCAGACAATATACGAATGCAAGAATCCTGTACCACCTACTTCCGTTGTAACGTCTTTGCCATTTGCATCATATACTCTTGCGGTTGCCAAACTTTGGTTTATCTGGTCAACCAATTTTGCTACGTTACATGAAACAGTTCCTATTTCTATTGTACTGTGGTATTTAACACCTTTTAATGTAATTTCTACATTAAAAGTACCCGCTGTAATACCGGCATTATTCAAATCAGACAAGTCTTTTGAGCTAAAATTAGACATTGGAGTTGCTATAGTTTCTGTGTTTAAAACTGTAGGAACGTGAACATTTGTCTGGGAATTCATGGTTGAATAGATATTGTTTGCACCAAGAACCCTGTATGTACAAGAGTTAACTAAGTCACCGTTAGCATCAAGCGTGAATGAACCGTCTCTTGTAAGATAAGTATTACCTGTTGCGTCCATTACCGCAAAGTATCCGTTTCCTGAAATCATCATATCAGAAGTAAGACCGGTTGAAATAAATGTACCTGAATCAAAGTTTCTTTTGATTGATCCTACCTGAACACCCAAACCAATCTGTTTTGGGTTGATACCACCGTTTGTAGCAGTTGGCGTACTACCTTGTGTAATTGTATCTGAGAACAATGTCTGAAAATTAACACTCGCCGCCTTGTACGCCGTTGTGTTAATGTTCGCAATGTTGTTTGCAACTACATCAATCTGGTATTGCCCTGCTGTCAAACCTGTTTTTGATGTGTAAAGTGCCTGAGTCATTTCTCCTCCTATTATTTATTTGATTATTTTATTATTTTCTTTCCAAGTCTGTTTTTATGTTGTTTATTACTTATTACTATTCTTCTGCTGATTCTCTTATTGATTGAATATTTGCAATAGAATAGTATTCCCCGTTTACTTTGACAACTCCCGTTCCGTCATAAACAGAAGCTTCAGTAACTTTTCCTGTTGTTCTTATTGTTTCGTTATATTCATTTTCATATGATATATCAACTTCTTTTCCGATTAATGAAAGTGTTTGGGTAATTGAGAAGTTAGTACTTAAATCATTGGTTAATGTTGAAAGATATTTAGACATATCTTCTAAATTAGAATTAACCTGAGTCATTTGTTCCAATGATGAATAGTTAGCAAGCTGTGACAACCATTCCGTATTTTCCATCGGTTCTGACGGATCCTGATGTTTCAGCTGTGTAAGCATTAAACTTAAAAACATATCTTTGTCATTTTCATTGTTAACAGCGCCTCTTGTAACCTGTTTGTTATAAGCGGATTCATTTTCCAATGCTGTTATTTGACTTGCTATTGTACTCATAACTTTATCCTCACTCCTTTATACTATCTTTCACGATATTATCCATTAAATTTTCAAAAACTTTTTGTTGTTCTTTCTTTTCTTCTTCGTCTTTTTTGTTTTTTGAAAATCCCTGTTCATTGTTATCTTTATTTTTATCCTGTTCGAGATAATCGTCTTTGCCTGTGTTGTTAAGACTTTCATCTATCTTGACATTTATAGAATCAACATTGATACCCTGAGCATTAAGAGCACTTCTTAATCCGTCAAGGTCTTTGCTTAAAATATCTTTTACCGCATTGTTGGTAACTGACATTTGAGCCATGAGTCCTGTTTTTGAATTTACTATTTCAATCTGAACTTTTCCTAAAGATTCCGGGTTTAATGTCATAACCATTTTTGAGCCTTGATGCATGTCCTGTATTTTTGAATAGATTTGTGAAACTATATTTTTCTGAGTTAGTTCTTCTGTATTTGTCTGATTTAAAACTTTTGCAAAATTCAGATTTGGAGTCTCAACTTTATGCATTTTGGTTAAATTATCCATTCCGTCAATAGATAATTTGATTAAGTTTTCCTGTGCTGTCTGCTGATTACTTTGAAATTCATTGTTTCCCGAATTTCCTTCGTATGAAACTTCTTCTATTTTTACTTTTAAATCTTCCAGATCTTTCTTTGTAATTTTTGTATTTTCCAAAACAGAATCTTTTGATGTTTTATTTGTATTTGTTTTAACATTCATATCTTTAACGGCATCAGAAACTTCAACCGTTTCTTCTAAATTTATCAAATCCTGATTTTCAGAAATTAAATCATTATTGTCATCGGTTTGAACTGTTTTTGTATCGTCTTTAACAAAAACTTTGTCATTTTTTAAATCTGTTTTATCTTCATTGTTTTTTACAAAAATACTCTGATTTTCTTTTTGATTATCATCATTTTTTAAATCTTTATTTGTATCAGCACCTGCAGTTTCAGTAATATCTTTTACCAATTCTGAAGCGTCACTTGTTTCTTTATCAGAAACTATATCAGAATAATTATCAAGATTTTCTTTTACGAGAATATCCTGAACATCAACCGCAATGTTTTCAGTAACATTTATATCATCTTCTGCTATAATCTCTGTGTCTTCAATTTCTTCCGTATCAACTGTCTGAATATCTTCAGTATCAATTAAACTATCACTTATAATTTCAACATCTGCCGAAATTTCTTCTGCCAATAAATCCGTATCAACAGCATAAGTTAAAATATCTGTTAAATCACTTACTTCATCGGTTTCACTATATTCACTTAAAAGACTGTTCAATTCAGAGACAAGATCTTCATTTACAAGAGATGTGTTATCGTCTGAAACTTTTGTATCATACTGTATCCCTGCAGTTTTAACATTTGAATAATCATCCGCAGTTGCAGTAACGGATGCAAAATCCCGATTTGAAGATTTTACTGTAGTATCAGTACTTACATTTTTTGTATTTGTTGTTGTAACAGATGTGTTTTGGCTGGCAACAGTTGTATTCTTTGTTGTAACATCTGAATTTTTTGTTGAAATATTAGAATTTTTAACATTATTGGTGATTTTTGCAGATGATTTATTATCTGATAATTTTATTTTATTTTCCGGTTCAAGCGTTTTTGCTCTTGAATTTATTTTATCAATCATATTGCTAAAATCAGTATTTTTCGTATCTGCATAACCGTTATTTGTATTTGAATAATTATCAAATAACGATTTGTTTTGAGTTAATGTATTGTCTAAATTAAATTTTCCAAAATCTAAAATATTCATCTACCTTCCGCTTTCATATCTGGTAATCGCCAAGTCATCAATTTCTTTGTCAAACATTTTATCTACCGTTGTGTAAAATTCTTTTTCCTGTTTTTCTTTCAGTTTTTCAAGAATTTTTACCTGTTTGTATGCTTCCTGTACCTCCGCCTGTTTTATTTTTACAATCTTTTTGATGTTATTAATTTTTTCTTCCGCTTTTTTAATATCTAACGTTAGTTGAGCCAGATAGTGTTTATAATTAGAGATTTGGTCTATATTTATTTCACCTACCATATATTCATTTTCAAGAGTATATCTGGCTTTTTCCTCTGTCGCTATTAAATTGTCACGGTAATCAATTTGATTATTTAATTCCTGAACAATCTTTGCCATCTCAAGCTGCTTTTGTTCCAAAACCTTTTTTCTCATTTCGAGCACTGTCTGCAAACGAAACTGAAATTTTTTCAATCTTGACCTCTCTCCGACAAATATTGTCTTTATCAATTTACATTATTAAGTCCATGACTTACATCATTTGCATGGGGGATATTTTTGAAAATCTAAACGAGAATTTCCGTTTCATTTTTATATGTAACATAAGCTAATTCGGTTTTAGGCGGACGTTTTAAGTATTTTTTTTGAGTATAAATAACTCCGACTTTTCCTGCATCTTTTTTAACCGAATTTATTTTTGCTAGTTCACAGCATTTAAAAATAACTTCTTTTGACGGAATTATATTATCCGGAATTTTTAACAGTATATGTGCGCCGGGATAATCCTTGATATGAAACCATAAATCTTCATCTTTTGCTAATTTTGATAATATATAATTGTTTTGTTGGTTATTATGTCCTATATAAACCTTAAAACCGTTTATTTTAACTTCATCTGCTTTTATTTCGACATTTGCTGTTTTATCTTTCTTTTCTGTTCCCAAAAATAATTTATCATATAACTCTTCAACAAATTCTATTTGTTCTGTATGTTTTAAACCATATAACAACTCTTCATAATACAATTTTTCTTTTTTGTTGTTTTCATAAATTTCTTTTAATTTATCTTTTGCATTTTTTGAACGTTTATACTTCTCATAAAAATTTAAGGCATTTTCTTTTAATGTCTTATTTGTATCCAATTCTATTTTTAACTCTCTGTTTCTCTCATAATCAAAAACGACAAAGTATTTTTCATAATCTTTCTTCTGATAAATATTCTGAAGAATTAAATCTCCGTAGTGCTTATAAGAATCACAGTGGTTTTCTTTGTTTAATTCTGCTTTTATTTTGTGAATACTGTTTTCGAGTTTTTTGATTTTCTTTGATAAATTATTTTCAATTTTTCTTTTTAAGTCACTTAAATACTCTTTATTCTGAACTTCAGAATAATAATTATCTAACATATCAGATACACTCTGCTGCAAAACAGGGTTTTCAAGCAATTCTGAATATACTGAATAAACTTCATTTTCATAATCTATAGCAGGACTATATCTTTTGCAACCCTCGACATAATCTTTTATCTGTTCCAAATCAAGTCTTTTTTTTGCACAAAGTTCAGAAAAAGATTTTGAAACTCCAAAAAAATTATTGCTTAAATTTTTATAATCAACTTCACCGAAATATCTTAAAATATCCTGCTTTTCTTCTGCTCTTTGAGGATAACAGTACGGAACCCCGCCCCTTATTTCTCTGTATGCACTTTTTTCAGGCCCCACATTATGAGCCGAACCGATAATAAGTTCAGTAGTTTCATCATACAAAATTATATTTGAATGCTTGCCCATTAATTCAATAGCAAGACACATCGGAATTGTCTCATTTAATTCGTTCATTGTTTCCAGATGTAATTCAAAAATTCTTTCATACGGAGGAATTTTAATCTCGGATATTTTTGCATTATCAAGATATTTTCTGAGCAGCATACAAAACATTGGCGGCTTATCCGGTATTTTCAGATTTCTTGTATTAAACGTTTCATTATTTAAAAAAGCGATATGATAATACTTGGGATTAACATTGATATAAAGTTTTTTTGTAAGTGCTTTGCCTCTTAAAGTTAAAATCAAATCCCTTCTCGATGGCTGCTGAATTTTTTGAATTCTTGCATTTTCCAAAAAATCTTTGTTTTCTTCATAAAAAGCATTCAGAGTAATGTAATCGGTATTAATCATCCTCAAGCAAACCTTTCGGCTCAAAAATCTCTATCTGCAAATTTTTACTTTTAACAGAAATATTCCCTATTTTAACTGCTTCAACTTTATCTTTAACTATTTCATAAGTTGATTTTGACATAAGAACGGGAACATCATAAAAAGTACAGGCAGATTCCAATCTTTGTGCAAAGTTTATCCCGTCACCTATAGGCGTATAATTCACAACACTTTCTGTTCCGACGAGCCCAAATAACAACTCTCCCGTATGTATTCCGCCTTTTATGTCTATATGTGGTTGCCTGTCCGCAATAATACCAAGTTTTTCCTGAATATCCAAAGCCGTTTTTACTGCTAAATATGCACTGTTATAATCCGTCCAGTATGCAGTAATATTATTACCGGAGAATTTATCAACAACGCCGTTATTTCGTTGGATAGCATGAATTACTACACTATAAACATAATTCAAACTGCTGATTACAGCCGTTTCTTCATATTTTTCACAAAGTTTTTTTATGTTTTTAACGTTATAAAATAAAATTGTTGCCGTTTGTATTTTTGGTTCAAATGCTTTTTTATTCTTTAAAAACGCATTAATCTGTTTTTCTGTTGTGATTTTTCCCAAAATTTTATACGCAACTTGTTTTTTATTACTGTAAATGCCCCATCTGAGCAAAATTGCAACCAAAAACATTAACCCCATAAAATATAAAGGTAAAACTACTTTAACATAAATTCCGTAGGCAGAACTTAAGTAAAAGCAAAAAACAGGATACGCAATCAATCCTGCAAATCCGGCCATAAATCCTTGTAAAAACGGTTCTATGTATATTGCACAGTATGCAATTATCAGACAGAAAAATGCAACCATTATCATAATATACAGCGGCGAAATATTTTTAAGCACCGGAGTCTCATTAAATACTTCAGGGGTTGTCTCTATATCCGAAACCGTAATACTGTTTGCTGAATTTTTTAACAGCATTTCATACTGAACTTTGTAATTTTTATCCTCAAGTTTTTTTATTGTACTTGCAGAAAAATTCAAACACAAAGAAAACAACAATAGTAAAACTGCAAATAATATTATAAAAAGGTATTGCTTATTATTATTCATTGACTTCATTATATATTTTTTTTTTAATGCTTGTCAAAATTAAATAAAAAAAATCGGTTTTACCCGATTTGTTGTTAATTGTGTGTGTAGTGTATGTGTGGGGGTGAATAAATCTTACCTTATGGTATTAATTCTGTCCTAACAAATCTCCTGAATAAAATTTCACTAAATTTGCCAGTCTTAATCGTTTTTCTTCAACGATTTCTATATTTTGTTTAATTTCCTCTAACTCACCAAGTAAAGTAGCCAAGTCTTTATGCTTTCTTACAGGTTCAAATTCTATCCAGTTCGGATTAAAACAACCTTTTTCCAAATCCTTTTCTTCCATCCCTTACACTCCTTCTGCCAATGAATGTAACATGTCCGTTAAATCATAATTTCCGTATTTGAAAGTATAAGTCTGTTTGCTATACTCTCCTAAATCTTCCTTGATTTGTCTGTATGCATCTGATTTAAAATCGAAACAAGTCATTTCCGCGTAATCTATCATTGCTTCATCTATATCAAAATATTTATCCATCACATATCCCTTTCATCAACAAAATAGTTATCGGCTGTTTTAAAAAAAACTTTAATTTTTTTAGGCATTTGTAAAGATTTTGTTACAATTAACCTTGTTTTATTACATATATCAACAAATTTTTTTGCCGTAATTATTGATATTTTCAGATATTTTTTCAAACACGAAAATATATTAAAAATTTTTTCAAATATGATTATAAAATTTTAATGTAGTTATAAAGGAGAGTTTATGAAATCAGAGAAAAATACCTATCTGCCAAAAGAACAAATAGCAATGTTCACTCAGAGAGAGCGTGAAATACTAAATTTGATGATACGCGGCAGGACAAATCAGGAAATAGCGGAAGAAATGATAATAAGCATTAATACAGCAAAAGCACACGTTTCTAATATACTGAACAAATTAGGAGTTAAAGACAGAGTTCAGGCAGTTGTAAAAGCAATCAGATGTAATCTTATTTAAATTAAGCAGCCTGCTCTGTTTTCTTGTTAAGTTCGTCTATCTTATCTTTTTCTTCAAATTTTGCGTTTACGACTTTACCTATACGATTCAAAACCGCACTGGATGCCAAACCAAGTCCCATAGAAATTCCGATAGGAATTATTCCCGCAGTACATATAAGAGAAACAGCAACACCACCTACAAGAGGTATTCCTGCTTTAAGAAGAGTGCTTCTTCTTTGTTGTTTTGTATCAGCCGTAACCATTGCTGCTGTTGTACCTAAAACCGGAACTCCTGCCGTAAGAACAACATCCGTAACTGCCGAGCCAGAAGATATATCTCTTATTTTATCAAAGAAGTCACCGCCTTCTAATCTTGCGGATTTATTAAGTTTACTTACCGCATTATTAAGACTCTTTTCTAATTCAGCATATTCTTTCGGAGATAATAAACCTTTTTGAATTTCTAATAACTGCTGAACTTTTCCTGTCTGCGTTTCTTTTGTTAAATTTTCGATATTAGTCTTTATTGCTTCAATTATTTTTTCTTTATTAGCAACATCAGACGATTTTGATAAACTTTCAATTATTTCTTTTGTTTGAGCCGATAATTCTTCCATTACCGCTTCAGAATTTTGACCTTTTATTTTCATTAATTGTTTAAGATTTCCTGCTATTTTTTTCAGTTGTTCTCGGTATGTATTTGCCTCTGCTGATTCAATTCTTATACTCTGAACAACATCAATAGCCTGCTCACATTTATCAGCAAAAGTATTAGTTATAGCAGATTTTTGCTTATAAATCGTATCTAAATAATCCAATTTTCTTGAAGAGGCCAAATCTTCAAGTACAAAAGTATCACTCAGTTTTTTTGCAATTTCTTTTGCACTATCGCCCATTTCTTTTGTAGATTTAAATTTTCTGCCTTTAAATAATTTATTCCAGAATTCATCCTGTATTGTACTTAAAGATTCTTTTAATTTACCGAATCTTTTGGTATGCGCAGTTACACTAAAACCTTCCTGCATATCTCTCTGCAATGCAGTCTGACATTCCGATGACATTTTCAGCCATTCGGCAATCGTCTTTTTAACTCCGCCTATTTCCAATATTTCATTTGGATTTCTTGAAGCAAGTGTTTTTGCATCTAATTTCATCAGACTTTCAAATGCACCTGCAAAAGCCTTCTCTGCTTTATTATATGAATTAGTCAATGTATTGTGGGTCATTTTCCCGAATAATTTTGTTACTCGGTCACAAAAACCGCCCATTTTAAGTTTTTTCATTCCTTTGCAAAACGGAACGTCTTTTACCGAAGCAAAATTATTAACAGATCTTATTTTATCAAGATTACCTTTTTGTTTCTTAACAACTTCTAAAAGTCTTTTTTCAATTTTTGATAAAGATTCTTTCCCTTCAAATTTTGAAACGAAAGCATCTATATATTTTTTTATTGACTCAATATTTGCACCATTTCCTCTGCGCAAAAGAGCCAAACCGGTAATAAGAAGGGTCAAACCGCCTGTTATTGTACATATCGAAACAATGGCTTTCTTATTTCTTTTCTTCTCTTCTTTATTTATAACGTAATCCGGATTTTTGACAGAATTAATCGCATCTTCATCCAGTATAACTCTGTATGAATTTAAATTATATGGATTATAATTGTTTTGAACAGAATTCATGTTATAACCTACATTGACCCACACATGTTATAAGTATAAAATTCGAGAAAATTTTCCTTTTTTTAGGCAAATATTAACTAATATTAACAAATAATATTAAACAAAAAAAACAGACCGAAAAACTTTTCGGTCTGTTTTTAACATTTAAAACAATCAAACTACTTGATTTCAACAGTAGCGCCAGCTGCTTCAAGCTGTTTCTTGATAGCTTCAGCATCTTCTTTCTTGATGTTTTCTTTAATCGGTTTCGGAGCTGCATCAACTAAATCTTTAGCTTCTTTCAAGCCAAGACCTGTGATAGCTCTTACTTCTTTAAGAACAGCGATCTTGTTAGCACCTGCGTTAGCAAGAACTACAGTAACTTCTGCATCTTCTGCTTCAGCCGGAGCTGCTGCTGCGCCTGCTGCCGGAGCTGCTGCAACTGCTACAGGAGCTGCTGCTGATACTCCAAATTTTTCTTCCATTGCCTTTACTAATTCTGCTGCTTCAAGTAAAGTTAATTTTTCGATTGATTCTAAAATAGCTTCTACACTCATTTTTATTCTCCTTTTTTCTTGTAGTAATTCTAATTTGATTTTGAATCTCTAACAGCTGCCATAGCTCTTGTAAGAGAAGCCATAACTGCATTGATAGAGTTTGCGATACCAGATGCCGGTGAGTTGATACATCCGAGCATTTTTGCGTAAATTTCTTCTTTTGAAGGAAGTGTAGCCAAAGCTTTTGCTTCTTCTTTTGAAAGCAATTTACCGTCTAATGCTGCGCCTACAATTTCACCTTTCTGGGTTTCTTTGATAAACTTGGATACAATTTTTGCCGGTGCAACTTGATCCTTAAAGCCGAATGCTATTGCAATAGGACCTTTTAAAGAATCAGCCAACACTTCAAAATTTGTACCTTTTAAGGCGATTTTTGCTAATGTATTTTTGGTAACCATATAATCAGAATCTTCTTTTTGAAGTGCTCTTCTTAACTTAGTTATCTCTTCTACAGACAGACCTCTGTACTCTGTAACAATAGCAACCATTGCCTTTTCAATTTTCTCCTTCATTTGAGAAATTTTATCTTGTTTGAAGGCTTTTGTTGACATGTTTTGCTCCTTTTTTTATAAAATTTATTTCGACCTCATACAAAAAAGACTTTGCGTCTTTTTCTAACCGCAAAATCTTACACATAACTAATTTATATTTGGCTTTTGTGTAACCTCGGTAAGTCGGAAACCCTTTATATTCCTTACGGAAAACTTACTGTCTGCGGTTGTTGAAATTATAATAACAAAGACATGATTTAAAATCAAGCATTTTTAATTGTTAAAAAATATTTCACATTCTTATAAAATTTTTAATGAAATAGCAATTTTTCCGAAAAACATGTTTTTATATAGTAGTAAAGGTGTGTTATGATAGTTGGGAATGTATTAAATTTATCATCAATTTCTAAAATTGCCCAAAAAACGGGAAGTTCGTTTAAAGGCGGTTATTCAAAACTGCCTAATATTCGACTCGGAGAAAAAGCATTCACCACAGCAACAAAAATAGGTCAGTTTATATCAAATCCTGTCGGAAACAGACTTGTCTTAGCCGGTACAGGTATTCTTTTACAGCCGACTATCGACTATTACAATAAGAAAGTTGACAGAAAGACAAGAGAAGTATCCGCAGTAAGAACCGCTTCAAAAATCATCGCCGGAACAGGAGTAGGACTCGTTGTCAGAGGCGGATGTATGGCACTTGCTGATAAAATAAAATATGTTCCCGAATTTCTCAAAGATAATCCGGATAAAATTAAAAATTACAAGATAGCATTATCAACTATTGCAGCAATGGCAGTTATGACTATTACTAACTTCCTGCTTGATGCACCTTTAACTACAAAATTAAGTAATAAATGGCTTGAAAAAAGAGAACAAAAAGAACAAAAGGAGGTTAAATAATGAATTTAGCTTCCGCAGGTAAAAAAGTTTTAGATTGGATCGGAAAAACATATTCCAACGATATAGGTAATTTATTAATTACAACCGGAGTATTAGGATTTGGTCTTTCTTCGGGAGCCCAAATAATCGGCATTGCAAAAAATAACAAAATTGATAAAAAAGAAAAAACTTATATGATAAATCAGGAAGTAGGAGATGCTTTAATAAACATACTTTCACTCTTTGTTTTTGGGAAACTGACAAAACATATCGGAACAAAACTTGTTTCGACAGGAAAGATTTTACCGAAAACTGTTGCTACAGCACTTGAAAAAGGTGGTTTGGGTGACAAAATCGGAAAAGCAGGGTTTGATGTTATTGATACTGCAGTTATGAAAAATCCTGCAAATGCTCATTTATTAAAAGACTTTGCAAACTGCAAAAACGTAATTGAAAGTTTCGGAGCAGTCGGCGGAAGCGTTCTTTCAGGATGCTTAATCGCTCCTATTTTAAGAAACAATTATGCTTCTTATATGCAAAAAAGCATTCACCCGACAGAAAACAGACAATTCAATCGTATAGATTTAAGCAAATACAACACTGCTAATATATCCGGAATGAAAATTTAGTTTTTAGATTTTGATACAATAACGAGGTTTCTTTCGATATCTTCTTCTGTCGGAAGCTTGTAGTTCATAATGTCAATAATTTTACAATTATGTTTTTTTATTGTATTTTCAGCTTCTTTTATTTCGTCATAAACTTTTTTTGATTTATAAAAGACCATATAATTTTTAGCCAACGGAAATGAATATAAAAATACCGTTTTTAAATCCGAAACAGCTCTGGCTGTTACAATATCGAATTTTTGGTTTTTCAAATCTTCAGCCCTTGCATTTATTACGGTCAAATTCGCCAAATTCAGAGCATTTTTTATATTTTGAAGCGCAACGGTTTTCTTTTTTATACTGTCAAGTGCAAAAACCTGAAAATCAGGATATTCTATTGCAATTGGAAAAGACGGAAATCCTCCGCCGGTTCCTATATCAAGAAGTGTTCCTGACTTTACATTATATTTTTCGAAAAATAATTTTATCGAAAGAGAATCATAAATATGTTTTTCATACAAAAATTCTGTCTGACTTCTGGAAACCAAATTAATTTTACTGTTTTCTTCTTTAAACAGTTCAATATATTTTGTAAAATCAGTATTTATTTTTATATTATTATTTTGCATAAGTATTTGCCAATTCCGAATATACTTCATCTGAAACTTTTATTTTTGCATCGTTTATACGTCTTATAATTTTTTCAAGATTATTTTTTGAAAAACTGTCTTTCGTAATTTTATAAACTTCAAAATAATTTATTAAAGCATCTTTGTAATTACCACTAAAGAAAAGCAAGTCGCCGAGCGCAAGTTTTGATTTTGCAATAAGGAAAACATCTCCGGTTGCATCTGCATATTTGCAGGCATTATTATAGTACTGAAATGCTTTTTCAGTCTCAATTTTGGAATAAATTCTGCCTAATTCAAAATTATTTGCAAATAAACCTTCCGTGTTATTACACATTAAATCTGCCTGAATTGAACGGGATATCAAATCTATTGCTTTATCGTAATTCTTTTCCGAAAGATAAAGCTGAGCCAAATTATAGCAGGCTGAAGATTTTATATCAGATTCAATATCAAAATTCAAACATTTTTCGTAGAATTCTTTTGCCGTAACATAATTTTCAGAGTCATCATTAAAAAGCGCATATTTGAAACAGAAATTGAGTTTTACCTGAGGACTTAAAGAACTGTCATCAATTTTCAGAATTTTGCTGTAATTATTTTTGGCATTCTCATAATCATTTTGTGTCTGATATATTTCTGACGCCAATACATAAGCATTTACACGAAGGTCATTATCTTCTGTATCGGAGTTTACAATGTTTTCGAGTATCGTAAGGGCTTTATCAATTTTATATAAATTAAAATATATAGATGCCGTTTCGTACAAACTTTTATATAATGCCGATTTATTATTTTGCTTTTTATAAAAATCAGTCAGCAGATTTTGAAAATTGAGCGCTTCACTCCACGAAACTTTTTTGCTCAGAATAAACACTATATTTTTATAAATTTCAGGCAAAAACTTATCGTAATTAACATAGTCCTCAATCAACAATAGTTCTTTTAACAAATTAAGCGCATTGTCATAGTCATAAACACTGATTAATTCAACAGCTTTATTATATGCAGCGGTAAAATCGTCTGTTTCGGGAGTTACAACAACTTCCTGCTCTGCTTTTATATCATGATTAACCGACAAAAAGCTTTTATGATATTCAAGTTCATTTTTCATTGTCTGACGGGAAATTATACATAATCTCTCTGACGGCTTCATAGGAATTTGCTTTTCATAAAAATCGGCTAATTTTTCGTGATATTTGTTTGCATCAATCTCCTGAAACAAAACATCAGCATTATATTTGAAATAATCGTTTATATAATAACACCTGTTTATTTCATATATTATTTTCTGATCATATAAATATCTTAAACTGTATTCATCGCACACATCGGTAATTTTAAAAACTTCTTTTCCTATTCCATGCCTGAACAACAATAGTAATAATATTATTTCCCGACAAATTTTTGGCAGGGAATCATATATTTTACGGCATAAAAATTTATCAAAAGATAACCCGCTTTGCATAAATTCTGCCAGAAAATCACTTATTGTCATATTTGTCATCTTCAAAAAGAAGATTAAAACAGTTACCGAATAAAAATAACCTCTCGTATATTTATAAACTTCATCAAATTTCTGATTTGTTGAAACAATATTGCTGTACTTTAAGTATTCAAGAAAAATTTCTTTTGATAAAGCCTTTATAACAAGAGTAGAGTAATTAACATCGGACGGAATTAAATCCGTATCAAATATTTTTGAAATAATAATAACCTTTACTTTGTTTGTTTTCAAAAAGAAATACAGACAATTAAGAATTTCCTGCAGATGCTCTTTTTGAACCAGATCAAGTTTTGAAACAGTAATTAAAAACGGGGATTCAGATGCACTTATAACATAATTAACCTGAGTTAAAAAATCATTATTGTTTACTGTCGCTCTTGGAATAAGACCTTGCTTTTTATAGTTTTCACATTCAAGAAACAGGTACATTAATATATCATCAACAGTTGTTGATTCCGAACACACATAATCAAGTTTCAGAACTTTGTCATTTAAAAATGTCTCTGAGATTTTTACTGTTTCGTATTTTCCGACTCCCTGAAAACCGGTAACAGATAAAACAGATGCTTCACCTTTGAAAAAATCATAAATTTTAATCAGTGAACCCAAATTGTTTTTCAATAAAAAATTATTCTGAAAATCGGGCAGCTCAGCCAAGGTTTCAAAGTTTATGTCTTTTTGTAAAAAATCGTAAAACATACAGAAATAATAATCTATATTGCTCATTTTTGCAAATCTGATTTATTGCTATTTTAATTATTTAATAGTACAATTGAGAAGGGGAGCGTATGGAATTTTTCAGGAAATATCAAAAGGCAATAATTATCATAATCGCATTAAGTTTTATTCTTTGGACGTTTGGCTTAATGATGTTACCTATGCTTATAGGCGGTTAGAGTAGATGAAAAGATTTTTTACGGTATTCATAACCTTAATAATCTGTTTTTGTTCATTATCGGCAAGTGCCGCAACTCTTGAGCAGCAGCAGACTGCTACTCGTGCAAAAATAAACAAATTAAAATGGTTAGAAAATCTTGAAACCAACAAGTTATATAAAAACCAACAAAAACTTGAAACAACTACGAACAACTTGAATACTTCCAAAATGGAATACTCTACAAAAGTAAAAGAACTTGATAACACAAGATACAAACTTTCTCAGGCAATGGGGGAGTTTGCCGCACTTGATTATCAGATGAAAGAACGTATTCGTCAGATTTTTAAAAATCAACGATACGGTTTCTTTATGGTTTTGATAAACTCAACTGATATTAACACTCTTATCGACAGAATGTATTTTGAAAGCATTATAATTAAAAATGATTTCAGGCAGATGACTCTTGCAAAGCAAAAAGCAAAAGAAATTGCAATGCTACGTATAAGTATCGAAAATCAAAAGAGAAACCTCGAACAATCAATAAAAACAATTAATTCTCAACAGAAATCAATTCAAAAAGCAATTGCCAGAAATGAAAATATGATATCAAAACTTCGCAGCGACAGAAGTTACTACGAAAAAACAGAACGAGAACTTGCAAGACAATCTGCAAGTTTGGGGACTATGATTAACAAGACTTCTACCGCTGACTCAAATATTCACGTTTCGGCAGGTTTTTCAAAGCCAATTGCAGGACCAATTACATCACCTTTCGGCTGGAGAGTCCACCCTATATTTAAGAGCAGAACCTTCCATTCCGGAGTTGACATAGGTGGACAATACCGAAACGCAATTAGAGCCTCAAATTCAGGCAAAGTAATATATTCAGGCTGGTACGGAGGTTACGGAAAAGTTGTAATACTTGATCACGGAACAGTCAACGGAAAGCCTACAACAACTTTATATGCGCATATGGACTCAATTGCAGTAAGCAATGGTCAGTATGTTACAAAGGGACAGACACTCGGTTATGAGGGGACAACCGGATACAGTACCGGACCTCATTGCCACTTTGAAGTAAGAACAAACGGACAACCCAATAATCCGTTAAACTATATTTAAGGAACTATGAAAAAATTTAAATTTATAATTTTAATATTAATTGTATTTTTATTCGTAAGCAAAGCTGATGCGATAGTTACGGAAACTGATCCGTTTCCTGAAACTAATTTATTTGCGCCTCCCGCAAAATTTATTGAAAAACCAAGTGAAGCATCTGCGTACGAATTTAGAGAAATCTCCGGAAGAGATTATTCTCCTTTGAGTGAAAGCCTTTTAAGGAGTTCTTCCACTACACCGCCATTAAAAAAATTGAGATTAAAAATTTCAAAAATGAAATTAAAACACAAAAAAGGTAATACCGAAAACATAGCAAACGAAGAATTAACCGATGGCGAAGTTATCACGGAAGACAATGTAAAAAACGATATTCCGGAAGAACAGCAAAACATAATTTTAAGCTGTGATGATATGTATTATTCTCATGCAAATGCAGTTATGCAGGCCAGAGGAAATGTTGTTATAGAATTTCAGGAGCAAGGCGCTAAACTATACGCTGATGAACTTAATTTTTACAATAACGACAACATAATCATCGCAACAGGTAATGTAAAAGTTGTAAAAGATAATCAGGAAATTTTCGGAGATTACATAAAAGTAGATTTGAATACCGAAAACATTTTGGTCGACAAACCTTATACAAAATTTTTCAAAGTTACTATTGCAGCAAAACAATCTTGTCTTGTCGGAAACGATTTAATTCAGGATGAAGGAACAATTGAAATTACAGACGATCTTCCCATAAATATTTATCCTCAGGGTAAATTAAGATACCTGAGAGATTTAATGGTTAAAGAAGAAAACAAAGTATATCTGACAAAGAAAATTGAAAACGATACTTTGAAAATAAAAGTAGGAAAAATAACCTTAGATTCCAAAAAAGACAACAACATATTATATTTAAAAGATGCTGAATTTTTCCTGAAAGGCAAAAAAATACTGAAAGTTCCTCATATAAGATTTTGCACAAACAAAAACGGAGATTATATAGAGGGTAATTATCCGGAAATTGGTTCAATGCAGGATGTAGGTACTTATGTCGGACCGGGCTGGGCATTTGACCTTCCGAAAGGCGCAACATTAAAAGTTGCACCGACATTTGTCGTAAAAGATAAAGTAGGTTTTGGAGGATTGGCAAAATTCAAAAACGGAACAAATGAAACAGAGCTTTATTACGGAACATCTCAGCATTTATGGGTATTAAGAGGCAAACAGAGACTTGACGATAATTTATATTTCCAATACGGTGCAAACCATTATTTGGATGACTGGTTTTTGGGTAGAAATAAAGCAAAGTACGGATTTGATCTTGTCTATGGACGTGCATATGAATCAGATAACTTCTTATACAAAAATCTGAAAGCAAAAGTTACAACAAGAACAGATTTGGGTATATTTCAGGATGCTCGCCATGATAAATATTATTCAAAATTAAAAGGACGCGAAATCGGAACTTTCAGAGCCAGAACAATGCTTGAAGGTATTTTTGATGTATACGATTATACAAATCCTGAAAATTTAATTACTGCAAACTTAAAAGTCGTAGCACAAGGTTCTGCTGCCATATACGGAACAGGTGATACTCAATTCATAGGAAGATTGGGGCCCAGAGTCAGAACTCAATACAAACGCTGGATGCAGGATGTCGGATATTTTCAGTCTGTTTACAGTGACCATACCCCAATGCCTGTCTTTGATAAATACCGCTACGGGAACTCAAATATTTATGCTCATGAATATATCAGGATTTGTAAATATCTAACTCTTGCGTTAATCGGAGCTTACAATTTAAGCGATGATTATTACGGAAAAAACAGATTCTCAGAATGCGGAGTTTATGCATCTATAGGTCCTGACGATTTAAGACTTGATGTCGGATATGATTTTATAAGAGAACACGCTTACGTAAATATCCAAACGCTTATGAATGCTAAAGGTGCTAAAGTTTCTTATGACAAACTTGTTATCAAAAATATTGATAACTGCCACACAAATACAGATAACACAACCTATGAGGCTGCAAACGATAAAAACGGCACGGATAAATTACTGAGATACGCAGAAACAGAAGATATTAATGAGTATGCAAATGAATTATAACGAAACAGAATTAAAAAATGAGCTTATAAAGTATGGGAAAATGATTTGGGAAAGAGGATATTCCCCGGGATATTCAGGAAATATTTCCGCAAGAATAAATGACGAGGAAAAATTTATTATAACAACTTCCGGTTCGTCAAACGGATTTCTGTCGGAAAATGAACTTGTCCTGACCGATTTCAGCGGTAATTCAATAGAAGAGAACAAAAAACCATCGAGCGAAAAAAATCTGCACATTGCTTTTTACAAAAAAAGACCTGATATTTCTTTTATACTGCACGTACACTCCCCGTATCTGAGCAGTTTTGCATCGGCTAAAAAACAACTGCAACGTTCCGTTATGGCTGAAAATATCTTCTATCTTAACAGTATTCCGCTTGCAAAATATGCAATGCCGTCTTCTTTTGATTTGGTAAAAAATACGGAAATTTATTTTGACAAATACGATGTCGTATTAATGGCAAATCACGGAGTCATTGTAGGAAGTAATACACTTCAGGATGCATTTTTAAAGTTAGAACTTGCAGAATCCTATGCTCAGGTCGTAATAAATACTGAGATTTTAGGCGGGCCAAAACGCTTAAACGACAAACAGGTAAATGATATTCTAAATCTGAGAAACAAATAAACAACTGCTATTTTTAAGCACC
>JAFRHR010000004.1 GCA_017433195.1 bacterium
AAACCACACCAACATCCGCTTATTTAAATACTATAATCTATACTTGCATATTACGCTTCTACGGCAACTTTTAACCTACCGCTTCCTGTCAAAATAATCTCGGTATCTTTGCCGTTTTCACAAATAACAAGTTTGGTTTTTTCAATATTATCTTCCGTAAACCTTGTAATTTCTTTAATCTTTAAATCGTTCATACACACAAATACCTTTCACATTTATATAATAACAGATTTTTTATGAATTTCAACCCTGTATGTACCTATTTAAAACTAAACAAATATATTTTTGCTCTTTTTATTAACAATTTTCATAAATTTTGTTAACTTTTGTAAATTTACTACACAGGTAATACTTTAGGCGGATGAAAACCTGAAAAAAAGTGGTATAATATAGATAGGAGCAAATTGAAAACAGAATTTATTACAACTAAATTGCAAATAATCTTCTGATATTATAATATATATAATAGAAAGGCGGAAGAAAATGAGCAGCCTGCAATTTCAAAACGACTTGGACAGATTGACCGAAATCTTGCCTGACAGGGTGAGAAAGCACATCACCTATGACAAAATGGAAGATGTTATTGAGATTGTTTTGGATATCGGCAGAACTCCCGAAATTAGGCACGCAGGCGGCAGAATAGAGTATCTCGGTGATGAATTTGTATCGGAGGATGATATAAATTTCATAACTGAGCGTATTCAAGATTTCACTTCCGATAATCGTTCGGGTATTCCGGGTACGCTGCACAGAATAAGCGCCATAAGAAACCGTCAAGGGAAAATTATCGGATTGACTTGCAGAATAGGCAGAGTTGTAACCGGTACTATTGCCTGTATTAAAGACATCTGTCTTTTAAATAAGAGTATACTCTTTTTAGGACGTCCCGGTGTCGGTAAAACAACCAAATTGAGAGAAATCTCTCGGCTTGTTGCGGATGAATTAGGTAAACGTGTGGTTATCGTTGATACTTCAAACGAAATTGCAGGTGACGGCGACACTCCGCACCCTGCAATCGGACATGCAAGACGTATGCAGGTTACTCAACCCGAATTTCAAAAAGACATTATGATAGAGGCTGTCGAAAACCATACACCTGAGGTTATAGTTGTTGATGAAATCGGAACGGAAGCGGAAGCGCAAGCTGCCCGAACAATTGCCGAACGTGGTGTTATGCTTATTGCAACCGCTCACGGTAACAGTCTTGAAAACCTTATAAAAAATCCGACTCTTTCAGATTTGGTGGGCGGTATTCAGTCGGTTACGTTAGGTGATGATGAGGCCAAACGCAGAGCATCACAAAAAACTGTTCTTGAAAGAGAAAAACAGCCTACATTTGATGTTGTTATAGAAATTCTTGACAGAAATACACTTGCTGTTTATAAAGATACGGCGGAAGCGGTTGACTATATTTTAAGAGGCTGGCCTATAAGACCTGAAATTAGAAAAGTAGACAAAACTTATGACAATCAAACGCAAAATTCGCAAACAAAAGAAGAATCTCATATAAAAGAGATTGCAAATGAGATAAATAAACTTGAAAAGAAAATTGAGCCGACAGACAGTCTTAAATTCTCGTTTTCAAGACAGAAATATGTAGAAGAAGTAAAAGGGTTTAAAAAGATTTATCTTTATGCGGTATCAAGAACAATCGTTGAAAAAGTTATCGAAAGACTTGATTTGAATGCGGAAATAACACGCAGTATAGAAGATGCGGATATTGTTATTGCACACAAAAACTTTGTGAAAGGCGGTGCTAAGGTTTTGAGTGTGGCAAATGATTACAGATTGCAAATATTCTACGTCAAAACAAATTCAATGGCACAAATCCAAAAAGTCTTAAAAGAAGCTCTTGATATAGTCGAAACATCTCAGACATTACAAGGGTATTATGATAATACCGAGCGTGCTTTAGACGAGGCAAAAGACGGGATAAACAAAGTACTGAAAGGTGCTGATATTGTAGAATTGACTCCGCAAAACCAGCATATAAGAAAATTGCAGCATGAGCTTGTCGAACAGCACAATCTGACAAGCAAATCCGTTGGTGAGGGCAGTGAAAGACACCTTAAAATTATCGGCGGCACTGATGTGTAATTTCTGTTATACTTCAAGAAATTTGTTATAATTGAAGTATGGTTTTATATCATATTCGTATTCCGCTTTGAATGAGTATTTACAAGGCCCTGTTAAAAATACGTTTTTCTCAGTATTGGTTTGAGTTCCCTGCCATTCTACAAATACCGTTCCGCCCGGAAGATTGACTTTTACATTGTGTGTCAACATATTATTCAATACACCCGCAATGACGGATGCACATGCGCCTGTTCCGCAAGCGAGTGTTATTCCGCAGCCTCTTTCATATACGCATAAATCTATCTCGTTATCTGATTTTATACGCACAAATTCAACATTGGTTTTTTCAGGAAAATTCGGATGGCATTCTATGTGTCTGCCGTATTTTTTTGCGTATTTATAAGGTTCATCGTCTATAAATATAACACAGTGCGGATTACCCATTGATACAGGTGTTATATCAAATGTTTTATCCAAAATGTTCAGTTTTCTTTCGCCTTTGAAAGGTATCCTTTTATCTTCTAAAATCGGATTTCCCATATTTACTTTTACCAATCCGTTATCTAAAAGTTCAGGTTTTATCATGCCTGCTCCTGTTTCTACCGTAAAAACTTTTTTATCCAAAATTTTGTTGTCATAAACGTATTTGGCAAAACATCTCATACCGTTACCGCACATTTGAGCGGTTGAACCGTCAGAGTTATAAAAATACCAGCCTATATCAGCACCCGATTTAAATTTTTCGAGTTTTGGTATAATCAAACCGTCCGCACCTACACCAAAATTTCTGTCACATATATTCTTTGCAAAATCACTGAACGAATTGCCTATTTTTATATATTCTTCATAATCAACTATTACAAAATCGTTTCCGCAGCCGTGCATTTTTGTTACTTTTATTTTCATATCAATTACCTCTGACAAGTATTTTACAAAAACTTTAACTTGATTGCAACCGACAACAATTCATGCTAAAAATTAATTATGGCAGTTTATTTCTTTTATGGTGAAGAAGATTATAATATAGAACAAGAAATTGAAAATTTGAAAAAAGGTTTGGATAAAAATTTTCTTGAAATGAGTTACAAAACTTATGACAATCCAAAGTTTTCAGATTTGATTTCAATTCTTTACAGTCAGCCTATGATGTTTGGCAAAATGCTTATAGTTATAAATTGTCTTGAATATCTTTCAAAAACATTTGAAGATAAAGAGATAAAAGAGTTAGAAAAAGCTTTAGAAAATTCTTCTCAAAATATAGATTTTGTATTTTTAGCGCAATTTGTGCGTGATTCGGGTAAAAAACCGGACAGCAGAAAAAAACTTTTTAAACTTTTGGCAAAACATAATCCGAAAGAATTTCCGACAATACCGACATACAAAACAGCGGAACTTGAAGCTGCTATTGTAAAAATCGGCAAATCAAAAGGATTGAAATTTGACAAATCAGGTCTGAATGCAATAATTACTCAAATCGGTAACAATCTCAGACAAATTGACAAAGAACTTGATAAATTGAAAGTTTTTATTTATCCGAAAGATACCGTAACATTGGAAAACGTGAAAGAAATATGTATATCAAATGAAGATTTGTTTGCTTTTTCGGATTACTTAATGTTAAACGAAAAAGATAAGGCACTTCTTGAATATCGGAAATTACTTGATACAAAATATCCGCTTGAAATTTTGTCTGTTTTGCAAACAATGCTCAGACGTTGGATTATAATAAAAAGCAAAGCAAAGAAACTCACTCCGTTTGAGATAGCAAAATTAACAGGATTACACGAATATGTAGTAAAACTCAATATTCAAAAATTAAAAAATACAAATCTTAAAGATTTAGTCAGGTTAAAACGCAGCCTGACGGATTGTGAATACAAGATAAAATCAGGTCAAATTGCAGATATAGAAAAAGAGATAGAAAATGCACTGTTTAGATAAAGAAAAATCAATCATATTAAAAGAAAAATATCCGTTTTTGATGAATTACTTTGAACAAAGTATATCGTCAAAAAGCATGTCG
>JAFRHR010000028.1 GCA_017433195.1 bacterium
TCGGATATAAAAACTTTTTTATTATTAATAAAACTCTCTTTAAACATAGAAAAATATTAGCATAAAAATCGGAGACATTTGATTTTATCAAATGTCTCCGAAAGTTTTCTCTTCTTATTTATATATTCTTAAAAAATATTAATCATATTAGGAACAGGAAGTTCATCCCGTATTTCTTTTCTTATTTCTTTATTTGTTTTGTTTTGCAGTTCTATTAAGTTCTGATTTTGACGGTCTAATTCTTCGGACATTTCATTGCTTGATTGAATAAATTTTTTCTCAAAGTGAATATTTTCCAAAAGTATTTCGTTACTGTTTGAAATTTCAGAATTAATATTTTGGGGTGCAGCAAATGCTATTTGGCTGCAAAAACAAGTGATAATTAAAAGATTTAGTATTTTCTTCATTAAAACTCCGTAAACACTACAAAGGTATTTTTTCAAAAAATAATTTAAAAATCAATAAAAAAATAAAAATGTTTGCAACATTTTGTAAAAAATTTAAAAAATATTAGCAAATTTTTTTCTTCACCGTATTTAAAATTTCTGTTATAACAAGAAAGGATTTATATGCATATTGTAGGTATTACCCCGATTGGTTTCTATGGGAAACGTGAAGACAGAAACACTGTTTCAAAATTAAGCAGAGATAACGCTTTTTCGCTGAATGAAATGAATCAGAGAAAAATTAATGAAGCAATAGACAGTTTGGCTGACGTACAGAGCGAGTCAAACGTAAAATTTTTGCTCAGTACTGCAAAGAATTTGAAGTACGGAACGAATATTCCGAGTGACAAGCAGGTAAGAAATGATTGGAGACAAAAGCTAAACGGTGCTGTAACTGATGCTATAAAAGGTCTGCCGGAAAGTGCTCAGGCTAAATATACGGAAGAAGCAGACAAAGTTTTTGGCGCAAGCAAAGAATTATCGTCTGCTGAAAAAAGAATTTTGGAAAATAAAGAAAAGATTCTTGGTTCAATAGATCGTGATGCCTTGGCATCTTTAAAGGATAAAAACGAACGTAATTTAGAAACTAATTTAGAGTATTTTATAATTTCAACAGAAACAACAACAAAGCAAAAAGACTATGTTTTAAAACGTTTGGCTCATTTTATGAGTGACGATTATAAAATAAATCCGCAGTTAAAAGGCAAAAAGACTCAGGTTTTGGCTGAAATGGTAAACGATTTGGTTATAACAACACCGGAATCTGAAATCCCGAATATTAAGTCTGTTAACCAGCGTTCCCACGGTATGTGCGGTGATATCTCAATAAGCAGAAAAGCTCTTGCTTACGAAGATAAGCCGAATTATGTTGATGCTATTATGTCGGAATTGGATGATTCTGAATTTGTAATGGTATATGACAGAACAAATTTAGGTTCAGGAAAACGTGTTCCTGCGCACAAAGCTGATGTTGATTACGATTATGCCTGTGCAAAAGGCTACAGAATAGTTGATGCTGCAGCATTGAACTGGATGCAGATTGCAGCAATGTATGGTTCAAACAATGAAGTTTTGGATGTTTATCATCCTTTTGATAAAGACAACTTTGATGTTTATCACGATGCTTACTTTAATCCTTCAACGGAAGAACCTGAATTTTCAAACGATCATGCATATTATCAGGCATTGATAAAGGCAAAAGAAGTTATTGGTGATGTAAAAGCAGGAGGTATTCTTCGAGCAGAAAAAGACCGCAATATAAGAAAATCAAAGGATGATACAATTGCTGAAATGGGCCAATATGCAAGTGCTATAAAATCAAGTATTCAAGGTATCATTCCTGATGCTGACGCAGATAAGGCAGATAAAGCTTTCAATGCTGTTATAAAACTTGAAGTTTCAAGTTCCGATAAAATAGCAAAAAGTTCCTCGGAATTTAAACAGTATATGTACATTCCGAATGAGGAACAAAGTGTAAAAACAGCAAAAATATCAAAATTATTAACTGAACAGTTCGGAGCTAAAGCATCTGATGAAGATATGAAAAACGCCTCCGCTAACATTTTGGAATTGGCATCTGTTTATAACGGTTTGAAGTCTCAGACAAGCACAAATTCACTTAAACAAACAGAAATTACAAAAGCTAAAAAAATGTATTCGGCAGAAGCCGCATACAGAAATCAGTTTATAAAAAGTCTGCAAATTCCTGAAGTAAAAGATTACTATATGACAAAACTCTGCTTGCAAGATACTGAAAGTGAAATTTTAAACGGTTTTGATCATTTACTCGGCAGACTTAAAAATGACAAAGATGGCAAGTTAGTAAAACTTATGGCTGATAATTTCGGTCTTAAACCTGATAAGGAAGAAGTAATTGATATAGTTTCACAGATGGCAGCAGACTATGAAGATATGCTTACAAACGGCCTTGATACTATGTACGGAATGATTATGAGCGGAGATCGTCAGCACGTTTTGAAAACAAATCTCGATATTTATAAAGATGCATTAAAGAGTGCATCTGCCGAACAAATTTCCGGTTCAGCAAAAGTTTTGGGTGTAAAACCTGAAATTGGCGCAATAACTGAAAAATTAGATTCATTACAGAAAGATTTGGATGATCCCGATAATTATTCAAAAGTATTTAATGCTATAGGTATGAAAAGTCAGATAGGTGCATTTGAAGATGTTTATATGCCTATGCGGATGTTTATTTTGGGTAATGAACAAATGCGTCAGGCGTTCAATCAAAATAACGGTTTAAATAAGAATGCTTCGATAGAAGAAACAAATGCCGTATTGGATACTATTGATAATATGTTTGGTATTTTGATTGATATAACTGATAAATGTCAGCAAATATTTGAAACAAAAGACGAAAACGGTAATGCAATTTATCCTATAAAGCCGGAACCAGTTATTATAAAGAGCATGGAAAATCAGGGAAAACTTATTCCTGCATCAACTATGACGAAATTACGTGACAGATTTACAAAAATAGATCAGGTTAAAAATGAAGACCATATGAGCGGCAAAAGAGGAAAAATATCTGATAAATCCTTGCTGCAATTATCAAATGAAGAAAAAGAAGCGGTTAATAAAATTTCAAAAGATCTGAACAAGAAGTATGCTGAAGTTAGCCGTAATTTAACTGATGAATTCAGAAAAATAAGAACTCCTTTGGCTGAATTAAAGAGATACATAGGTCTTAATTCAGGTCACTATTGGGTTCAGCCTGAAGGTTCAAGCGGTATGACTTCAGGTACTCAGGTTAAAATATTTGAACAGTTGACAGACAGACCATATTATGACGAATCTGATAAACGAAAAGCAATTGATAAGATGAAAAATTCTGATTATTCCGGGGTATCGGGAACATCTGTTTCTCACAACTATGTCGGGATGCATGCTCAGTACGTAGCAGATATTGTTGATACTGAAATAAACGGAGAAAAGAAAGAAGTTCTTTATCACGATAATACTTGGGGTGCTTGTGAAGATGAAAATACATGGGTTGATTCTGCAGGCATGACAAGAACAGACTATGCGTGTGACAGAGGCGGTGCTCTCGGTTATATTACAAACGACAGAATGTTTAACGGAAACATTGTTGATAACATGATGAAGAAAGGTCAGTCATCTTCTTCTGAAGTTGAAAGTAAAGCATACAGAAGATTGAAAGGCAGTGGCGGTTCTCATAAGTTCGATATGTTCACGGATGCTATCGTAAGCGGTGTAAATCCTGGAGCAAAAAGTATTGTCGGAAGAATAAAAGATAATTGCTTTGCTTCATCTGTAGGTTTCATGAAGACGCTTGAAGCAGAAGCATCAAAGATGACAAAAGCAGAACTCAAGAGTGCATTTGAAAGAATTGAAAATGCCGGCATGGGTTATAAACCCCGCTATAATGACTTAGAAGATAAGATTGAAAAGAATGAAACAATTAAATCAGCAGAAGATTTCGAGAAACTTTCTGATGATAAGCTCAAATTATCTTTGGAAAAAGTTGCATTGAGACAATCTTTGGATAATTACGATTTACTGGAAGAAATTGCAGCAGCAAAAACAAAAGAAGATTTGGCTGCTGTAAAACAAAAACAAATTGATTTTGTTAACAATAAATTTGATTATGCATTCGCAAAAGATAAAAATATCGCAAAATTCATAACAAAAACAAATCAGCAGGAAAGTTTAAACGTTTTGGCTCAAATCCTTAACAGTGACGGCCCAAATGTTGATGATAAAACTTTGGTATCAATTCTCGATGCTGCAGAAAATATTCCTGATGATAAATTTGACGGAAGTCTGAAAAATACTATAAACATAATGTGCGAAAATATAACAAAGGCAGTTTCAAAGAATGTTCCGAATGTTGATGAAACAAAACTGCAAAGTCTGGAAAAGACAATGAACAAATACATGCACAGTATGATGGACTTCAGTGTTGCGGATATAAACAATTCATCTGTAACTTTCGGTCAGATAAGAGAAATTGTAGATAAAAAATATGATCCGGCAACAAATGGTGAATTTGCAAAAATCTATAAAAATCTTCAAAATATGACAAAAGAAGAATTTGCGGAAGAAATGAAAGACATTACTTTAGAAGACAAAGGCCTCAAAACTGTTACGGCTTATGATGTTTTCAGCAAAATTCAAAATGACGATGATTCGACAAAATCTGAACTCAAAAACTCTTTGTTCTATGAAGAATTGATTAAAGATATGAAGTTCAGCGATACAACAACAGAATATCAGTACTCAAAATTCTCGCAAAAGAAAAACGGAACTTATTATAAAAATGGTGAAAGAACTTTTGATGATGTTTACAGAGATTTCTATTACACACTTTCAAATATGGAACTTGATAAACTCTCAAAACAAATGTTTGATTCAGGTGTAAGAGAATACGGCGTATTCCCTGCATTCCCGTCAGTTCAGGTTGTAGATGAAGAAGGCGAATACAAACGTAACTGTGATATGTTGAACAGCATATCGGAAGTAATATGGCAAATTAACAATATAAGAGATATTTTTGAGTTATCCGATATTTCTGATGAACTATCTTTAGACTTGGATAAATTGAATTCAGATAACAACTTGACAGATGAAGAATATACGCTTATTGACAAGAACTTATCAAGGGTAGCGAAACTTGTGAAAAACGAAGATTCATGTACTGATTTGATAAATGACATTAATGATCTTTTATCTGATAAATCAAGAGATAAATTAGCATATGCATCAGTTATAACAGAATCGGTCGATATTATAAACGGATACAAAGCTCTTGTAAACGGTACATCACTGAAAGATCTTACTTCAAATGCAAAAAGACAGATAAGTGATTCTTTAAACGAAATTGTTTCAATGGATGTAATTCTCAAATATGCTCCGAGAGTAAGACAGGATATAAATAAATGGATTCATGCGGAACAAACAAAATCTCCGGATGCAAAAGAATTGTATAACGTTGCAGTTGGCGATTTAATGAAATATTCAAAACTGAATTATCCTACGGAAGTTCTGAAAGAGTATCTGTATTCACATGCAAAAGATAATAAAGCAAATTACGGTGATAAAGATGTTTTGCAGGCATATTGCAAAAACCTCTTGTCTTTGGCTAATATCGTTGAAATGCAGGAAATACTGATGGATATAGTTTCGTCAGGTGATATGTCATCCGTTAAAAAACAACTGCACGAAAAGACAGTTGAATTTATGGGTAAAAACGGTGAAGAATTAGTTTATACTATGGATTCTGACGAAGTCTTGACCGCTATGGTTGATACACTGACTCTTAAAAACGATGTTTCAGTTGCCGCAATGTTTACGGAAAAACTCGGAATAACCGACAGAATGGTTAAAATCAAAGCTGATTCAATAAACTTCAAGGAGTGTGAAAAAGCAATAGATAAATTGGAAACTGTAGTTCAATCTCAAAAAGAGCAATATAATGTGATAGATGACGAATTTGTCGCTCAAATTGCTCAAATCAATAATGATAATTATGCAGAAATCATAGATAATCTTAAAGTTGCGGCATCAGATAAGACAAGCAAAATGAAATACAGATATGCCTTGAAAAAATTCAATGAATTAATGGATGCAATGAAGAAACAACTTGATAATGATAAATCCACTCCTGTAGAAATGATTGCGGATGGTTACAGAGCATTATTCCAAAATCAGGTTAATGATTTATGCATGGCTAAAGTCAATGATTTTAATGAAAAAATGGATGCTTTGGTTTCTGTTTACAGATATATCAATACATTATACATTCCGGAATACTCGGATTCTTATAAGATTAAGGAAGACTTTATGAAGAAATTCGACGAGTTATCTTATAAGGTGCAAGCCAAAACTGAGGGTATTCTCGGTTCGGATAGTGAAGCATAATTTAAATAATTAAAATAGAATATTCCAAAATAAAAAGGGGAGCAATTGCTCCCCTTGGAATTAAGAATAGCTGGAAGTATGAAAAAGATTTAATTATATTAAACCGAAATTGTTTTTGTCGAACAATTAGACAGTTGGGTAATAAGATAAGATAGAAAATAAACTACGTAATAAGTGTAAAATATACTCTTATTGCAAATACCTTTATTTATAATAGTTTTGACGAATTGAAATAATTTTAACAAAGGGGTTGACAAACTAAATGTTATGTATCATAATAAAAATGTGATATGAAGTGTACAAAAAACACTTAATGTACCGAGGAGGGTACAATGAGAATTCAATCAACACAAAACATTTTATTTTCAGGTGTTAGCAGATCAAGAAATTATGAAAATGCTATGTTAATGTTGCACGGTCAAAATGATATTGAAGAATTTAAAAGATCACATGATTTAACCGTAAAGGCAGACTCAATTGATACAAACCCTATCACAGCATTAGGATATAAATTTTACAAGACAGTAAAATATATCTTCAACAATAATAAACCTGAAAATAACAAATTATCTATACAGGCTTAATTAAAAATAATCGGTGTATCGCTTATTAGTTCCGATATTAAACGTGGTTTTCAGGAAATCATAGCCCCCGTATACAGCGAGCCCTGCTGCAGTTATTACGGAAGGTAACCCTTTTGGTAAAAGGAGTGTTGCTGTTGCAAGTGCTGTTGGTACTGCCGTATGGACCAACATATCTCCAAAACCTTTAAAATAACCGATGGTTGCATTACAGAATGGTCTTGCCTTATTGTCTGAACGTAAGTTTTTTATCCAATCTTTATAATCAGATTTTATCTTGCTTGGATATTCAATAATTCTGCTATCACTGTCACAGCGCACGAGAGCTTCTTTTTCTTTTGCTTCTGTATAAGATGCGGATCTTACTTTTGCGTGTCGGTGTGCATCATACAGAATTCCGGCAACAGCCAAACCTGCACCGACTTTTCCCACTGTACTTATTGCTTTTAAATTTACCATTTTATTTTCCTGTTTTTATTTATCTGCTCGTTCATATACGAGTTGTGTATCTGCAGCCATTTTTATAAGAATTGATTCGGCATCTTTTGCATCCATACCGAAATTAGATTTATCCTGAGCAATTTTTTGCAGAAGTTCTTTTGTAAATTCATCTCCTTTTGCAAGTCCCGAATTTAATGAAAGCAAGGCCAATGATTTAACACTGTGAGATGGATCCTGAAGCATTTTGTTTAATAATGCATTTAATGCCGGATTATCATATCTTCTTTTATCTTCCTGCAAACGTTGAAAAACCTGTTTTGCTGCTGCATGTCTTTGAGATTCTTCCTGGCTGTTCAGCCATTGTTCAAGAGTTTTTATATAATCATCGTTTATAATTGTTATTCTTTTTGATTTATAATCAGGATTATTTTCGTAAAAATTCGGAT
The DNA here is from genome assembly GCA_017433195.1 of bacterium. Taxonomy (GTDB): domain Bacteria; phylum Cyanobacteriota; class Vampirovibrionia; order Gastranaerophilales; family Gastranaerophilaceae; genus RGIG2479. The sequence goes on from JAFRHR010000028.1 coordinate 7,816, forward strand.
CGTTATTTATATTCTGATTATTAGTTGAATTGAAATTGTTTACTGTTTGGGGCGCATTGGAATTTTGAGTGGTACAGTTTGTGCAGGGACAAGTGTTATAACCGCCCATTGCCCACTGATTATAGCCGTTTGGCCAAACTGTATTATTAGCAGGAGCGCCTGCTGACGGATTAATAATATTGATATGTACTCCGGCATTACAAGGTGGTATATTTATATCCTGAGGTTGCTGAGCACAACCCTGATTACACATATTAGGATTATAAGAATTATTAATTTCCATAGTTACCCTTACTACTACACATATATAAAAAATTATTATTAGATAAAATTGCTAATTTGTTAAGATTTATTAATATAAATAATTTTTGATAAATTTTAGTAAAACATTGATTTTACTTGAAAAATAAAAACTCATACAATTTAATGGCAAGATTATTTTTAATAATAAGAAAATAATAGCAAAAATTTCTGATAGCGATTTTTATTCTATTGTATTATACTTATTTTAGTTATTTAATATAGTTAGTGGTAAGGGGTTTAATTTAATGACGATTAATTCAATAAGTGCAGTACAGAGTGTTCAAAAAAGTGATGCAAATTCACTTATTGAGAGGTCGTTCGTATTAATGCCGGATAAAGCTGTCAGAGAAATGGCTCGTGAAAAAACTAATGAACAGTATAATGATTCAGGGTTCAGAAAGAATGTAAATGCTGTTTTTTATTCACTTCCAGTGATAGGCGGAGTTTCTGCTGCGGCAATGACAAAAGGTTCTGCTGCAAGAAAAGCAATGAACGGAGCAAAATCAGGTGCTTTATGGGCAGGTGCTGTTGGTATATTGGGACTTTATGATGTTGCTTCAAGAGCAATTTTGAAAAATTCTCCTAAAATGCGGGAAAAAGTTGATAAACATCCTGTAGCATCTACAATTGCTGATTTATCACTTGCATTTTTGAGTATTGATTTAGGGACATGGGCTATAAATAAAGGTTTAGCAGATGTAAAACCATCTAAAAAGGTTGTAGAGGTAATAAATAATTCAAAATTTGTAAAAGAATTTGTTCCGAAAGTAAAAGCCGGTTTGGAAAATATAACAGAAAAAGCTCCAAAATTAGTTCAGCCGATGCTTCCGGCTGCTAAGAAGGCGGGTGAATTTGTTGTTAAGAACGCTCCGTTGTTAGCAATCGGCGGCATTTTACTTGCAGGAATAGGGAATTCTATAAAGAAAGATAAACTGTATAATAATAATTATGACAGATTGAAAGATATGCAGTTAGATGTTGCTCAAAATATAATTTCTGATGAGATTTCAAATAGTATAGAATAAAAGTTTCTTTTTAAAAGAGGGCTGTAATGATAAGGAAGTTTATATATGTTTTTTGCATTTTATTACTATGCAAAAGCGTTTGTTATGCATATGTGAGCAATAGTTTTGGCATGGATGTTGAAAGAAACAGATGGGGGGTAATAGTAAAAGAGGTTTTTGAGAATTATCCAGCGATAGAAGCCGGGATTTCTGATGGTGATTATATTATAGATTTGAACAATATTGATGTTACAAAAATGAATTTTAATGATTTTTGTTATTTGTTAAAAAAATCGTCCTCAAAGCCTGTAAGTTTAAAAATCAGACGAGGGGAAGATATTTTAGTTTTTGATTTAAAACCAATAGATGCCTGGAAGTTTTATATAAATAATTTTTCGGATATATTGGTAAATCAAATTGGGGATAAACCGCTGCCGCAGTTTTATACGTCAAGATACAGAGTACGAATAAAAGGAAAAGAAGCTGAAACTTCGCTTTTGGATTTTGTTTGTAATGAAAATGAAAAGTTTTTATACAATGATATTTTTATCAAAGAGATTACGGAAAGTGCAGTAAAACGAGCGGGTAATTTACCGGATAATTATGACGAGGCTTTGTTAGAGGTTGAATTTTCGAGAGATGGTATAAATAATGAAATAAATACAAAACTTATTTCAAAATACAAAAAAGCATCTGTGAAATTGTTTAATAATACGGATAAGTTTGCGAACTTTACTGATATTATAAACACTTTTAAAAAACGAAAAGATGTAAAAAATATAGAAATGACTGTTGTTTACAAAGAACCGATTCCTGTCGGAGAAGTTTATAACGGGAGAGTTTTATCGTATACGAATTTAAAGACAACAAATACGAACCAATTGGTTAGAATGCTTGATAAAATAACAAAAGAAGTTACTTATGAAGTCAAAAAAATGAAAAATGCAGACGGAATTACAATAAAACTGGCATGTTATCCGGAAATAAATTTAAAGATTTACCCTGTTAAATTCAATAATGTTCAATTTGAAGTATTTTATAATTTAAAATCATCAAAGGGATATTGTTATATGCATCCGGAAAAATTAGTTGTAACTCCGAATCAAATAAACTATCCCTACTATATTTCAGAGATTGAACTGAAGCCTGTTGCATGTAATAAGAATATGACGGCTGAAGTTTTTTCAAAGAGTTTATATTCTTATTATAAAAAGAGTTACCCTGATGTAGTTTTAGAAAAAATCAAAGCTGAAAACGCTTTATCAAGACAAGATGGTTATGCGATAAGGGGCAAAGATGTTATTGTAGAAATTGTTCCGGATAAGCAAAATAAGTCTTTTATTGTAAAATACTTTAATTTGTTAAATATAAAAGAGTTTAACAAAGAATACAAGATATTTTTAAAATACTTAGAAAAAACTAATTAAAAGAATTTTAAATTTGGGCATATACTAAATATGAGTCATGATTGTGATATTCTTTAATTATTTTTTTATCTTCTAACCATTTTTTTAATAACGGAATTTCAACTCCTTCTCTTATATCGAAAGAATAGAAGAACCATACTTTTTGATTTTCAGGAATTTGCTTAAGAATTTTTTTATATGAATTATAGTCTTTATTTCTTTTAAAGTCACGATCTTCTGTTTTTAAAAATATACAGTTTTTATAATCTAAATTGTAATATGACATATAATATAAAAAGTCAGGGATTGATACATTGTTTACCACGATTAAATCTTTATTGTTATATGATTCTTTTAAGCATTGCATTGTTGCCCGCGCATCAAAAAGTAAATAATGTTCTCTTGACATTACTTTTAAAAAGTATGCTTTATGGTAAAAACTTGTACTTAAAAACAAAATAATTAAAATAAAAACTGAATATAATTTTTTTTGAAGTGATATAAAATCAAGTGGTTTTACTAAAAATACTATTATCATCGGAAGTGTATAAAGAGATATTCTGAGCATTAAAGGATATAAGTGCAGAGCAGAGGCAGTTAAAATAAGTCCCCAAATTGTTAAAATATATAAGTTTTCTTTAATTTGGTATTGTCTTATTATCCGGAAAAATCCTATTAAAATCAGCAGCAGATTTAACAATATAAATTCATTTGGCTGAAACATAAAAGTAAGATTTTTGGTTATTATGTATAAGTTTTTGCTTAAACTGAGTGTTAGAAAGCCTGTATGCCAAAAATCTAACATATAATCTGTTCGTTGAGGTGCATAGGTTGTAATATACAAAAAACAAAAAGTCAAAGTTACGGGTAATAAAAATATCAGTAAAGGTTTAATGATTTCTTTTTTGTCCCTTATTAATTCAACAATGAAAAAACCGCCTATAACTATTAATGTCGGAACCGATATAAACGGTGCTATTGCTAAAACAGAGCCGAATACTAAAAGTTTTTTTGTTGTTGTATTTTTTAAATCAATTTTCAAAAGGAAAAGAAATGTCAGCATAAAAAATAATACGTCTGAGGAGTACTGTTTTAATTCCTGTGCATAGTATATAAGCTGAAAATTTATACAAAATAAAAAATTAGCAATTATTAATGTAAATTTGTTCTTTAAAAACTTTTGAGAAAATACAAAAAAAACAGGTAAAGATAACAAAGATGCTAACATTGGTAAAAATCTCAATGCGCCTTCTCTGTAATCTGTTAACCCACAAATGCATTTTGTTAGTATTAAAAATAAAGGCGGCGCAGATTGTTCCATCATTAACGAACCGAAGTAATCAAAAATACTTTTATTCATTAAAGTCCACGCAAGTGCGGATTCATCATGCCATAATGCACGAAAACCCAAATAGGCATTAATTCTTAAATAACAACCAAAGATTATTATTAAGCCAATAATCAGATAATATAAAATATCCCTTTTCTTCATAAATCTATTTTAGCATAATTTATTTGTTGATTATTATTGAATAAATTTCATCAAAAACATTTTCCCAGTTATCAGGGGTGGTTTGCCTGAAAAGTTTTACATTTTCGTACCAGTCACAATTTGAAATATCCGTATGCCATCTCCAGTTGTAATCGTAAGGTAAAAGTCCGAAACATTTTATGCCCATTGCGCCTGTGAGGTGAAGTAAAGAAGAGTCGTTGCATATCAGCAAATCAAGATTAGCCAAAGCTCCCGCTGTATCTCTGAAATCTTTTACAGTTGAGCCTATATCAATAATGTTGTATTCCCTTGCTTTTTCTAACTCTTCGGAACCTTCAAAGGTTTGGAACGAATAAAACTGAGTGTTAGGCAAATCAAATAGTTTGAAGAAGTTTTCGATTTGTATAACTCTGTTTAAATCGGAAAAAGTATTGCCCTGCCACTTTATTCCGATTTTAAATTTTGTATTTGCAAAATACTGTGTTCTGTACTGCATTTTTATTAAATCATTTTGTTTTATATAAGGTTTGTCTGTTGTAAAAATTTCATTGTTATTTAAATTTAGTAAATACGGCAGGCTCAGAAGCGGGGTATGAACATCAAAATTAAGTGTTGGGGTGAAAAATTGCAAAACTTCATCTGCGCCAAGCGGATTTTCTTTGTATAAATTAAAAAGTTCAGTTTGCGGTTTAAAGACAAGTCTTTTACAAAGTTTTTTAACTATGGGTAAATATCTTGAAAACATGATTGTGTTTCCGAAACCTGCTTCATAATAAACAAAAAGTGTTTTGTCCGAAATATTTTCCCCCTGCCATAAAGATATATTTCTTTGTGCATAAGGCATTGTCTGGGTTAAAATGGCAGTCTTTCTGCTCGGACGAGCTTCAAATAACGGTAAACCTTTTTCATAATTTTTTTCTTTAAAATAGGTTGTAGCAAGAAAATACTTTATTTCTTCATCATCAGGGCTTATTTCTTCGGCTTTTTTTAAATACTCAAGTCCTTTTTCCGTTTCGTTATTTTGAATATATAAATTTGCAAGATTAAAATAAACTTGCGCAGAATTTGGTTTTATCCCAAGTGCTTTTTCGTATGTTTTTACCGCCAAATTTTTTTCGTTTAGATTTTTGTACGCAAGTGCAAGTCCGAAGGTCAATTCAAAATTATTTTCATCGAGTTTCAGCCCGTTCAGAAAAGTCTCTTTTGCTGACTTATAATTTTTTGTTTCAAGGTAAATTTTTGCTAAATTTTCATAAAAATATGCGTCAGGCAGAACGCTTATTGCTTTTTTTATGTAATTTTCGGCTTCATCAAACTGTTTTAGTGCAAATTTTAAAATGCCAAGATAATTTAATGCATCGGCATCATTAGGATGTTTTTCCAATATTTCTAAATAGCGCTTTTCAGCCTCTTCGTATTTGCCCTCTTTGTGTAACTTTAATGCCTCTTCCATAGTCCTTGTATGTATAAATTAAACGTTAAATTTATACCCTCCGCCGTAAATCGTCTCTATATATTTCTTGCCGTCAGAAATTTTATCAATTTTTGATCTCAAATGTTTTATGTGTACTCTTATTGTTTCAATGTTGTCGTCAGGATCGTATCCCCAGATGTCTTTTAAAAGTTTTGCGGAAGATACCATATTGCCGTGGTTTTGGAACAATAAATTAAGAATATCAAATTCAATAGGTGTTAATTTTGCAATCTTGTCTTTTATTTTTACGGAATAAGTTTCAGGTAATAAAGTTACATCCCCTAAGGTTAGTAATTCTCTTGTTGCGCACGACTCAGGTATTAAGTGAGAACGTTTTAATAAAGCCCTTACTCTTACCAAAAGTTCGTCCATTTCAAACGGTTTGACTAAATAATCATCAACTCCGATGTTAAATCCCTTTACCTTGTCAGTTATTTGAGATAATGCAGTCAACATTAAAATAGGAGTTTTAGATAAGTCTTCGTTCTGTCTTATTCTCTGTGCAACAGTAAATCCGTCAACTTCAGGCATCATAACGTCAAGTACAATAAGTGACGGCAATTCCTGTTTTGCAAGCGCAAATCCGATTGTTCCGTCATTAGCTTGAATAACCTTATATCCGTTTAACTCAAGGTTAACCTTTATAAGCTCATTGATAGCAATATCGTCATCTATAACAAGAATTTTATTGTTCATAACTAAATTTTAGTACAAAGGACTATTGGGGTAAAGATTTTGTTTCGTAATAAATGCTCTGTTTTACATAAATCTTGTTTGCAAAAGAAATGACGGCAGAGCGGACTTTTTTAGTCAGCGGTGTTACTTTTGACGGCTGAGTTTTTTCGATTTCGCTGAAATCTCTGATTTCAAAAGTTACCTTCAAAGCCTTTTCAACTTCTGTACAAAAATAGTTAAACGCAATATCTGTCGGGTACTGTTCTCTTTGCATTCTTAGAATTTCGCCAATATCGGAAATTGATAAAACCTGCTTTAATATACCGATTACAATAAGTTGTGCCAACTGTTCTCTGTTGTATTTTTTATGCAGAGGAGCAGGAATTATATGTTTAAAAACATAATTGTTTATCATTGAAGGAGTTACAGTCTTTTCTTCGCCAGGAATTAAAAATACAGACAGATACTCGTTCAGTATATCGACTAACTGATTCATAAACAAATCAAGTTTAATCAGTTCATCGTACCTTGGCAGATGATAATTCGCTATTTTTTTTGATAATTCCGATTCTTCAAAAACTATATTTTTCATATTACTGCTTTTTCTCAAACATATTCGATATTATTGCTTTGTACTTTTCAAAAATGTTGTTTCTTTTTAATTTTGATGTCTGACTCAACATTCCGTTTTCCGACGTGAAGTTGTCTTTCAGAATTTCAAATTGTTTTATTTGTTCAAAAGATTTTAAATTTTTCTTATTTTTTATGTAGGTTGATATTTCTCTTTTCATTAAATCTCTGAGTGTCTGATCTTTAATTTCAAGATTTTTACCGCTTTTTAAATCTTTGGCAAGTATTCCGCATTTCTCTAATGCCGCTTCTGACGGAACAATTAATGCCCCGATGGAAGATTTATCCTGTCCTACCAAAACCATTTGATCGATATAAGGACTTTCAAGACAGGCTTCTTCAATAGGAATAGGTTCAACGTTTTCCCCGTTTGAAAGTACAATTGTTTCTTTCATTCTTCCGACAAGAACCAAATTATTATCTGCTGTAAGCCAGCCAATATCCCCTGTGTTGAACCAGCCGTCATCTGTAAGAACCTTTTTTGTTGCTTCTTCGTTTTTGTAATATCCTTTCATTACCTGATATCCTCTGACGTGAACAACACCTTTTTGGAAAATTCCGAGTTCTTTGCCTGATTCTATATCAAGAATTTTGATTTCTGTTCCCATAATCGGTCTGCCGCATGAACCCAAGAAATTCGGCTCATCAATATATCTTAAAGTTAATACAGGGCTTGTCTCAGTTAATCCGTAACCTTCTCTTAAATTTACCCCTATTGCATCGTAGAAGATTTGATCTTTCAATGATAAAGAACCGCCGCCGGAAAGTGCATATTTAAAATCAATTCCCAACTCTTTTTTGATTTTAGCGTAAACGTGTTCGGTAAACCAAAGGTGTATAGGTTTTAACATTAATCTTGCCGCTCTGTGATAAAAATTTATCCAGCTTTTATATCCGTTTTTCTTGTTGGTAATTCTTCTTTCGCTGTACATTTTGTGAATTTTGTATGTAATACTTACTTTAAGTGCAAAATCAAACAATCTGTATTTTAAGTGAGATTTTTGTTTCAGTTTTTGGAAAATTGCAAGTCTTAAAGTTTCCCAAATTCTCGGAACAGAGAATAAAATATCTATATTAAATTTGGTTAAATCTGCTCTTAAACCTATTGGATTTGTAAAGTGCAAATGACTTCCGCCCGAGAAGAAATATAACTGCGTAGCGTTTTCGTAAGAGTGCCAAACAGGAAGAACCTGTAAAGTGTTTTCTCCCGAATATAACCCTAATGCTGTAATAAATGACGGGAATTGTGCGAGTATGTTTCTGTGAGAAATCAAAACCCCTTTCGGATTTCCAGTTGTTCCTGACGTGTAAAGCATTGAACATGTGTCTTCTATGTTCTGCTCAACAGGAGTAAATTCATGCTCTTTCCCTAACTGTAATGCATCTTCAAAAGAGTAAACAGGACAGTTAACTCCTTCAAAATCATCACTTTCCGACTTAAACATTACTATAATATATTTAATAAAGTGATTTTTTATAAATTGTTTTAATGAATTAAAAAGTTTTCCGTCTTTTAAAATTAAACCGACCGCACCGCTGTGTTCCATAATGTAATCGAGTTCTTCAACAGGAGCGTTTGAGCCTCTTAAAGTACAAACAGCACCACATCTCATTACTGCCTGATCACATATTGCCCAGCGTCCGTTGTTTTCCGAAAAAATACCTACAAAATCACCTTTTTTTGTCCCTAAATACTGTAAAGCTGAAGCCAAATTTTTCATTTGTTCTTCAACTTCACGGTAGGTAAGTTCGAGGTTATTATAAGTATCCATTATTGCAGGTAAATCATAAAAAGCAGACATCTTTTCCTGAATGTATGCGTTTAGGGAAACTTTATCAGACAAAAATCTGTCCATGACTCTTTTGTCTTTGATAAGCTGTCTTTTTATAAGTGCCTGTCTGTAAAGTTCTTGTCTTTCTTTATTCATTTTTAAAATTTAACTCCGTTTTATAACATAACAATCTTATCTTTAAATAAAAAGTTAGTCAACTACTTTTCAAAAAAAGATTATAATTTTTGCAAAAAAAGTTTATATTTTAATTAAAAAAATAAAATTGCTTAAAAACGGAGGATATAGAAACTGTCATGCTGAACTTGTTTCAGCATCTAACCAAAATAGCAAAAGTTAAAGTCTTAAATGCATTGTCTATTAGACCCTGAAACCAGTTCAGGGTGACATTAAAGAAAAGCCTTATATTACGGCTTGTACTCAATAGCATTTTTTATAAAGCCTAAAAACAGCGGATGAGAGTGTTCCGGACGAGACTTAAATTCAGGGTGGAACTGGCATGCAACGTGCCATCTGTTCGGAGTGTACTCAACCATTTCAACAAGCATGTTATCAGGAGAGGTTCCTGACAATACAAGTCCTGCCTTTTCAAGTTTTTCTCTGTATGTGTTATTAAATTCGTATCTGTGTCTGTGTCGTTCCGAAATTTTTGTTTTTCCGTAAACTTCGTATGCCTTTGTGCCCTTTTTGACAACACATTCCTGAGCGCCTAATCTCATTGTTCCGCCGCATGCTTTTATTGCTCTCTGTTCAAGCATAAGGTCAATTACGGGATATGGTGTGCCTTCATCAAACTCTGTTGAATTTGCATCTTTAAGTCCTACTACGTTTCTTGCAAATTCAATTACCGCACACTGCATCCCTAAGCATAAGCCGAGGAACGGGATATCGTTTTCTCTTAAATATCTTATTATATTGAGTTTTCCTTCAACACCTCTTACTCCGAAACCACCCGGAACAACTACACCTGAAATACCTTTTAATGCTTCTTTGCATTTTTTCATATCGGTACAGTCTTCTGAATTTATCCACTTGATTTCGACTTTGGTATCGTTTTGGTAGCCGGCATGCTTCAAGGCTTCTACTACTGAAATATAAGCATCTGAAAGCTTTGTGTACTTTCCTGCAATTGCAACTTTAATCGTTCTCTTTGGAGAATTGATTTTATCAACCAAATGTTTCCACTGCTTCAAATCAGGAGTTTTGTTTTTGACTTGTAAGAGTTTAAGGACAACTTCTGCAAAGTTTTGGTCTTCAAGTGCAAGAGGAACTTCGTAAATACTCTTCATATCTCGGCATTCGATAACCGCATCTTTTGCGATTGAGCAGAAAAGAGCAAGTTTTTCTTTGTCTGATTTAGAAATCGGTTTTGCAGTTCTGCAAACGAGAACTTCAGGCTGTAAACCGTAACTTCTTAAGGTGTTAACACTGTGTTGTGAGGGTTTTGTTTTTAATTCGCCTGATGTCTGGAGATAAGGTAACAAAGTACAGTGGATGTTTATGGCGTTACCTATTCCCTGTTCTGTTTTGAACTGTCTTATTGCTTCGATAAACGGCAAACTTTCGATGTCACCAATTGTACCGCCGATTTCAACTATCATAAAATCGGGTTCAAAATGTTGTTTTGCTGCCATTAAGCGTGATTTAATTTCGTTTGTGATGTGCGGAACAACCTGAACAGTTCTTCCGAGATAATCTCCGCGTCTTTCTTTGTTAATAACGGAAAGGTAAACGCTTCCTGAGGTTACGTTACTTAACTGAGAGAAATTTGAGTCAATAAATCTTTCATAGTGTCCGAGGTCGAGGTCTGTTTCTGCTCCGTCATCGGTTACAAAAACCTCTCCGTGCTGGAATGGGCTCATTGTTCCGGGATCTACGTTTATATATGGGTCAAATTTTTGGATAGCAACAGAAAAACCGCGTGATTTTAAAAGTTTTCCTAAAGACGCACCAATAATTCCTTTACCCAAAGAACTTACAACACCACCTGTAATAAAAATATACTTAGTCATACTCCACCCTCTCTCTCATTTTTTTATTATATTATGTAAAAATCAGTTTTAAAAGTTAAGATTTATTAATTTTATTTTTATTTTTCTGTGTTTTTTAGCAATAATTATTTTTACGGTTTTTATGTTATTGTTCCTGTTATTAAGACAGTAAAAAGAAAGGGAAATATAAATGATATCAGCAATTAGCAGTGTAACAGAAAAAGCTGTTTTAAATAAAAATTTTCAAACTCCGTCTTTCAAGAGAAATGATGATGTTTTAAGAAATGATCTCGACGATTTATCCTTGATTCCTGATTACAGAGACTTAGTTGTTAAAAAAGCTAATGAAGGCGCAGGAGTTTTGGGCTTTGTTGAAAGCGTAAATAAAGAAATTTCAATGTCGCAGGCTCAGTTGAAAGTTGATATGCTTCAGGAAAAGCTTGATAACCTTGAAGAAGGCGGAATGAAGAAAGACATTTTAAGCTGGATGCTTGCAGATGCCGTTGACGAAATGGAAAAATTAAAACTTCATTATAACGAAGTTTAGAATAAATTTATTTTTTTAGTAATGAATGTCGTTTTTTGTATAACACAATACAAAAGACGACAATTACTATTGAGAGAAGAATTATTACCCATTCAATATACTGTTTAACCATTTCTCCGAAGAACATTAAAAATATACTGACGAGGAAAAATCTTCCGCCTCTGCCCAAAACACTTGCGATAAAGAAGTGGACAGGATTCATATTTAAAATACCGCTTGCGATAGTAAAAACTTTATACGGAATCGGTGTAAAAGCTGCAAAAAATACCGCAAATGAACCGTATTCGTTATACATTTTTTCAACGGCTTCAAACTGTTCGTGTTTGTTTCTGAACATAAAATTGAAAACAGGACGTCCGCCCCATAAACCTATTAAATACCCTATAACTCCGCCTACTGCCGAAGCCAGAGTGCAAATTGTTGCGTAATATAATGCTTTTTCAGGTTTTGCTATATCCATTGCGGCAAGCAGAATATCAGGAGGCGGTACGAGGAAAAAACTTTCAACGGCTGAGTTTATGGCAAGTCCCGGAACTCCCATAGATTGAAACCAATCATTCATCTGTATAAAAATATCGTGCATTATTCCTCCAATAATTCGTACAGGGTTGAGGCTTCCTGTATGCTGACGTTCCCTTCCGGAACTTTTATGATTTTAACTTTTTTTGTGAAATTAGAGTATTCTATCTCTATAATATCACCTTCTTTAAGTTGTTTTGCCGGTTTTGCGGGGCTTCCGTTAACAAAAACTCTGCCTGTCTCCGATACGGAATTTGCTACCGTTCTGCGTTTTATAAGCCGTGATACTTTTAAGAATTTATCTAACCTCATAATAAAATAAGAATACCAATAACATAAACATTGTACAAATATATTTTTTATTATAGAATAGATAATTATAGCGAAGGTTTTTTATTTTATGGATATTATATTCAGTATTTTTATCATTGCCTTATTGCTTTTTACAAACGCATTTTTTGTAATTGCGGAATTTGCACTTGTAAAAATCAGAAAAACAAGGCTTGAGCAGTTATCAAATGAAGGCAATAAAACAGCAAAAATTGCTTTAAAAGAAGTAAACGATATAAATAAAATGCTTGTTACATCTCAGTTAGGGGTAACAATAGCAAGTATCGCTCTTGGTTGGGTTGGCGAAGCTACAATCGTAAAAATAATAGAGCCTATTATTGTTCTTCTTCCTATGGTTGATAAGTCTATCGCATCACACGCAATTGCAGTTCCGATTTCATTTGTTTTGGTAACTCTGTTCCACGTACTTTTGGGCGAACAGTTACCGAAATGTATTGCAATTCAGTATCCTGAAAAATTTGCGCTTATGATAGCAAGACCGATGAGATTATCTTCAATTTTATTGAAACCTTTTGTATGGTTGCTGACAACATTGGGTGACAAAATTCTTTGTGCCTGCAAACTTGATAATTCTGAAGCAAGCCTTGCTCATTCTACGGAAGAACTTGATATGCTTGTTGATGCAAGTTATAACGAGGGTGTTCTTAATGAAACAGAAGCTGAAATGCTTCATAATATGTTTAAGTTCTCTGATTTGACTGCCAAGCAGGTTATGCACCCGAGAACCGATATGATATGTATTGAAAAAACGGCTAATTTTGACGAAGTAACTCAAATTACTTTAGAAAATCAATATACAAGATATCCTGTATTTGAAGAAAGTATAGATAATATTTTGGGCTTTGTTCACGTTAAAGATTTGTATGCGTTAGAAAACAAACGTGACAAACTTTTGCCTGATTTTATGGATAACATAATAAGACCGATAATGTTAATTCCTGAAACTATGACACTCGATAATCTTATGATTGAAATGAAGAAAAAACACGAGCAGATGGCAATTGTAATTGACGAGTTTGGCGGAACTTCAGGTTTGATTACTCTTGAAGATGTTTTGGAAGAAATTATCGGTGAAGTTCAGGACGAATTTGACGAAGAAGAAATTGAAATAAAAGAAATTGCACCGGATGTTTATATTGCAAACGCAATGATGAGACTTGACGAACTTGCAAATTACTTTGATTTGAACGAAGACGCATTTGAAGTTGAAGATGTTGATACAATAGGCGGTCTTGTTTTGAAACTTACAGGGCGTATTGCACACGTTAACGATACTGTTGACTTTGAATGCTTTACCTTCACTGTAAAAGAAGTTGACGGTGCAAGAATAACAAAACTGCAGATTAAAAAACATATAATGCACGAATTATCAAGCGAAGAATAAATTGAGGTAGTTATGCAAAAACTCAATTTAAAGGATAAAAATCTTTACTATATTGGCGGGATTGTTCGTGATGAACTTTTGGGGCTTCCCGAAAAGCAGGCGGATATTGATGTTACCTATGTAGGTAGCGCAATTGAGTTTTGCAAAAATCTTGGTATTGGTGAAATTGTTCAGATAAATGATGCTTTCGGCACTGTCAGAATGAAAATAAATGATGAATATGTTGATTTTGCTTCAACCAGAAAAGAAATTTATGACAAAAAAGGACATCTGCCGACTGTTACGGAAATCGGCTGTTCTTTAAAAGAAGATGTTTTAAGACGTGATTTTACTGTTAATGCGCTTGCAAAGTCGCTTTATGACGATGAAATAGTTGATTATACAGGCGGTATTCAGGATTTGAAAGATAAAAAACTCCGAATACTTCATGACGGAAGTTTTATTGATGACCCGACAAGAATTATTAGAGGACTTAAATTTTCTGTCAGATTTGGGTTTGAGTTAGAGGAAAAAACTAAAATTTTGCAGGAAAAATATCTTGAAAACGTTAACAGAGATATGTGCTATAAACGCCTGAAACAGGAGTTGGAAGATGCTTTTAATCTGAATAGGCAAGAGGTTTTGGATAAATTTGTTGAGCAGAAAATTTATAAACTGATTTCTGATAAAAATTATGCAAATACAGAAATAAATACAGAAAACCTTATAAAAAAATATGAGGTTGAAACTCCGTGGCTTGTGTATTTGGGGAATTTCGATCTTGAAAATTTTGACCTGACATCACGTGAGCAGAAAATTATTTCAGACTATAAAATGTTGACGGAATACTCGGGCGAAGATATGTTTGAATTGTATAAGAAATTCAGACAGGTCAGTAAAGAGTCTGTTTTATTGTATGCAATTTACGTTGATTACGATTTTGCTGTCAATTATCTTGAAAAATTGTCAGAAATAAAACTTGAAATAACGGGTGATGACCTTATAACACTTGGCTATAAGCCGAACGAAAATTTTTCAAAATGTTTTGATTTTATTTTGAGGGAAAAATTTAAAAATCACAAATTAACAAAAGATGATGAATTAAAAATTGCCAAAAACTTTTTTAATAAATTGTGATTTTATGATAAAATTCACTTCATAAGGGATAAATATGAGTAAACAAAAAAGAATACTTATTGTCGATGACGATGAAAATATAAGAGAGTTACTGGAATTTGATATTGTTCAAAGCGGTTATTACGTAGATACTGCGGTTGACGGTATGGACGGCTTAAATAAGGCGCTGAATAATTCTTATGATTTGATTTTGCTTGATGTAATGATGCCTAAAATGAACGGTTTTGACGTCTGTAAGCATATAAGACAGGCAAAAATTAATATTCCGATTTTAATGCTTACAGCAAAGGGAACAATTCAGGATAAGACTGAAGGCTTTGAGGGCGGTGCTGACGATTATCTTGTAAAGCCTTTTGATATACAAGAGGTTCTGCTCCGAATAAGGGTTTTACTGAGAAGAAATGCCCCTGTTCAAGAGGATAGCATACAAAATGAAGTTCTTGAAGAAGGTGATATTGAACTTCTTCCGGACAGTCTGGAATGTATTATTATTAATAAGAGAATAAAACTTACTCCGACTGAATTTGAGATTTTATATTGTTTAATGCAGCATTTTAATAATTCCGTTACCTTATCAACGTTGCTTGACGAGGTTTGGGGATATGACAGTGATGAAGATGTCAGGATGGTAAGAGTTCATATAGGCGGTTTGAGAAACAAAATTGAGCCTGATGCAAAGTGTCCGAGATATCTTCATACAGTTACAAATGTCGGGTATAAATTAACTCCTTTCGGAGAACAATAATGAAGTTAGATTTAAGATATTTCCGCAGATTAAAAATTGTTGAACAGATAATAATAGTCTTGTTGTGCGCAGTTTTTGTCCCCTTAGTTATAAGCGCTTTTATTATAAACAACATAAATCAGCACGCAGTAAGATTTCAACTGGAAAATTCAGCGGAACTCGTTACTCAGGTTGTATCTGAGGAAATCGATGTTTTTAATATCACGATTAAAAACAATTTAGCCCAAATTATGGCGACTATTGATTATATTCCTGATTATCAGGAAAAACTAGCCTATTTAAAATATATTCAAAGCAAATCAAGCATTTATGACAACTTAAAACTTGTTTCTAACGATGCTGAGTACAGAGAAGTTTACGACAAGTATATGAATAACGAGAATGTTGTTGTTTCAAATCAAAATTCAGACGGTTCATACATAATGGCGACATTTAAAACGGAGCAGTTAAAGAACAATTTGTTTAGACCTTTTTATAAAAACCAAAGGCAGATATATGTTTTAACGGGAGATAATAAACTTGTTGCATCATATAATTACGATGAAGAAGTTTTTAAAAAAAGTTTGGATTTACTGCCGAAAAAATTAAAAAAAGACGAAGTTACCAATTACGGAAATGTTAAAAATCAGCCGCTTGTTTATTTAAAAAAGACAGATCCTGATGTTTTGATTATCGTAATTACAACCGAAATGATGACAAAGCAGTTCATTGATTACAACAGAACAAAAATTATTCTTTCACTTCTTGTTGCTGCAGCTACGATTATTTTTGTTGTTTTGCTCTATACATACTATCTTTATATAAATATAAGACAGTTGTTTAAGGGGATAATGGCGCTTTCAAAAGGTAACTACAAAAGACAGATAAGACTTTTGACGAATGTCTTTACCCCTTATGAAATCGTATTTTTGGCGTTTGAATTTAATAAGATGGCAAAACAAATTCATAAAGCCTATACTCAGTTAAACAAAAAGAACAAAGAGCTGAAGGCGGTTAACGAATTTCGCTCAAATATGATAGATACGGTAAGCCATGAGTTCAGAACTCCTCTGACAAGTATTCAGGGATATACGTCAAGACTTATGAGACAGGATATTGTAATTGATGATGAAACAAAGCAAAAGTCTTTGAGAATTATAAAACAACAATCCGAAAGATTATCGAGAATGGTTGAGGATATTTTGGTTATTCCTGATATAGAAACACAAAAATTAAATATGAATATGGAAGCGGTTTTAGTCCCTGATATGTTGTCAGACATAGAATTTTTGGTCAAGGCACACCCGTCAAATGAAATTATTAACAATATAAATGCAGATGCTCCGAGAGTTATGGCTGATGTGGACAGGTTAGAACAGGTTTTTGTAAACCTTGTTGATAACGCAATAAAATATGCTGATGAAAACACTCAGATAATTATAGACGGTGAGGAAAACGGTGATAATTTTGAAATAAATATAAAGAACAAATGCGGTATAATTCCGAGAGAAAAATTAAAAACGTTATTCGATAAGTTTACAAGATTAGACGATAAGACAACAAGAACAACAAGAGGAACAGGTTTGGGCTTGTTTATCGTAAAGGGCTTGTTAGAAGCTATGAACGGAGAAATAAGACTTTATTCCAATGAGGAGTTCGGATTTTGCGCAAAAGTGATACTGAAAAAAGCTTCATAGATTATGCAATTGAGCAGGCTCAGATGTGCGAAAAAGATGTTCCTGTAGGTGCAGTAATTGTAAAAGACGGAGAAATAATAACAAGTGCGCATAATGAAAAAGAGATTTTGCAGGACGTTACAGGGCATGCTGAAATCTTGGCGATAAAAGAAGCACAAAAGAAATTAAAAACATATCATTTAACGGATTGCGATATGTATGTAACACTTGAACCATGCCCGATGTGTGCGTGGGCAATTATTAATTCGGGAATAAAAAATGTTTATTTCGGTGCCTACGATTTGCAGTATGGTGCAATGGGATCTGTTTTGAATTTACCGAAAACCGCAAATTCAAAAATAAAGGTATATAGCGGAATAAAAGAAACTGAATGCAAAAAAATTCTTGATGATTTCTTTAAAAAATTAAGGAAATAATATTTACCGAAGTATTATTTTAAAGTAAAATAAAAATTGTTAAAGATTAGGGAGATGAGAGTTATGGTAGATGTAAAACCTTTTAATGCGGTTATGTATAATAAAAACAGAGTTAATCTTAAAGAGGTAATAGCGCCTCCTTACGATGTAATTGATGAAAAATACAGAGAAAAACTTGCTCTGAGATCCCCATATAATATAGTTGATTTAATTCTTCCACAGGGCGAAAACAAATACGAAGATGCAGCAAAAGATTTTCATAACTGGCTCGAAGAAAAGATTTTGGTAAGACTTGAAAAACCGTCAATAATATACTTAATTCAGGAATATACAACTGAAAATAACAGAACAATTAAGAGAAAAGGCTTTATCGCAACAAATAAACTGGAAGAATTTTCTGAAGGTCACATCATGCCTCACGAATTTACAATGGCAGGACCTAAGGCTGACAGACTTAATTTAACAAAAGCATGTAAGGCTAATTTCTCTCAAATTTTTATGGTTTATTCAGATGCTGCTCAGATAATTGAAAGAGCAGTTGATATCAAAAACAGAGTTCCATATGCTGAAGTTACCGATGACTTGGGGGTAAAAAACATTGTCTATATAATTGACGATGCAATTACTTTGAATACGATTACAGATGTAATGAAGGATAAAAAACTTCTGATAGCTGATGGACACCACAGATATGAAACTGCGCTTAACTATTCAAAAATCAATAAAGATGCGCAGTATGTAATGTCATATTTTACAAACCTGAATGACGAAAACCTCGTTATTTACCCGACTCACAGAATTATTGAAAAATTTATCGAGCCGTTTGTGGTAATTGACCGTATTCAAAAGTATTTTGATATGGAAGTTATTGATTTTAATTCCGAAAATAAATACGAAAAGAAGGCAGAATTTTTGGAAAAACTTGAAATAGAAAACCAAAAACAAATAACTTTCGGCTTGTATATGAAAAATGTTAACAAGTTCTACATTCTTAAACTTGCAAAAGACGTTGATGCTTTAATCGATGCTCCTGATGTACTTAAAAAACTTGATTTGACAGTGTTGCACGAAGTATTACTCAAAAAAGAATTTGGTTTTACTCAGGAAGAACTTATGGCTCAAGAAGGCATCAAGTATATCAAACAGGAGCAGGAAGCGTTTGACAGAATTGATATGGGCAAAGCGCAGTATTCATTCATAATGGCTTATCCAAAGATGAAAGACGTTCTTGCAATATCTGAAGCAGGTTACAGAATGCCTCAGAAATCAACTTATTTCTATCCGAAACTTTTAAGCGGAATTGCAATAAATAAATTAGACTAATTTGCGTGAGGATGAGCAGAATCGTAAACACTTTGTAAGTGTTGCGGGGAAATATGGGTGTAAATCTGAGTGTTTGAGATACTTGCATGTCCCAAAAGCTCCTGTACAACCCTTAAATCAGCACCATTTTCTATCAGGTGAGTTGCAAAACTGTGCCTGAAAACGTGTGGAGTAACCTTTTTAGGTAATTCTATGCTTTCTACAACCTGTTTTATTGCGTTTCTTACTGATTTTGTCTGTAAACGGTATCCTGTATTATTTATAAAAACAGGTGAATCTTCGGTTACGGTATCGAGTTTATACCCTTCCGCAACAAGACTTCTTGCTGCTGCCAGATATTGTTGTAAATATTTTTTTGCCCTTTCAGATATCAGGACAATTCTTTCTTTTGCGCCTTTTCCGAAAACTCTGATTTCGTTATTTTCAAGGTTTAAGTCTCCGAAATTCAAACCGCTGAGTTCAGAAACACGCATTCCCGTTGCCCATAAGAGTTCCAAAATTGTTCTGTTTCTGTAGCCTGCCGGGGTGTCGATTTTTACATTTGATAATATATTTTCGATCTCTTCGGGTGTTAAAAATTTCGGTAATGACTTCGATTTTTTAGGTAATATCAAAGAAAGTGCAGGGTTGTTATCTATATATCTTTCTCTGAAAAGGTATTTGTAAAAAGTTCTGAGTGCTGCAATTTTTCTTGCGGTTGTTGTTTTTTTGTAATTATATTTCTGGATAAAATGCATATAATCTTTGAGTTCGGCAATTTTTACTTCCGTACAGTCTTTATTTTCAAGCCATAAAAGGAATGAGGTAATATCTGACAAGTATGCTCTTGTTGTGTGAGCGGAAAAATTTTTCTCAACAGCAAGATAAGTTTTAAAACTGTTTAAATAATTTTTTGAATTATCCATAATCGTTGCCTTTTACCGAAAAATATTATACAATAGGATAAGAGTTTATTGAATATTATTACATTTTCATAATTGGATGAGGAGAGAAAAAATGGCGTATAAAAAGATGTTAGCGGCATCGCTTGTGGCTTTAATGTTTACCGGAGCGGCTTATTCATTGGAATTAAACGGAAATATACAGAAATATACGATGCAGATTGATAAACTTCTTGAATACGGAAGATATACTGAAGCAGATAAAATGATTTCCGAAATAAGGGATTGTAACCCAAAAGATGTTGATAGCCAGATTTTATGGGTTGTTTCTCTTGCTTTGCAATCAAAACTTGATTGGGCTCAGGATGAACTGGATATATTACTTCCGAAATATCCTGACAGTTCAAATTTGCACTATGCACAGGGTGTAGTTTACCTTAAAAGAATAAATTCTTCTGATTTGAAGTACAGACAAAACCCTGAAGAACTTCATGAAAAAGCAGTAGAAGAATTTAAGAAGGCAATTGAATTAGATAAAACAAATTATAGAGCTTACAATGCTTTGGGTGTTGCCGAGTTAAACAAAATCGAATTATTCAATGCGAAAAAATACTTTGAAGAATCTTTGAAAATAGAACCTGATTATGCAATTGCAATTGATAATTTGGGAACAATACACTACTTACAGAATGAACCCGAAAAGGCTGCTGATTTATTCAAGCAGGCAATAAATTTAAATCCGAAGGGTGCAACAGCATATTTCCATATGGCACAGGTAAAGGCACAAGAGGGTGATTTATCTGCAGCAATTGCAAACTTAAATAAATCAATAAGTTTAAACAAAAATTCATCAATGGCATATAATTTGCTCGGTGAAGTTTATAAAAAACAAGGAAATGAAGCGGCAGCAATTGTTGCTTTCAAAAAAGCAGCGGCTGTTGAACCGGAAAACCCAAATCCGTATCTGAATTTATCAAAAATATATGAACAGAGATCAGATCTTGAATTTGCGATAGAACAGTTAAAGACATCGCTTTCCACTTCTCCTGATGCTAATGTTTTAAAAATCAAAATTGCGGATTTGTCATTGTCAGGTAAAAAATATAATGATGCTATAAAATACTATTCACAACTCGTTGAAGATAAGTATTATCAGGAGGAAGCATTAAAAGGTCTTGCAACTGCATATTTTGAAATGGCAAAAGGCTCTGCAGATACCGCGTTGTTCGGTTCACAGAAAGAATTGTTTACTGCTTACGATTACATAAACAAAGCAATTGCGATGAATCCGAACGATTTGGAATTGTATCTTGCAAAACTAAAACTCGCAAAAATAACAAATCAGCCATTGGCATCTGAACAAATTTTGAATAAAATTATCAATTCCCCTTCAACAACTGTTCCTGATTTAGTTGCAAAGGGTGATGCTTATGCAACTTTGAACAGATACAGAGAAGCAAGAAATAATTATGAATTTGCGGCTGAAGCAACAAAAAATACAACCGAAGATTTGTATTTGGCTGAAATTTTTACATACAACAAAAACTTCGGACCTGCCAAAATTGCTTTAAACAATGTTCTTGAAGCAGTTCCTAACAACATGCAGGCATTAAGCATGGTAAACTATATCCAAAAATCTGAAGCATATTCAAATCAGCAATATGATAATGCCATGACATTTAAGAAAAACGGTAAGAAATTCAACTTCTTTATGAAAGAATATCTGAACCGTTCATTGGCTGCAAACCCTGCAAATGTTGAATCAAATATCGCCTTGGCGAAAATAGCAGAGAAAGAAAAAGATTACTATACTGCAAGAAATTGTTACAGTGCAGTTTTAGGAGCTTCTGATAATCAGAAAGACATGAAGAAATTCTCCAAAAAACTGAAAAAGATGGAAAAGAAATTAGCAAAAATCAAGAAAAAAGAAATGAAACTTGCAGAAAAACAAAGTAAAAAAGCAGAAAAGAAATAATTTAATGCAAATGTCACCCTGAACTTGTTTCAGGGTCTTATAAACTGTGCAAATTAAAATTTATACTGCTATGTTGATAAGATGCTGAAACGAGTTCAGCATGACTGTTTTGGAAGTTTTATTAAAGTATTTTTACGGCTAAAATGTAATAACTTGCACAAATTTTCATGATTTGATAAAATGAATTTGGTCATGGATATTTTACAAACATTTGAGATTTTTCTGCGTGCACCTATAAGTATATTGCGTAATGGCTTTATACAGATAATGCATATTGAAACGCCGGAGGTTGTGGGTGTTAATACCTCGTCCATTGATGTTGATTTTGTTAAAAACAAAACACAGGTTACAGTTGTAAATAACCAAAAAGTTTATACTTTATTAAAAATGGCTACGTACAAGGCAAACCAAAAAATGTTGGCTCAGAAGAATTCGCAGAAGTTGATTGGAGCAAGATGACAAGACCCAAGGCAAATTTTTTAATCAGTGCGGAAAAATTATCCCAATGCCCCGAATATAATCTTCCTGAATTTGCGCTAATAGGAAGGTCAAATGTCGGTAAATCGTCTTTTATAAATGCGCTTGCAGATAATAAGAAACTTGCTAAAACTTCAAATATTCCGGGAAAAACAAGGCTTATAAACTTTTTTAATTTTGATGATAAGATAATTATTGCTGATTTACCGGGCTACGGTTATGCAAAGTTATCGAGAGAATTGCAGGAAAAATGGCAGAAAAATCTTGAAGAATACCTTTTAAAAAGGGAATCTATTAAGTATTTAATTCAGTTTATAGATGCAAGGCACGAAATTCAGAAGAACGACCTGCAAATGAGAGAATGGATAAACGCATACAAATTACCTGTTATAACAGTCCTTACAAAAATTGATTATGTTCCTAAGAACAAAGTCTTACAAACAATAAACAACGCTAAAAAGGTTTTAGGAAATGATGTTTACCCCTTTAGTACAAAGGATAAAAAATATAATCAGGAAATTCTTGATTTTTTGTACGCTGATTAATAAGATAATGTTTTATTATAA
>JAFRHR010000029.1 GCA_017433195.1 bacterium
ATAATATGTCTTGAAAATTATGATATATATGTTATAATATAAATAAAATATTATGATAAAAAGGTCATATTATATGGATGCAAAAAAACAATTAAGAAAATCTTATCAAAAGAAATTTGATTTGTTAAAACCAAATATTATTGAAAGACCGATTCAGGGCTGGATTAAAACAATTCGTGATTTTTTTGGCATGACAACCACGCAGCTTGCTAAACGGCTTGATATAAATCAATCCCGTGTAGTAAGAATGGAAAAAAACGAAAAAAATATTAAATTATCTACATTAGAAAAAATAGCAGATGTGCTTAATTGCGACCTTGTTTATACCTTTGTGCCAAGAGAAAATATAGATGAAATAATATATAATCAGGCAAAAAAGAAAGCATTAAAAATATTAGATAAAGTTAATGCCAATATGGGTTTGGAAAATCAATTATCAAATAATGACGAAACTTTAGAAGAACTGATTAAGGATTTAATAAACGGAAAAACAGCACGAATATGGGACGAGGAATAAATCAGTTATGAATATTTTTGAAACAGACAATAACTCAACTCCGCTTACCGAAGATGAAAAGAATCAGTTAAAAGCACAATGGATAACAACTCGTGCAGAATTAAATGATTTGGAGACAAAAGGTATTGCTGAAGCTGAAATCTGGCTTTTAAACAACAAAAAAGATATTTTAAACGAAAATTTTATAAAAACACTCCACAAAAAAATGTTTGGTGTTATCTGGAAATGGGCAGGAATATTCAGAACAACAGAGAGAAATATTGGAGTTGCTCCATATGAAATCCAATCTAAATTAAGGGTATTGTTTGATGATGTTAAATTTTGGATAGAAAACAAAACTTATTCTGAAAATGAAATTGCAGTAAGATTTCATCACAGACTGGTTCAGATACATCCGTTTCCGAATGGTAACGGTAGAATTTCAAGATTAATGGCAGACCTGTTAATGCGTAAATTAGGAAATGAAAAACTTAATTGGGGTTCAGGTAATTTATCGGAAATTTCAGAATTGAGAAAACAATATATTGAAGCATTAAGAGCTGCTGATAACGGCAATTATTCAAATTTGTTGGATTTTGTAAAATTTAAATAAAATCAAGCCGCTGTTTAACCTCGATTCACAAATCACTATTCACGATTTTACAATTTTGTCCTCATAGGAGTTTATGATATAATTTGTATACTATGAGAGGTTTTTTAGTTGCTTTATTATTCTGCTTTATATTCTGCTCGCCTTCTTACGCTATAAAAATTGGGCTTCAGACTGATGTTCACAGAACATATATAGGTGCGTCGGAAAAAGCAAACATAATTGACGGGAACACTGATCAGGTAATTCATACTATGGAGAAAATGAAAGGTTACGATTTTAAGCCGTCAGGAAAGCATATTGCTGTCAAAATCAACGGTTCTTTTTATACCGTTCCGACAGATAACCTTGTCATAAAAACCTTACCGGATGCGTATATATGTGTAAAAAATACCTGGTACAAAGGGTATTTAATCATACTCAACAACAACGGAAAACTTACGGTAATCAACGATGTTGATATTGAAAATTATATTAAAGGTGTTGTACCTGCGGAAATGCCGAAAAACTGGGAGCTTGAAGCCTATAAAGCACAGGCTGTTGCGGCAAGAAGTTATGCAATGGCAAATATGGGTAAACGTGCCGCAAACGGATATGATTTAAACGACAAGCCTGCTGATCAGGCATACAGAGGTGCTTCTGCCGAAACTGAAATGACAAGACAGGCAGTTGACGAGACAAAAGGAATAGTCTTAATCTGCAATAACGAAATTATCCCTGCCTTTTACTGTTCCGCAGCCGGAGGTCAAACCAAAACGGCTCAGGAAGTTTGGCATAAAGACCTTGCTTACATTAAATCAGTCCCCTCTTATGACGAAGATGTTAAAAGAAACGGGCATGGAGTAGGTATGTCCCAGCATGGAGCCAATAATATGGCGAAAAATGGTTACAGTTTTTATCAAATATTGCAACATTTCTACGCAAATATACAGTTTGCAAAACTAAAACCGCAATATATGGAATAAATTTATATGGGCTGAAACCCTTGCTATGCTTGAAAAAATTTTTTTAATATAACCGAAAGCCTAATTATTGCTAATATAAATAAAAAAAACACTTGCAAAATAGCCTGAAACGTGTATAATTTATTTTGTTAGTAGGTTTTAAAAGTGTTTATTACTTACTTAATAAAGATTACAGTTAAGAAGGAGGTTCGTTATGAACAAAGAAGAATTAATTAAAGAAATTTCAAAGAAAGCAAAAGTTTCTCAAAAAGCAGCTGCTGACGTATTAGCAGCAACTTTAGATACTATCGAAAAAACAGTTTCTAAAGGTAAAAAAGTAACTTTAGTTGGCTTTGGTACTTTCGAAGCTCGTAAGAGAGCTGCAAGAATCGGCAGAAACCCACAAACTGGTGCAGAATTGAAAATCGCTGCTAAAACAGTTCCTGCTTGGTCTGCTGGTAAGAGATTTAAAGAATTACTTAAGTAGTTTTTTAAAACACGGATTTGACGGTGCCGATTTTTTAATCGGCACCGTTTTTTAATGCATTTATTTCTGTCACCCTGAATTTATTTCAGGGTCTTACCAGCTGTAAAAAATTAGAAAAGACTTATTTTTCACGGTTATAACTTAAAAGATTCTGAAACAAGTTCAGAATGACAATTTGAAAACAAGATTCTTCGGTTGTTACACTTTGCGGGAATGTGTTGCTTCACAGCACCCGCTTCCGCACTTCAGTATGACATTTTACTTATGATAAAATTATATATTTACCCCAAATTTATGATGTGCGACAAAATCTAACACTTCAAATCGTTCGTCCATGTACTTATTATATTCTTCTTCGTTTTTTGTATTCGTTACGTCACACATAAAATTTTCGCTTACGTTTTTAAAATCAGCCTTTGCAAAAATTTTGTATATCGTAAAATCTTCATAACTTTTGCAATCTTTTAAAACATCGTCTGCGCCTATAACATCGTTATTATATTCTTTAAACCAGTGGTGATTTTTTATTGTATTTGTAATTCTTTTTTTTGTCGGCTGAGGTAAATCAAATCGTTTAAGAATACTTCTTGAATAATCTGTGCTTAAATACTGATGTCCTGTATCAATTACTTCGGCTTTTTTGCCTAAATCATGCATTAAAACAGACAGTTTTAAAACTGTTTTGCCCTCATCCGACAGAGTTTCATATAAAGGATCTTTCATTGAATCCTGCAAAACTTTTAAAGTATGAATATCGACACTGTAATCGTGTGTAGGATGTTGTTTTTTCTGAGCGATTGATGTAAATTCCGGAAAACCCTGAATTAAATTATCCAAAACCTCTTTTTCTTCTTTATTATCAATTAAAACTTCATTCTTATTTAAAAATTTGTCAAGGGTTTCATAGATTTCTTCCGATTTTTCTGTTATTTTTGAAAAACTCTTTTTGTCATACTCTGATAAATCAGGCATTCCCTCAATGTCATAATCGCCTCTTTTTATGTTAAAACGGCTCATTATACGAAGTCTTTCGGTATCCGTTAAAGAATTTAGTTCTTCATTTAAATCTTCTCTAAACTGTCTCCTCGAATACTTCAAAGGCAATCCTTTTGTGCCGAATTGTTCAAAATCAAAATCTTTTATAACAGATTCTGTTTCTCTGTTATTAGATAAAAAATTTGATAATTTTTGCATTTGAATAATATTTTGATTTTTTATATCAGGTAATTTAACACTGTCATTCGGCATATCAAAATTAACGTGCTTTATATCAGTATTTTCAGCATTTATTTTATTTGTTCCGAAAGACGGAATTATTGAATTTATTGCTTCAACTTTGCTCATTACAAACCTTTGGGGGTAAATAAAATGGGCTTAAAAATCCTTATATTTACCCTACCCTTTAACCCCCTATGCGTTATTTTTAGCAAGGGCTTCTTTAAGTGCTTTTTCCAGAACTTCGATTTTTGATTCAAGCACTTTTACTTTTGAACTGTTTTCTGCGGCGCTAATTGATTCTTTTTCAAGTTCTCTCTTGTAGCCGTTTAATTTTGAACCCTGAAGTATGTTCTTAAACAGCATTGTAAGAATACCGAAAAGTGTTCCGATAGCAAACGCTGCAACCATTATGGTTATAAATTTTGAGATATCTTCAAGTCCGTCTGATTTTAATAATTCAACTGCAAAAACGTATCCGTAATAACCGATTACGCAGCAAAAACCAACGAATAATACTTTGTCGATAAAATGTTTCATTTCTGCACTCCTTTTAAATATTTTAAAACTTTTTCAATCTTTTCATCAGGATTTATTTCCAACTCCATTATCTCATTTGTGAAAGGTTTTGTAAACTTTAAACTGAAAGATTGTAAAACCTGTTCGTCCGTTTTTATTTTCATTTTTCCAAACCAGTACAACGTGTCGTTATAAACAGGGTGTCCCATATCGCTCAGATGCACTCTTATCTGGTGAGTTCTGCCTGTTATAAGTGTCAGTTCAAGATAAGTCGCATCCTGAAACCTTTCAAGAACTTTTACTTTTGTGAGGCTCGGTTTTCCGTCCTCTGATACCATCATTTTTTCCGGCTTTTTCGGGTTCCTTGAAATAGGTTTGTCGATTATAAATTCGTCTTTATCGATAATTCCTCTGACAATTGCCCTGTATTTTTTCTCAATTGTTCGGTTTTTGATTTGTTCCGCCAAAAATT
This sequence comes from bacterium, assembly GCA_017433195.1. Classification (GTDB taxonomy): domain Bacteria; phylum Cyanobacteriota; class Vampirovibrionia; order Gastranaerophilales; family Gastranaerophilaceae; genus RGIG2479. Next base: position 4,744 of record JAFRHR010000029.1, read on the forward strand.
CGTGCGACTTGTTGTTTTTGGCAATCATTATTAAGCCGGAGGTGTTTCTGTCTAAGCGGTGCAAAATTCCTCGTCTGAATTCGCCGTTTATATCGGATAAATTTTCCCCGCAATAATTAAGAAGCGCATTAACCAAAGTCCCTGTTTTTTCCTGTGTTGTCGGGTGAGTCAGCATGCCTGAGGGCTTATTTATCACAAGCATATTTTCGTCTTCATATACAATATCAAGCGGAATATTTTCGGGCAAAATCTTTATTTCTTCCTCTTTTGATACTGTGATTTCTACAATATCGTTTGTTTTTAAAAGATATGACGGTTTTTTAGGTTCGTTATTTACGGTAACTAAATTTGATTTTATGAGTTTTTGGATTTTTGATCGGGAAAAGTTTTCGGAAATTTCTGCCAAATATCCATCTAAACGCTTATTTTCATCAACTTCTTCCACAATAAATTTCACGTTTTACCTCTATTTACCCCTATTTACCCCTATTTACCCCTTACCTCTGATACGGAAGTAACTTTTTGCCATTATGAATAAGATACATATAACTCCAATAGAGATGAACATATCAGAGATGTTAAAAACAGGAAAATCAAAGAGTTTAATATCAAAAAAGTCTCTGACATAGCCGTAAACAATGCGTTCATAAAGGTTTCCGGAAATTCCCGCAAGTAACATTCCCATCCAGAAAAGCATCATGCCTGACATTTTATTTGCATATTTAATTACTGCATAGAGACAGATTATAACAGAAATAAACCCGATTACTGTTAACAGATGCGGATATTGGTTCAGGATACTGAAAGCTGCGCCTGTGTTTGTTACATAAACCAAATCAAACACTCTGTTATGACTTATCTCACCAAAAGGAGTGCCGAATTTTAAAGTATTAACTATTGAATTTGAAAAATATAAATCAAACAGAAGCATGAAGAGTAAAACAACAATAAAATAAACGATTTTACTTGTCTTTGACTTCATCTTTATCAGCCTCAATAAATTTGTTTATCGGTGTAACGTTTATTCTTGTCATTGCGTATGCAAGCCCTGAAACTTTTATTGAAAGTTTTTTATCAGGCTGAACATCTGCTTTTGTAAGTCCGACAGATGCGACAACGTATTCATTAACATTATCTTTGTTTGATTTGAACACACGTTCAAGAATCAAATCATCGGGTAATTTTCTGAAAACTTCTTTTGCCTGTTTTTGCGGATGAGTAACTTTTTCCTGTCCGATAGATGCTATGACTAAAGTATTTTTCGGAGGAATTACTATAAGTGATGCAGTGTATTCCGTATCTGCAAGAATTTGGCTTGGGGCATTAAGCTGAATTATACTGTCTTTAGCCGCACCGTATGCGAGGACGGTTTTTTCGTTTATTATGTAGTCCGAAACGATTTTCCAGCCGTCAGGATATCTTTTAAGATAATAAACATTACTTGCAATACTTGTTAAAGTTCCGTTATCCGGTGCAATTTCTGTTGCTGTGGAGTTTTCTTCAACTTCAACTGTTGCGTAATCTCCGTTTATGACAATATTTTTAACTTTAAAGTTATATTTTATATTTGAGTATGTTTCCCAGGTGCCTTTTATCAGTTTGAAAAACAGTTTATTGTCGAAACCGTCAGAGTTGACGTAATCTTCGGAATAAAAACCGGTTAATTTGTCATAATCGTATTTGTTTGCGACTTTAACATAAGATTTCATCAGGGTTTTAACTTCCTGCTTATAGTAACTTTCTCTGAACTGAAGCTTAAAACTGTCAGAAAATTCAAACGAATAAACAGGACTTGCCGCAAATAAAAATATACATAAAATAACTAAAAATCTCTTCATAAGATTTATTATATTACAAATGCTTAAATTATTGAATAAAATTTTGATATTTTATTTTTTTAACAGTTTTGCTTTTTCGGTGAAACTCTGATTTTGCATCATAACCATAGGATTTCCCGAATAGTTTGCAGATATAAAATACAATTCTTTAATATAAGTTTTTCCGTCTCTGAATTTTATTATCATGTCGCATTTGCAGTAATAGTTATCACCTACCTGTTTTAAGGTCTTTGCATTTTTAAGTTTGATTTTTGCGTTTTGATACTGTTCTAACGGAAATTCACGTTGGTTGATTTCAAAAATATACTCGGCAATTTCTAATGGTTTTCCGGCAGTACAAATTGGTAAATTATAATTTTCCTGATATTTTTTATATGCAAAAAAGCCTATGACAAGCGCTAAAATTAAAACAATAACAGATCCGGTAATAATCATAATTTTTTTAGACATAAAAAACTCCTCTTATTAAAATCAATTATAATAAATTTTTTAAAAAAAGGGAAGATAGTTGATTTCGGGAATGGTTTTAATTAATATAAAGGTAACAAGTTGAAAATTGAATAAAATAGTGTCACCCTGAATTTATTTCAGGGTCTGAAAAACTTTACGAAGAAAGATTTTCTTTTATAATGTTGATAAGATGCTGAAACGAGTTCAGCATGACATAAAAATAAAAAATCGGGACGTGGCACTCTGACGAGCGGATTTACGTACGGATGAAATCCGGATAGCGAGGTTTGAAAGTTGCGACAGTGATAACGAAGCAACGGCAAAACCGAGCGTGGAGTAAATCCAAGACAGCAAAACAATTAAGTATCATTTGTGAGAGGTTGGTAGCGTACGTTTTGGTTTAAACAAAATTTGAAAACTGAATAATAAAAATAAAATCGGGACGTGGCACTCTGCCGAGCAAAAGCTGACTAAATGTCAGTTTTTGTGAGAGGTTGGTAGCGTACGTTTTGGTTTAAACAAAATTTGAAAACTGAATAATAAAAAT
>JAFRHR010000005.1 GCA_017433195.1 bacterium
CTCCACCGAGCGTCTCTCCCCAAATCCAATAACCGTATTTATATTATAAGAAATAGGTTTTTTGTTTACAACTTTTTTACATGATACAAATTATAAGTCTAAGAACAAATATACTCCCCCGAGTCCTTATCTGTTGTTAAATATGAGATTTTATGTAAAATGACAGTCGGAAATAATAAAAATAAAAACGTAAAATAAAACCTCACTAAATATAACTATATCTGAGCCACCACTCCTCTCCGTAACCTCTGATAACATGATGCATGCTAATAAAACAGGACATGCTTTTCAAGTAAAAAATTTTGATAAAAAATTTACAATTTGCCATGACCTCCCATGACTTTTAATAAAAAATCCTAATTTACAATCTTAATGAAGAAAACTTAATTAAAAAAAGTAAAAAACATAAAAATTTTTATTGACAAAAACACTTGTAAATGCAAAGGTTTTGAACGGTTTATTCTTACCGGAAAAGATAAAAAACAAGTATTTATTACGAAATGTGATTGTAAAATTTTTGGGATAAAAAAGACAGAAATTTAGTTAAAAATGCCCATGCTCACTAACTTTCAATATTGTTTACATAAAATTTTACAAAAATTAAGTAAATTTTTTGAAAAAATTAAAAAACATGGGAGATTTAGATGTAGTCATTATTTTGAATAAGTGTCATTTTTTGAATTGTAAAAGATTGCTCATGACACAGTTAAATTAATTGCCACGACCATTTATTAGTGGTTTAATAATAGAACACACCTTAAAGAAATTTTTTTAAGAGTGTACGGAGATTGATTTATAAAATTGTACATCATTAGTAGGATAACAACCCTTAACTGATAATATATAATTTTAAATAGGACAGTTAGTATTTTAGTATTTCTTTGGAGGAAATATCTTGTTAGAGCACGGTTATATACAGATATACACAGGTGACGGAAAAGGGAAGACAACAGCATCACTTGGTTTGGCTTTGCGTGCATTGGGACACGGCTGGAAAGTTTTGGTTATCCAGTTTACAAAGGGAGATTGCGGAACATCATACGGTGAAATCGCTTCAGCATCTAAATTTTTACCCAACTTAGATGTTGTTCAGTTTGGAATGGACAGAGTTGTCTATTCTCATAATATATGTTTTGACGATTACAAAGAAGCAAAAAAAGGCTGGGAATTTGCTAAAAAAGCAATTCACAGCGGTGAATACCAGTTAATAATACTTGATGAAATTAATATTTGTACTTCTTTGGGTATGTTAAAAGTTTCTGAAATTAAAGAAGAACTTTTGAATAAACCTGAAGAACTTGAAATAGTGCTTACAGGCCGTTCAGCACATCCTGAACTTCAGGCACTTGCTCACCTTGTTACGGAAATGAAACCGGTTAAACACTATTTCGATATCGGTATTCCGGCAAGAGAAGGAATTGAGTATTAAAAAAGATTTTTATTTAAGAAGAGATAGCTTGTAGAGGTTGGAGTTAAAACCAACCTTTTTTTTCGGATTTTCGGTAAATTTTTAATATTTAAAGTTTAGTATTACTGATGTGACGAAAATCCTTAAAAAAGTTGTCAAAATGCAATGTATTTTATTTGTTTTTTGATAGTTTGTATAGTTACTTTTGTATCGACAAAAGTAACCAAAAACTCCCGACCTTTTGTTTCGGTTTTGACATTTGTATTCTTCAATTAAAAATGCCGTAACTCACTAACGTTCAGACAAACGGCATTTTGTTGTTATTTTAGAAACAACTGTCTAAAACCTACACAATGGTCGGATAAAACAATTCGCATTCAATTTTTAAAATGTTGTAACAGTTTCTTTACAATTACAAAAAAAATAGCAAAAAATAATTTTAGTTGTTTTTATCAAAACGTGTGTTAAATTAAAGGAGAATAAATTATGAGAATTGCCGGAATAAATTGTAATAGGCAAAATATTGGATTAAAACAACAACAATATAAAAAACAAGAATCTCAACAACCAAGTTTTAAACGAATAGTTGTAGTAGATAATGATAATAGTGAAGTAGAATTGCTACCAACCTTGATTTATAGAACTGAGGGCCTTGGTGGAGAAACAAGACTTTATACAGGTCAAGCGAAATGGGCGGATTACTTCACTCTTCCATATGATATTTTAACTATTGAAAAAATGTTAGAATCACCAAAAATATATAAAGTTCGTGGTGATTTTTATTTATATTAATATTTTTTATTAGCTTGTAACTTGGTGAGCAAAGACAAAAAATAGGTTGTCAAAATGCAACGTATTTTGTCTGTTTTTTAATTATTTGTTTTATTTATCCCAACTGATATAACAGCCACCATTAACCAGAACATTGTCTGTATCTGCGGTCTGAAAAAGACCGTATCAACCATTCCGTGCATCATCAGTCCGATTATTGAAACAACCGCTATTGAAACGAGAATAACGTCTTTCATATCTTCTGAATTAAAGATAAACTTAAACCCTTTATAAAGCACCGTTCCCAAGAAAGCAACAAACGCTAAAAGTGCAAAAATTCCGCTTTCAACCGCTGTTTCAAGATAGATATTATAAGCACTCAATGCATCAAAGCCGGATAACATATAAAGCCCGTAAATTTCTCTGAAATTGAGATTACCGACGCCAATTCCCAATAACCAGTTATCTTTAAACATTTCAATACACGAATGATAAACATTAAATCTGAATGAGTTAGAACTGTCATTTCTGAACGCAAAAATTGACAGGATTCTTGTCCTTAGGGGTAAATATAAAGTGATGGCTGATGCGCTTAATACGGCAAGACCACCCAAAACTTTATAATACAGATTTTTGAGTTCGGGTTTTATGAATTTGTAAGAAATGATAAGAATTGCACACACCATTGCAAACCAGCCCATATAACCGCCTCTGCATCCTGTCATAAGCATTGTAATTGTAGTTATAACAGATGCAGTCAGCAAAATAGCCGACATTCTTTTTTTCTTTTCTACAAAGAAATAATATGCAAACATTCCGTAAAGAACGGAAATTGCGGATACAAAATAACCTGATAAAAGGTTTGGGTTAAATGGTTTTAATGTTCCGTAAACCCTTGTCATGACCTGTTCGGGATTTAGAGAACTCGTATCCTGCCAGCCTGAGATTTCTCCGATTTTTATGTAATTCTGAAGAAGTCCCACAACACCTTCAAACGCAAGACATCCGCAAATTGTTAAAAACAGCGGTAATATATGGTTTTTGTGGTTTTTGAAATAAAAAACACAGGAAAAATAAAATCCGATATAAGTCAGAGTTTTAAGTAAACCTTTTATACTTAAAAATAAAAGTGATGAGCCTGCAACACTGATTAAAACAAGCATTAAAAACAGAATTAAAACTGTTTCAAAAGAATTTAATTCGAGTTTTTCACCCTTTTTGGTAAAGAGTTTTAAGAGGCTCAAAAGTATAACTAAACATTCAACCGCACCGATAACATCCGATGAAACAAAAGTTGACAGAACAAAAACCGCAAAAATAAGTGTAACAATGATTTTATCAATGTTTTGTAAAATCAGACTGTTTTCGTATAAAAATTCTGATTTTTGCTGAAGAAATGAGGCAAACTTATTAATAAACATAATTATCCGACATTACTTTCCTGTTGTTGTTCCTCATTTTTATTATCAAGAAGTATTCTGATATCGGAAACCGTACCTGAAAGTTTATAGCTCATACCTTCCAAAGTAATAGGAACTCCTATTTTTACCTTGTTTCCGCCTATAACAGCACCGTCTTTTGTGATTTTTGCAGTATCAGTTAAGACAACAACGATATCATACATATTTGCCTGTCCGATATCATCAACGAGAATGAACTGATCTTTTGATTTAAAACTCGGAACAATAGTTTTTCTTGCCTGTGCTTTAACATCAAGAATATCAACATTTGAATAAGGAACATTTCTTATTGTTATAAATGTTTTTTCACCTGCTTTTAAAGGTATTTCACCACCTGTTAATGTAACTCCTCTTAAAAATACATGAAAACCGACTTTTGCGGTTGTTTCAATTTGTCCGGAAGCGGTTTGTCTTACATGTTTATAAGTCAAAAAACCTACGGCTATCATAATCGTAATACCGATTAAAACGATTATATCCACGATTTTTAATTTTTTAAACATAACATTCCTCCTGAACATATTTCAAAGTGTCAAGCAATTCTTTAACAGAAGTTGTAGCACATCCGAATTGTTTAATAACAATACTTGCAGCCATATTTCCTATAAAAGCGGCATATTCAGGTGTTGAACCCGTTGCAAGTGCAAGTGAATAAACTGCAGTAACCGTATCTCCGGCACCTGTTACATCAAATACTTTTGATTTTCTGAAAACAGGAATTTTGGTAAGAATATCATTATTATAAACTACCATTCCGTCAGAACCGCAGGTTATAACAACCGATGATGCACCTGTGTCTTTAAGAAGTTTTTGGGCTGCTTTTATAAAATCTTCATCTGTTTTTATGTAAAATCCGACATATTTTTGTGTGTCCGGTAAATTCGGAGTTAAAGATGTAATACCTTTATAATTATTCAAATCTCTCTGAGCATCAACAACTATCATTTTATTGTGTTTGTTTGCAAGTTCAATAGTTTTGTTAATAACGTTTTGAGATAAACTTCCGACATGATAATCGGATAATATAATCAAATCGTGGAGCGGAATTGCTCTTTCAAGTGACAGAAACAGTTTTTCTTCGGTTTCTTTTGAAAGCGGAGCTGATGTTTGTCTGTCAATTCTTACAATCTGTTGAGTAACGGATTGGGAACATGAACCTGAAATTCTTGTTTTTGTGATAGTTTCTCTTGCATCGTCCGTTACAAGATATTCACAATTTATATTTGCACGGTTAAATTCACCTATTAAATCAGAAGCATGATAATCATTTCCGACAATTCCTATTACACTGACCTTTCCGTCATTAATTTTTGAAACGTTATGTGCAGCGTTTGAAGCACCACCCAAAATGTATTTTGTATAAGAGTGTCTTAAAATTAAAACGGGAGCTTCTCTTGAAATTCTTTCCGTATCACCGTAAACCATTTCATCAAGAGCCAAATCTCCAACTACAAGAATTTTGGCTTTTGTCAGATTTTTAATACATTTTTCTAATTCTGATTTATTAAATTCCATATAAATACCTTATTTGCCTAATTAGTTGAAATAATATATAATCATATCATAAAAAAGTACAAAATAAAGGACAGAAATTTTGGCAGACATTGAAAAAAAACAAGACAAAGAACACAATATTGACGATTTAATTGAACTTGAAGACGGACCAAAAGTCGATGAAAATGATGAAAATTTTAATGATGATGTTGATATTGATTTAATTCAGGACCAATTAAAAGAATATCTTAATATTAGTGAATTCGGGGGAAACGCTAAAGATATCAATGAAGAAAAAAGTGTTTCGATAAATACTCTGCAAAAGGCTCAGGAAGAAAAACACGAAGAAAATAATATAAGCCGAGAAGATTCAATGGAAATTAATGAAATAATTTCTATGAATGATGAAATTACTCCTGAAATGCTTGAACAGGCTGAAAATAATCTTAAAACTGTTCAAAATGAAAATCCGGAACCTAAAATATCCGAAGAAAATCCCTATGAAAGCAATATAATTACCGAATATCTGAGTACAAAAAACAGTCCAAAATCTGTTGAAGGGTATAAAAAATACATTGTTTATATTGATCCTGAAAATGAAGAATATATTAACAGTTTGTCTATTCAGGAAAGAAAAGATATCATAAACTCAATACTTCATGGTGAAGATTTAAGAACAAAAAGAAAACAAAAAGGACAACAGAAAAAAGATATGTTGATACAACTTCTTATAGTATTTTTCTGTGTAATTATCGGTTTTCCTTTGTTGTATAAATTTACAAATTACTGTCTGACTGCAACAATAAACAGTTATAAAGAAGCTCAGACAAACTTTGAAAAACTTTATAAAGAAACGGGTAAAATCAAAGTTAAAAAAGACTTTGGAATGTAGGGGTATTTTTGTTTAGACCGCTGTCTTGGATTATTGGCGGTTCACAAACTTTCACCCTCTCACAAAACAATACTTAATTGTTTTGCTGTCTTGGTTTTACTCCACGCTCGGTTTTGCCGTTGCTTCGTTATCACTGTCGCAACTTTCAAACCTCGCTATCCGGAATATACCTCTCAGAAAACGTGACATTTAGTCACCTTTTCCTCGGCAGAGTGTACGTAAATCCGCTCGGCAGAGTGCATGATTGTATTGGATTATTCGGGTATGTAAGTTATTCCTTCCCCTTGAGGGGAAGGTTAGGATGAGGTGATAATCCGACATCTTGGATTATTTCCGCTCGCCAACTCTTCACTCAGCTTCAAAAATCCTGACAGATTTTTCCGCTTCGCTGAGTTTTCTCGCATGCACGTTTCACGTACGGAAAAATCCGCTACTTTTTCTTAACTCTTACTCCGTCAACTTCATAAACATCGCCGATTACAACAAATGCTGTCGGATCAATATCTTTTACCAACTGTTTTAGTTTTGCGACTTCTAATCTTGAAATTACACAGTAAGTAAGCATTTTGTTTTGTCCTGTGTAACCACCCATTATATTTACATAAGAGACACTCGTTCCGAATTCTTTCATTATAGCATGACCTATTTCATCAAATGAATCGGAAATAATTCTTATTGCTTTTGCTTTATTCAAACCTTCCATAACGACATCGATGAGTTTTGAAGTTATATAGTAGGTTATGATTGAATACATTGCCTTATCCCAACCAAACTTAAAGCCGCATGTTCCGTATACAAAAAGATTTATGAACATTAAAAGTTCACCGACAGAGACCCAGCCGAGTTTTTTGGATAAAATAATTGAAAGAATTTCCGTACCGTCTAAAGAAGCATCATTTCTCAAAACCAAACCGACACCGATACCTAATGTTATACCTCCGAAAATTGTTGCCAAAATCAAATCTTCAGTTGCTTTATAAGGGTGAAACATGTTGGTTACAAAAGCAAGAAGAATTACAGAATAAAACATCTGACAGATAAAATTTACACCGAATTTTCTTAATGCCAAAAGTATAAATGGTAAATTTATTATAAAAATCAGAAAACCTAAATTAATTTCGGTAATTTTATTTACCATCATTGAAATACCGATTACACCACCGTCAATTATGTTATTCGGAAGCAAAAAACATTCTAAAGAAAAACCGACAATAAAAACACCAATGGTTAAAAACAAATATCTTACAATATATTCTTTAAATGAAATTAGTTTGCTTTTTGCTTTTTTATACATTAACTTATGCCTTCGGTTCTTCATCCGGTTTAATTTTGCTTACTTTATTCGGTTTTTTTAGCTGAATAAAGTTGTTTATATCGAAAAATGGTTTTTTCTTTGAATCGTCTTCGTCTTTTATTTCCAATATAACTTCCAAATCTCTTTTTAGTGTTGCCATATCTTCATATTTTTTGATTGTTCCGTCAAGACAAACAGAAATGTCGCCTGTTTCTTCAGATACAACCAAACATGCGGAATCACTGATTTCTGTCAAACCGATAGCGGCTCTGTGTCTTGTTCCGTATTTCCAGCTGAGTTTCGGATCTTCCGTCAGAGGAAGTAAAACTCCCGCAGATAAAATTTTATCATTTTTAATAACCATTGCGCCGTCATGAAGCGGTGTATTTGTATGGAATATAGTCAAAATAAGTTCTGCGGAAACGTCTGCGTTTAATTTTGTTCCTACATCAGAATAAACAGCAGGGCTCATTTCCTTCTGAAATACGATTAAACAGCCTGTTCTTGTTTTTGAAAAGTATTTAACAGATTCCAAAACTTCTTTAAGCATGTTTGTTTTCGGATTAGCTGAGGTCTGATTATTGTGCCAGAAATTATAGAAAAATCCGTGTTGTCCCAAATATCCCAAAAGACGTCTGAGTTCCGGCTGAAAGATTACAACCAAACTTAAAGAAATTATTGCAACCAAGAATTTTATAAAGAAACCTAAAATTTCAAGATTTATAAGTACAAAAACTTCCCCTATAATCCAGGCGCCTACCAAAAATAACAACCCTCTGAATAATCTTTCAGATGAAGTGTTTTTGATAAATTTCTGATAAAAGAAAATAATGAATGCAAGTATAATTAAAATTTCACAAACGTCATCCCAATTAAAAGACCATTGAATTGGTTTAAATTCAGTTAAAAATACAGTTATGACCTTATCTACAAGATTCATTATTTATTAACCTTTCAATCTGTCCGGAATTACCTGTTTTGATATCAAATCATCAAGCGTCTCTCTATTAATTATCATATCAGATTGTGAATTATTTACAAGTACCATAGCGGGTTTTTCAACAGAATTATAATTACTTGCCATGGAATAATTATAAGCACCCGTATTATAAACACATAAAATATCGCCAGACTCAATTTTAGGGAGCATTATATCTTTAATCAAAATATCTCCCGACTCACAAAAACGACCCGCAATTGTTACTTTTTCTGCTTTTTCATCATTCATTTTTGTAACAATATCGGCTTCGTATGCAGCCTGATACATACTCGGTCTCGGGTTATCAGCCATTCCGCCGTCAACAGAAACGTATTTTGTTCCGTTTAAGACTTGTTTCATTGAGCCTATTGTGTATAAAGTCGTTCCCGCAGTTGAAATTATGCTTCTGCCGGGTTCTATGTAGATTACTGGCGGCTCAATTCCGTATTTTTCAATACATTCTTCAAGTTTAGATATTATTCCGTTTCCGATTTCTTCTATTGCAGGCGGTTTGTCGGTTTTTACATATTTTACGCCTAATCCTCCGCCCATATTCATTTCGTCTAATTTTAGTCCGAATTTTTTGTTTATTCTTGAAATTTCTTCGACAAGAATTTCGATTTCGTCATAATAACATTTATCCTCAAAAATCTGAGAGCCGATGTGTGCGTGAATTCCTTTTATGTGCATATATTCATAGTTTTTCAGAATTTTTTCAACGGCTTCGTCAACCTGATGCAAATCAAATCCGAATTTTGAATCAATTTGCCCTGTTTTAATGTAATCGTGAGTATGACATTCAATTCCCGGAGTTATTCTGAGTAAAACATCAACTTTTTTATTGTATTTTTTGGTTAATTCCGATAAAAGTTCTATTTCGTAAAAATTATCAACGGAATACCTTCCGATATCTGCTTTTAAAGCAAGTTCGAGTTCTTCCGGAGTTTTGTTATTTCCGTTGAACAAAACGGTTTTCATATCAATTCCTGCTTTGTAGAGGGTATAAATCTCACCCATAGAAACCGTATCAAACCCAAAACCCTCACTCGATATAATTTTTGCCAAAGCACCTACGCATAACGCTTTTGAGGCATATAAAGGTCTGAATAATTTTTTGTTCGGGTTTTTGTTGTTGTATTTTTTAAAGGCACTTTGGTATTCTCTGCAAACACTTCTTATGCTTTCCTCGTCAATGACGTAAAGCGGTGTTTTGTACTGTTTTGCAAGGTCTGTTGTTTTGCAGCCGCCGATAGTCAGGATATTATCTTCAACTTTTGCGGTAGCGGGTTTTGTAAATTGATTTGTGCTCATTAAAAATCTCTCTTTTCTTCTAAATACCGTATTTTTAGAATACAAAAAAGTTTACCGACCGTCAATAAGGGGTAGGGGTAAAAGATTAAATTTGGTAACTATATACAATGTTACAGTAAATTATAAAAATTCCCTCTGATTTTTATATTAAAGTTAGCAGGGTTGACTTTAGTCAACAAAAAATTATCAATCTGTATGGTACAAGTTTTTATACTTTAAAAGTTACATAATTATGCAACTTCAAGTTCGTAACCGAGTTCCTGAAAGATTTTTACAATGGTTGAAAATTTTGGTTCTTTTTCTGTTTTAAAAATACTGTAAAGGTGCGCTCTTGACATACCTGCCTTTTTTGCAAAACCTGCAACTGTATCCTTTGCTTTTATAACAATTTCCAATGCACGATAAAATGAATTAAAATCACCATCTTCCAGATAATCTTTAAGACTTGCATTCAAATATAATTTAATATCTTCATCTGATTTTAAATCATTAACTATATAATTTTCCAAATCAATTGTGTGCTTTAATTCTTTCATTGCAGTTGTCTCCATTCTTGAAGTATTTCTTTTGCTTTCTGAATATCTTTTGTTTGTGTTGATTTATTACCGCCGTTTATTAGTAAGACAATAATATTATCAATTTCGGTGTAATAAATTCTGTATCCTGAGCCGAATTTTAACCGGAGTTCAGATATTTCATTGTCAATTTTTTTATGGTCGCCAAAATTATTTTCCAATAATCTCGTTAATCTTGATTGAACACGAAATGTTGTCACTTTATCCAATGATTCCAACCAATCAATAAAAGGAGTTTTATCATTTGATAGTTGTGCAATTTTTACAATTCTCTGTCCCATATTTATAGTGTACTCTATAGCAGACACTTTGTCAATAAGTGAGTATAGTTAGTTTTTAATAAAAATGTCACCCTGAACTTGTTTCAGGGTCTTACAAACTTTCCGATAAATCTTTAAACTCAGGATTTACTTCTTTAATAAGATTTATTTTCCATTGTCTGTGCCAACGTTTTAATTGTTTTTCTCTGTTCAATGCAGTTTCGACATTATCTGTCAATTCATAATAAACTAATTTATTAACATTATATTTTTTAGTAAAACCCTCAACTACCTTATTTTTATGTTCCCAAATTCGTTTTTGCAAGTCACCGGTTACACCAATATAAAAAGTTGTTTCATTATAATTTGTCAAAATATATACTGCATAAATTTTATTCATAATTTTATTTTAGCATGCAAGGTTGATAAGATGCTGAAACAAGTTCAGCATGACAATTTTAATTTTCAGTTTTATTAGAAGTATTGTTTTTTTGTTCTAAATCTATTTTTTTATTGATATCAGAAAAGCAACCTTTAATTGTCATCAATATTGCACCAATACCAAATACAATTACAGCTATTAATATATTTAATTGTTGATATATTTGTTGCATTATGTTTTCACTATGAATACTAAATGAAAACAATAAACAAAAAACACCAATAATTACCATTAAAAATCCAACAACAAATGCCATAAAATAACTCCTTTATTACTTACCCCTTATACATCTTAACTAATTTTCGGACTTCGGATAAAATAATTTGAGCCTCTTTTTGTGCTCTCAAAGATCCGTCTTTTATGATTGCTCTGACTTCGTCAAGGTGGTTTTCGTAGTATTTGCGTCTTTCTCTGATTTCTCGAAGTTCCGAATTAACTCTCTCAGCCAGGGCTCTCTTACACTCAGCACAGCCCATTACACCTTTTGAGCATCTGTCATTGATGTCTGCAATCTGATTTTCGTCACCGAATATTTTCCAGTATTTATAAACGACTTCGCACTCGTCAGGGTGTCCCAAATCGTCTTTTTTAATACGGCTTCTGTCGGTTATTGCTTTCATGATTTTCTTTGTGGTTTCTTCTTCTGAATCCGATATTTTTATATCATTGCAGTAAGATTTGCCCATTTTGTTTCCGTCAAGCCCGCAGATAAGTGCGCAATTGTTTAATTTCGGCTCAGGCTCATGGAAAAATTCCGTATTATAAATGTTATTAAATCTTCTTGCGATATCTCTTGTGATTTCAACGTGTGCAACCTGATCGCTTCCGACAGGAACATAATCTGCGTTAAAAGTCATAATATCGGCACTCATTAAAACCGGATAACCCATAAGTCCGTAGCCTATTTGAGAATTAACTCCCTCTTTTGTTCTTAAAATTTTTGCCATATCTTTAAGCGTTGGATCTCTTTCAACCCAGTTTTGAGGTGTAATCATACTTAAATAAATATGCAATTCAGCAGTTTCGGGAACTAAAGACTGAAGATAAATTGTCGCTTTTTCGGGGTTAACTCCGCATGCGAGCCAATCCATAACGACTTCAAGAACATTCTGTTCCAAATCTTCTGTTTTATCGTACTTTGTAGTAAGTGCATGCCAATCAGCAACGCTGAAAAAACAGTCAAATTCGTCCTGTAATTTAACCCAGTTTTTTAAAACGCCCAAATAGTGTCCCAAATGTAATTTCCCGGTCGGACGCATTCCCGACATTATTCTCTTCTTCATTAGTTACCTCGTTTATTCTTTTATGAATATATTACAACGAAAAATCGTTAAATAAAATAACCAAAATGTCACCGGCTGCAATATTAACCGTCAGTTTGCCTTTTTGTGAGCGCGGATAGTGTTCGGAATACTTTAAAGGAATACCCAAAGTCCCTTCCGCAAGTTTCGGAACCTTTACCGTAACTTTTTTGTCTGCCGAAAAGTCAAGGTTTCCGATTACGATTAAACATGATTTGTCTGCCTGTCTTGCATAAGCATAAACCGATGAATTAGAGGTTTTTAACGGTATGAAAGGTGATTTTGACAGTAACCACGAGAACTGATTTTTAAATCTGTTTGCAAAGACAAAATCTTCCAAAATTGAGTTATCAAATCCTCCCGGTTTTTTGGAGAAATTAAATATATCTAACTGTCCTCTGTGGGTAAAATAGTATTCATCATCGGTTAAAGTGTACATAGCCTTTTGGTTTGCCCAGGGGTAAATATAACTATCTCCTGTTGCAAATCCGTCAGGGAAGTATGAATTAACGGGTAAAGTTGTATTGAGCCAGATAATCATTTTTGAAAGTTTTCTGCCGTTAATTAAAATCGGGCTCTGTTCGTCATGGGTTGTAAAACTTCCGATAACACTTTTATTTTGTGTCTGTTCAATTTTTTGATTATAAAGGACGTGATTTACCAGTTCTTTTGCGGTTTTCCAGTTTTTTAAGTTAAAGAAACTTCCGTAATATCCGTCAAATCCTGCCTCAAAAAGTTTATCGTACGGCGTGAAAACCGCATATTTTGAAACGGGAATTTTCCAGCTGTCTGAGGCTTCCGCAAGGAATAAAAATTCCTCGTCTCTTGCTCTTGTATAATTTATAAGGTTATTCCAGAATAAAGCAGTTTTATTTGTTGCAACGTCAGCCCTTATGCCGTCAACTCCTAAAGATAACATAAGGTTTACAAAATTTTTGTATTGCAGATATAAATCTTCATTTACCGCTTTTTCACTGCCGCAATCAAATAAACGTACATCTGTCCAATCGGCAGGAACGACAGGATTTCCGTCATCGTCTTTTTTAAACAGTTTTGGTGATTTTAAGTAGAGGTCATAACTTCCGCAACTCGGTAAATCAACAATTACTCTGATGTTTCTGGCATGACATTCCGCAATAAACTTTTTTGCCTGATCGTTCAGAGATAAATTTGATTTTCTGCTTATAAGCTGCGGATTTAGTGACGAAAAATCGCTTATTGCGTAGAGTGAGCCTGCATTACCCATTGCTTTGATTTTTCCGACAGGTGTAATCGGCAATATGTGGATAGTATTTATTCCCATTGCTTCAAGTTCATCCAAGCGTTCAATTGCGTTTATAAAGTTTCCGCTTTCTTCGTTTTCATCAATTATGCCGTTATGATTAAGGTCTTTTGCGTTAAAAGTCCTTATGTTTATTTCGTAAATTATAGTCTGATTGTTCAAAAATCTTGTTCTTAAATCATTTTTCCAATCAACAGCGAATGCCTGACTTGATACAAGCAGAAAAATAAGTAAAATTATAAATTTTTTCATTAAATATCCCTCTTTTAAATATATTAAACCATAAAATGTAACTTTGGGGTAAATTGAGGGTTTATTTTTTATTATAGA
>JAFRHR010000030.1 GCA_017433195.1 bacterium
ATTTTTTATAGAATAGGAAGGCGTAGTAATTAGTATTTTCATGAATTTTTTAACTAATATCTCCTTTAAAGGAACAACAAAGGTTTATGCATTTACGGACTCTCATCAGGAAAGTCGTAAAACGAGTGCTATTATGTCTGAGGTTTTATCCGATGCCAAAGATAAGGATAATGCTCTGTTGTTGTACGGCGGAGATATGTTTAAAGGCATTTATCCGAAAGAATTGGAAAAAGACTCATTTATTAAACTGAAAGAAGCAAAACCTGATATGGAAATGGTTTTAACCTTGGGAAACAATGATTTTGGCTTTTTTAAAGAAACTTTTGATTATTTAGTAAATACTGTCAAAAAGTTTTCATCAAAAGGAATTCATACTGTTTGTGCAAATATGTTTGATACAGAAACAGGCAAAAGACCTGATTGGTTAAAACCTTATACAGTAGTTACACGTGATAATGACAGAACTTTTGTAACAGGATTTTGTGTTGATAATGTCGGAACGGCAAAGTTTGGTCTATCGCCTAAAAAGTCAGAGGAAGTAATTGAAGAGATATCTGAAGCAATAAAAAAAGAAAAGCCCGATAATGTTGTTATATTGAACCATGATTATATGGATTCAAGCGAAAATTTAGTTAATAAATTCAAAGAAAAAGGGATAAAGGTTGATTTGGTAATCGGAGGGCACGACCACGACAGAGTTGAGCCTGATTCTGTTTCGTCAATATATTATCCGCAATCTTTCAGCGAAACGATGTACAAATTTGATTTGGAAAATAACGGAAGCAGAAAAGGAATAACATCGGCAAAAGAATTAAACTGGAAAGATTGTGCAGTAAGTCCAGTATTTGAAAGTGAATTAGAAAAAAACGAAAAAGAATTAGGGCTATTCAACGTAATTGCACCGTCAGTTTTAGATTTACCCAAGACATATAATGATCCAAATCCTTTGGGCAGTTTTCTTGCCGATAAACTTATGGAAAAAGGTAAAACTGATATTGCTTTCTTTTCGACAGGATTTTTAATGGCGCCTTTGCCGTATGTCAAAGACCAAAATATAACAAAATACAGACTAAAAAAGACTATTGCGGCAGAAAATCCTATTGTGAAAGAGACTTTAACCGTTAATGATTTAAAAACAGTTTTTGAAAACGCACTTAGAGGCAGAGGTTACGGAAACAGTAACCCGAAATTCCTCCAGTGTTCAAATAATATAACTCTGGAAGGTAAAAATGATGCCGAAAATGAAGTGTTCAAATTAAAACAGATTTATATAAACGGAGAAGCGTTGTTAGACAAAGAAGGAAATCCTTTGGATTCACAAAGAACATACACTTGTGCCATGGATAATTATATTGCAGACGGCGGTCAGGGATATAACGTGCTGAAAGAAAAAGAAAAAACGACATTTATGCTAAATAATAAAGAAATGAGAATAAATGATGTTTTGGAAAATAGTCTTATTGAGGCTGCAAGAGATTATAAAAAAGGCGAGAGTTATCCCTGCTTCAAAATTATTGAGTAAGTTTCCAATAAACTTTAAAATTTTCAATTTCTTTAATTGTTTTATTGTAGTTTCCGTCAAAGCGGATACACCTGTCGTCTATATATAAATATGCGGGGATTTTTACATTGGTAACGTCTTTAAAGTATTTGTCAAGGTTGTTTTCGACTAACCACTTAGATGCCAAAAGCAGATTTCTTGTAGTAAACAAATATAATTCGGTTTCGTCATTAATCAATTGTTCTAAAAATTCTCTCGCCCCGGCCTTAATCGGCGGGATAAAATTTTCGTCAAATTTTTCGTATTGGTTCAATACCCCGTCTAAGTCTATTAATATCTTCTTTTTGAACATAATGTTATCCTTTAAAATTGGACTGTTATTCCTGTAAATAATATCATGAAAAATTCATAATGGGAATATGAGTCAAGAAATAAGAGATATAATTGCAAATAATGTTAAAAAATTAAGGACTAAGAAACGTCTGAAAAGGGAAGAATTATCTTTAATTTTGGGTTTTGATAATTCATATATTTCAAAATTAGAAAAATCAAGAATAAATATCACTATTGATAAACTTGAAAAAATAGCAAACTTCTTTGAAACAGATTTATATAAACTGCTCAAATAATTGTTGGGTTAAAGCCTGACCTGTTTTCTGTCATGCTGAACTTGTTTCAGCATCTTATCAACATTACTAAAGAAGATTAAATCTTAAATGGTATAGTTAGTCAGACCCTGAAATAAATTCAGGGTGACAGATTTAATTTTTAACTATTTCATTGCAGGGAACATGTAGAAGTCGCCGTCTTTTGATCTCCAGCGGACAAATCCTGTTTTCGGTATTCTGTCTATATCAAGTACGCTGACTAATGCCCAATTCCCTTTAATTGTAGTTAATCTTATCGTTTTCGGCATTTTTATCTTGCCGAGCAGTTGTGAAGCGTTTTCTGTTCCGCTGTATATTTCCTTTATACTGTCAGGACTGTCTTTTAAAAGTCTTAATCCGTATTTTCTGCCGTATAGATTATAAAAACTTATCCATGGCATAAACTGAAATTCGTCTTCTTTCTTTATCCAGCCTCTTAAATTATTTTTCTTATCGTAGAGTATTTCTACCCAATCTTCATCAACATCTGTTACATAAATGTATGAAAGTTCTTTTGCAGGCATGAATATAGCAAACAAACTTTCGGAATCTTTATCTAAAGGTTGTTTATAGTGCCAGCTTTTGTCAAAAATTATCTCTGATTTCAAATCAGGCTTTTCATAGAGTTTTATATTTGTATTAGCCTGAAACAATCCTATTGCACTTTTCGGAATATCGTCCATAACCCATGGCTGAATATCAGCAAATGCCGGTATCATTGTAATAATCATTGCAAATAATGTAATAATAAATTTTTTCATACTCTTTACTCTCTAAATGTTATTTCTTTAATTGATTTTTCAAGTCCGCTTCTGATAAGTTTCATTTGTTCGTCAATTCTTTCGTCAGTTAAAGTCGCATTCTTATCCTGAAGTTTAATTCTGCATGCGATACTCTTTGCACCTTCTTTTATGTGTTCGCCTTTGTAAACGTCAAATACATCACAGGAATTAAACATATTATTCTGAACTGATTTCTTGATAACTTTTTCAATATCACTCCATGAAATATCATCAGGAACGATAAATGCCAAGTCCCTCTGAACTTCAGGATACAAAGGCAATTTCTTAAATTTAATCTGTGTTTCGTTTACTGCCTTTAATAAAACTTCTAAATCAATTTTGAACATATATGCGTTCTGATTTAGTTTCATTTTGTTTGTAACCTGCGGATTTACCTGTCCGTAATAACCCAAAATCTCAGGTTTATTGCCTAAAAGTGTCATAACAGCCGTTCTGAACGGGTGCATTGTGTTATGATTAGATTTCAACGGACTTTCGTCAAGTAAGGTGAGTTTAACTCTCTTATCAAGGTTTAATTCCGTCAAAAGTTTATCAACAATTCCCTTCAAGGTGTAAAAATCAACTTCCCCTGTTTCCTGCCAGATGGAAGTTTGTTTGTTGCCTGTTATAATTCCGCCCAAAACTCTGTTTTCTTTTGCGCCTGAATTTTTTTCATCAGCATCACCTGTTTTGATATAGGTTTTTCCGATTTCGTAACCCCAGAAAGTTTTTTGTCCGTTATCGTAATTGAATTTCAGACAGGTCAGCAGGTTTCCTGCAAGAGTTTGTCTGAGCATACTGTAATCTTCACTCGGTGAATTCAGAACTTTAACCGCATTTTCGTCATCATAGCTTATATTGTACTGATTTAATAACGGTTTCCCGACAAGTGATGATGTGATTATTTCGTCAAGTGAGCATTCGCTCATTATGTCTCTGATTTTGTTTAAAGTTTTTTCCTGCAAAGAAATTTCAGGTGTAACGGCTTTGTTCGGCAAAGTCGGTGCGATTTTGTCAAATCCGTTTATTCTTGCAATTTCTTCTATTAAATCGACTTCTCTTGTTACATCGTCAACTCTGTATGACGGAACACTGATTTTTGCGGCAACTTCGTTTTTGCCCAAAACTTCAAAGCCTAATTTTTCAAGTATTGAAAGGCATCTTTCGGGCTCAATACTTACACCCAAAACTCTCTTAATCTGAGAAAATCTTAAAGTTATTTCGATTTTTTCAGGCTGGTTGTTGCCTGTTTCAGAAATTCCTACAACCTCGGCATCCGCAAAATCAACAAGTAACTGCATTGCTCTTAAAAGTCCCGGTCTTACGGCTGCAATATCAATTCCTCTTTCAAATCTGGCACATGCTTCAGATCTGTATCCTACACTTCTTGAACTCTTTCTGTTTGTAGCAGGTGTGAAATATGCCGCTTCAAGTGCGATATTTGTTGTAGTATCTGTAGTTCCTGAATCAGCACCGCCAAATACTCCCGCAAGGCAGACACCCTCTTTTTCGGTTGCAATTAAAACACTGTCTCTTGTCAGAGTTCTTTCAACTTCGTCCAATGTAACAATTTTTTCACCCTCTTCTGCACGTCTTACGCACAGATAACCGTTTAATTTATCGGCATCAAAAGCGTGAAGCGGTGTCCCGTATTCCATTAAAACGTAGTTTGTTATATCAACAACGTTATTTATTGCTCTTATTCCTGATGCAAGTAATCTCTGTTGCATCCAATCTGGTGACGGTTTTACTTTTACATTTTTCAACAAACCGATTGAATAGTATTTACAAACATCGTTATCTTTGATTTCAACTTTAAACTTATCTGCAGGAAGATTTTCCATCTGTTGTAAAAATGAAAAATGAAGCGGTCTGTCAAAAATTGCGGATAATTCTCTTGCAACTCCGACAACCGACATTTCATCTCCTCTGTTTGCAGTCGGTGCAATATGCAGAATTGTGTCTTTTTCAAAACCTAAAACTTTTTCAACATCAACATTTATTTCAACATTTGGGAATAATCTGTTCAGAATTAAAATTCCGTCTTCTTCCTGATAATTTCTTTCGGCAACACCCAATTCATCAGCCGAACATAACATTCCCTGAGATTCAACGCCTCTTATAACTGCGGGTGTCAGAGTATATTGTTCGCCTGTTTTTCTGTCCAAAACCTTACTTCCGACAGATGCGTAAGGAATAATTTGTCCTTCTTTTATATTTTGCGCTCCGCAAACAACCGTTTTCAGTGCAGAACCGATATTTACCGTTACCAAATGAAGTTTATCCGCATTCGGGTGGTTATCTATTTTTTCAATTCTTCCCGTGATTATATTCGTAAATGACGGTTTTAATTCCTCGATTTCCTCAACTTCAAGTCCGCTCAAAGTCAGTCCGTAAGAAATTTCCTCCGCACTTAAATCTGATATATCTACAAATTCGTTAAGCCAATTTAATGATACTTGCATGTCTTTTCCTCTCTTTTCTTCCGATTTTACTACAAAAACAACAAAAAATAAAATAATTTTTTGTAGTAAAAATCACATGTTGTATTTGCAACATATGTGTGATTTAATTTTGAGTACAAAGGTTTTGGAAATATAAATGGAAAATACGGCAACTGAAGAATGGAAGTTTAAAATAAATCCATGGATAACAATGGCACCCGTTATGTTATCTATCTTTATGTTTGCGCTTGATGAAACAATATCAAATGTAGCTCTGCCATATATGGCTGGAACTTTTTCTATAAGCCACAATGAATCAACATGGATAATTACAAGTTACCTTGTTGCAAGTGGAATTGTTATACCCGCTGTTGATTTTTTCAGCAGACTTATAGGTCGTAAACAGTACTTTATTTTGAGCATTATTATATTTACGGTTGCTTCAATAATGTGCGGACTTTCAAATTCTATGCCTATGATGTTGATTTCCCGTATAATCCAAGGAATTGGAGGCGGGGGAATTATGCCTATTGCGCAGGCAATTATTTTTGAGATTTTTCCTAAAGAAAAATTGCCGAAAGCGATGGCTGTTTTTGGACTCGGTGTCGTAATGGCGCCTATTTTGGGCCCATCTGTCGGAGGCTGGATAACGGAAAACTGGTCGTGGCCTTTTATTTATTTTATTAATATTCCTTTTGGTATATTGTGTTTGTATTTAACAAATTTACATGTTGAAGAACCTCCATACTCAAGAAAACAAGCAAATGTCAAAATGGATTTTTCAGGATTTTTCTTTCTGGCATTATGGATTTTAACATTACAGGTTGTACTTGATAAAGGTAATGATGCTGATTGGTTTAATGCTGCGTGGATTTGTAGGTTGTTTCTATTATCATGTACTGCTTTTGTTTTGTTTGTATATATACAGATTAAAAAAAGCAAACATGGGGATAGTTTGATAAATCTTTCAATA
Source organism: bacterium (assembly GCA_017433195.1). Classification (GTDB taxonomy): domain Bacteria; phylum Cyanobacteriota; class Vampirovibrionia; order Gastranaerophilales; family Gastranaerophilaceae; genus RGIG2479. The sequence continues at coordinate 6,348 of JAFRHR010000030.1, forward strand.
TTGAGAAACCATAATTTTTTAATAGGAACTTTAGGACAGATAGTTTTGATGGCAGTATTAATGTCATCGGCAGCGATTTTGCCGTCAATGTTGCAAAATTTATTAGGCTATACTTCATTTTTAAGTGGACTTTCAATGTTACCGAGAGGGTTAGGGTGTTTGGCCGCATCAATTCTCAGCGGAATACTGGTTGTTAGGCTTGGAATAAAACCTGTTGCTATTTTGGGTTTAATTACATTGGCGATAGGGGGGTTATTATTTGGAGAAATAAATACCAATATTGCCCTTGCGGATATAGCGCTACCTAACTTTGTATTTGGGTTGGGAATGGTAATGGCAATGGTGCCTTTGGCAAATATTTCCTGTGCAACACTTCCAAATGAAGCACAAACAAATGCATCAGGAGTTCAAAATTTATTCAAAAATGTTGGAGCAGCAATAGGAACCTCAATTGCAACTACTTCAATTACAAGATTTTCACAGGTGCATCAGATGATGATGGTAAAATCTCTGACTGATACAAATCCTTCGTTTATGGAAAGAGTACAGGCAATAAGTTCGGCATTTATAACAAGTGTTGATCCTTCAACTGCAGTTTACATGGCGCAGGGACAAATTTACAGACTTTTAAGACAGCAGTCAGTGCTATGGGGATATGTAGAAACTTTCAGATATTATGCAGTTGCAGTTATTCTAATTCTGCCGTTTATTTATTTCTTAAACGACACTTCTAAGAAAGATAAACAAAAAAAGAAATTATAATATCTCATCGAGTAATTTTTTATGTTCCGAATATTCGTGAGCCTCTTTTACGGCGTTTTTGATTGCTCTGAGAATGAAAAACGAAAAACCTTCCGGTTTGTAACTGTATTTATCTCCGACTTCAACAATTAACTGATTATATGGTGTTCCTTCTAATTCAGGACAGGTTGCCATGCATAAATGTCTTGTTTCTGTACTTAAATTAACATCAACAGAATCGTTTTCGGCAAACTTAACAAGTTCTTTGAATTTCTTCAATCCTCTGTCAGTCAAACGTTCAGCCAAGTATTCTTTAGCCTGAGGCGTTGCCTTAACAGCCATTCCGAAATTTGTATTATCTACTGCTGATATTTTCATTTTATTTTCCTCTTTAATTAATAAATTTATGTTTATAAAATAGCAAATATGTCCTGATATCTTGATAAAATTCTTAATACTATAACACTGTTATCTTTAACTTTGTATGCAATAGAGTATCTTTGCTTTACCGTAAAAATTAAAATATCTTTATCTGTAATCCCCTCTTTATGTTTCCCTAAGTCCGGAAAATCGGATAATTTTTCAACAGATTTTTTAAATAGTTTTATTACCGCAACGGCTGCCCTAAGATTATCTTTTGCGATATATGAAGATATGTTTTTAATATCTTCTTTTGCAGCATTGGTTGTATTTATCTTATAATTGTTCATACTCTGCAATTAACTCATCAAAAAATTCTGTACCTTCGGAATATTTTCCGGCTTCATAATCATCAAGCCCTTTTTGTAAATCTGCATTAAGCATATCTAAATGTTCCTGTGAGATACAGTTACCGGAAATTGCTATATTTAAAGTCGCATTAACGGCTTCATTAATTGATTTATATATCCCTTCCGCAACTTTATTTTGCAAAAATTGTTCATTACTTGGTGATAAAGATATATCCATAAACAACTCCTTTTTTATTTTGATTATAGCAAAGGTTATTGTGTTATTCAATAAGTTTTGTTTTTGCAGACTTAAGTTAACCCTACAATTATTGCAATTGAGACTAATTACAAAATGTCGCCTAATATTTTTCTCTTTTTCGATAATTCGTGTGCGTAGTTTACCGCTTTTTTTATTGCTCTTACTATAAATAAATCAGGTTTGTATGTCTTAGCACCGTTATCAACATCTATAACAAGTTGTGTTGTTTCAAGTTCAGGAATATTAGTACGATATCGCATTTTTTCAGTGCTTATATTAACATCGACAGAATCTTTTTCGGCAAATTTAGCCAAGTCTTTTACTTTTTTTAACTGTTTCTTGGTTAAATTATTCAATAAGTATTCTCTAGCTTGTGGAGTTACCTTAACTGCCATTCCGAAATTTGTATTATCTACTGCTGATATTTTCATTTTTATCTCTCTCGCCTTGTGGGGTTCAATTCCCCATGTTGTTACCTATTCTTTTTTCATTAAAAGCGGTAACGGGAACTGTCTTGACCTGTTCGCATTAAACGTGTCTGCGGTTGCCTGCTTCATAATTTTATTATTACGCAGTCAAGCCTTCGCACTCTGCTCACAGGTCGCTCGAACCCTGGACAAGGCTTACCGCCTTGTGGGGTTCAATTCCCCATGTTGTTACATATTCTTTTTTCATTAAAAGCGGTAACGGGAATTGAACCCGTGTCAACAGAATGAGAATCTGCTATCCTGACCGTTAGACGATACCGCCTTTGAACTTTATTATAGCAAATGAATAAAATTTTGCTATAATAAATACAGTCAACTATATACAAATATTACGAGAATTCTCTGTGAGTGTCATGCTGAACTCGTTTCAGCATCTGACAAACATTATAAATACGGGTTTTATCTTTTATTTTATATAATTTGACAGACCCTGAAACAAGTTCAGGGTGACAAAATTACTGAATTTTGGGTAACGTTATGAAAAAGTTCTTATTATTAATTTTTATACTGTTGATTTCAAACTCTTTTGTTTGTGCGCAGACACTTAAAGCACAGGCAGTAAGAGAACTTTATACATCAAGAGAAAATTCTGTTATAAAATTAAAAGTCCTGAAAAATTGTAATCTCGATAATCTAAAATTAGAAAAAGATTTTTACGTAACCGGAATAATTACAAACATAACTAAATCAAAGAAATTCTACAGAAGTGCATCTTTTGATTTTGCACTTGTATCTTATACGGATAAAAACGGTGTTGAACATAAAATAGAGCCTCAGATAAAAGGCAAATTTAACGGAAAATTCAGCCCGAATATTGAAAAATCGCCGTTAAATTTTGATCTTAATGTAGGCGGAATGATGCCGTACGGCGGAGTAAACGGCAATGAAGTATTTTCGGGCGCAAAAAAGATGATAAAAGATGACATTGAAGACTTTACCGATGTCAAAACATCGTTAAAAGACGAGGACAGCGACCTCATTGAAATAGATGCTGACGATGTTTTAAAATTTGAATTTTAGCTAAAACTCATTTCTAAACTCATCACCTTCAAGCATTCTTACATTTTCTAAAACTTTTTCATTTGAAGGATCTATTTTAAGAATTTCATGGTAAAGCTCCAAAGCCTCTTCCGTATTTCCGTGAGTTTCATAAATCAATGCAAGGTGATATTTTGCATCCAAAAGTGAATCATCAAGTTCTGATGCTCTTATAAATTCTTCTTTTGCTTCACTAATTTCATGTTGTGTTTCCCAAACTAAACCGAGACGAAAATGAGCTTCAGCAAGGTTTGGTCTTAACTCTACAAGTTCAGTTAAAACTTTTTTCTCTTCATACATATTATCCAAATTGTGGTAACATTCAGCTAACGGCAGATAGTAGTTTGCTCTTGCGGATAACAAATCTTTATCTATAGCTTTTTTAATCTGAACAAGCGCTTCGTTATAATTCTTTATAGATATATTAATTTCTGCCAATGAGGAATAAACCTGAGGGTTATCAGGGTTAAATTGTACTGCAAGAAATAATAATCTGAAAGCTTCCGTAATGTCATTGTTTTTATATTTTGCGTTACCCCATTCAATATAAAGGTCACACATTTGTTCATGTATTTTTTCGGCCTCATTTGGTTGTGCTATATCAAGCATATCTTTATAAGTTTCAAAAGATTGTTCGTACGAACCTTGTCTTTTGTATGCTTCAGCAAGAACTTTAAGAATAGGAATGGATTTTTTACCTTTTTCAACCATCTCACTTAACATAGCAATAGCTTCATTGTAGTTTTCAAGTTCCATCTGCAATTCTGCAATTTTGCAACGCGCTTTGTAATTATCATATTCCGGCATTTCAAATAATTGATTTGCAAAATTTAATGCTTCTTCAGGTCTTCCGAGCGTAATATAGGCATCAGTAAGTTTTTCCATTAACCAAATTTGCTGAGATGGAATTTCTACTGTTATTAGTAATGATTCTATTACTTCTGTAGCTTTTTCCATGTTATTAACCTTGAAATACAACTCAATAAGTTTCTTATTTGTGTCAAAATCATTAGGATATAATTCCAATCTTGATTTGTATGCTTCGAAGGCAGCAGGGTAATCCTGAATCATTTCGTTTAATTCTGCCAATTTTAAATATATGTTAGCCAAGTCAGAATTATTATCAATCATTGTAACCAGTTTATTATACATAGAAATGGCATTTTGATATTTTTCCGTTAACACATATAACTCTGCAAGACTTTCTATAGCAATTTGATTGTTTCCGTGATTTTCATATAATTTTTCATATTCTCTTATTGCTTTTTGTATTAAATTTTTGCTTCTGTAACTTTTTGCAAGCAACATTCTTCCATCTTCAAACTGCGGAGCAATTCTAACTATTGTTTCGCATTCTTTTATGGCTTTGTATAATTTCCCTATATCAAAGTACATTTTTGCAAGATAAAATCTTACCTGAAAATGATTAGGTACTCTTTCAAGATATTTTTTTGCGAGCATTTCAAGAATACCAAATTCCTTGTTTTTATAAAGTAATTCTATTTGTTCAAGTATGTTTTGCTTGCTGACTTGTAAATGAGAACTCTTGTCTCCTGAAAAAAATAAAATTGAATATAAAAGAACAATGGCAGCAACTCCCATTATTATTGCAATTAATGAAAATATTAAATTTAAGCTGGTAAACATAAAAAACCTACTTTAAAAACTAACCTATATATAGATTATACATTATTTTTACAAAATTAGAATACTTTTTGCATAGTAGTTTTATATGATTATTTGAATACAGAGTATGTTGTTATATATTTTAACCCCATACTATCAGCATTTTCTTTTAAAACTTCATGTCTTAATAACCTGTATCGATATTTATTAATCATATTATCTTCATAATATTTTTGGGTGAGTATATTATTTTCGTTAGTGAAAATTTCATAAGCACTTTTTATTGCATGTTCAGGTTTATTATTACCGGTTTTTTTAATAATGGAATATTCGCCTTTACTGTTTATTGCAATAACTTGATTTACATCATTGTTCAATAAAAAAGCAACGTCAGGTTTACTTATTGGCATAGAATCCAAGTGTCCGTGAAATACAGCAATATCATTCGAATTAATTGGCAATGAGGAAATATTTTCCAGTTTGCAATCGTGGCGTGTTCCTCTGTATTCTGCTAAAACTTTTTTATTTTTTAAATCAATAACAAGTACATGTTCTTTTGGCCTTATCCCCGATAAATCAGCAGTACATCTTTTCTTGGCATAATTATACATATCTTTTGTTGATGTAAATGTATCCTGTAACGGCTCTATCTGATTTTTTGCCCATCGGGCTTTAATATCAGATTCAAGGTGTTGGTTTTTGTTTCTTCTGAAAAAATTTTTTATTCTGTTAAATCCGTTAAATTTATGAAATTTTAAACTTTCTATCATAGTAATTTAAAAATCATAAATTTTTTTTTTTGCTATCTGAATTTTTATATAACCCCTTTTAAATCGTATTCGCTATAATCGGTTATTTTTACTTTTTCTATATCTCCGGGAGTTAGTATATTATCTGTTTCTATCTGAACAACTCCGTCTATTTCCGGAGCATCAAACTGTGTCCTTCCGACTGCAAATATCTTTCCGTTTTTATCTTCCGTAAAACTCTCAATTATACATTCAAGTCCTTTTCCTAATTTACCCCTGTTTTTTTCAAGTGAAATTTTTTGCTGCAATTCCATTATCTTTTTATAGCGTTCGTGTTTAACTTTTTTGGTTATCTGAGGTTTCATCGAGTAAGATGCAGTGCCTTTTTCTCTTGAGTATTCAAAAACACCCAAACGATCAAATCTCATTTCTTTTATAAAATTATAAAGATGTTCAAATTCTTCCTCAGTTTCTCCCGGATATCCGACAATAAACGAACTTCTTATTGCAGAATCAGGTATTTCTTTTCTTATTTCATTAATTAGTTTTTTGTAATCCAAAACAGGTCTGTTCATTCTTTTCAAAACGTCAGGATGTGAGTGTTGGAGCGGAATATCAAAATATTTAACTGCTTTTTCTGAATCTTTAACCGCTCTTATTACCTCTTTTGTTAAATGTGTCGGATAAGCGTACATAAATCTTATCCAGCCTAAATTTTCTATTTTGTTTAATTCTGTAATCAATTCTGCAAGTTTCGGTTTTTCGTATAAATCTCTGCCGTAATCCGTTGTGTCCTGTCCGACTAAAATTATTTCAGTAACACCTTTTTTAACAAGTTTTTTTGCCTCTTCAATAATATCTTCAACAGGTCTTGAAACAGCTTTTCCTCTTAATTTTGGGATAATACAGTAGCCGCAGTTGCAGTTACAGCCGTCAGAAATTTTTATATAACTCGATGCGCCTGCCGTTATCTGTTGTCTTTCGACTTTCGGGTAATTATAATTAGGTTTTTCCGAAACAATTTCTTTGTATTTATTGTTTTCAACAGATTTAACAAGTTCAAGAATTTTATCAAAATCGGTTGTTCCGCAAAGTCCGAGTATTTCAGGGATTGCCTGTTTTAAATCGTTTTGGTGTTTTTGAGGCAGACAACCCGTTACTATAACTTTTTTACCTGCATTTGTTGATTCAAGTATTCCCTGAACGGATTCTTTTTCAGCATCACAAATAAAAGAGCAAGTATTTATAATAACTGTATCTGTTTCGTTTTCGTCTAACGTAATTTCATAGCCGTTATTAACCAACATTCCTGCTATTAATTCCGTATCGACAAGATTTTTCGGACATCCGTAACTTTTTAATGCGATCTTCTTTTTCATAATTTTAATTATACTAAAAAATAAATGTTTTTATCAAATACACTATTTACACCAACTATGCAGAGTTTTTTGAAAAGAGTATAAGAGATATTAACTATTGTAACAAAAAAAAATATCACTGAAATTCTAAAAAATTTATTTACTTTTATATCATGTATTGCGTTTAAATAAATAGAGGATTAAAAAATGACAGAGTTTAGTGTTAGTAGAGATTATAAACAAAATGATAATAATCGAGTTCCTGATTACAGAAAAGCAATGAGTAAAAAAACAAAATCTCAGCCGGTTCCAATTGTTGATGGTGAAAATAAGGTTGACTATGCAGTACAGGAAACCAAACTTAAAAATATAGTAAACAAACTTTTAAAAGGTAAATTTAAAAGTTTTGCAGAAATGTTCAGAAACTCCACCGTTGAAAGCTATATAAAAAATTACGGAAAAAATATAACTTTTGCTGTTCCCACGCAAACAGCACCAGATACATGGGACAGATTTCCAGGTATGGAGCAATATATCAAAAAAGATGTCGAAGCGTGGCTTAAAAAAGAGGGCTATCTAAAAGACGGTGTTTCATACGAAGAAGCTTTGCAAAAGGCACATGACGATATGACAGGCGGCAGAAAAGAAAATCCACAAGAAAAATTTACAATTGTTCCGTTTGGATATAATAAGCTTGTTAATCAGCATTATTATAATCAGGATAGACATGAAACTTTTTACGACTCTGAAGTAAACGGTTCTTTCCGATACAATAGTTAAATTCAGATTAATACAAAAACATATTTGAATGTAAAAGACGAATGAATTAATCATTCGCCTTTTATGTTGTATCCTCTATATAAGTCATTTATGTAGAAATTTTTCAAAAATTCATTATAATAGTAGGTATGAAAAAATTAATTTTGTTATTTTTGTTTTTATTGCTTACGACATTATCAATAAAGGCGTTTGAACCCGTATTTGACTATGATCCCGTGGAAATTCCCGCTGGAACTTTTATCCCTGTTATGACAACTCAGGAAATTTCAAGCGCATATTGTGACGATATGACAAAATTAGATTTTATTTCATACTTAGATGTATTTATGTATGAGAGTAAAATTATACCGACAGGAACAAAATTTTACGGTCAGGTTGAAAAGAAAAATGAACCGGTTATAGGAACAAACGGTTCTCTTGTTATAAAAATTACAAAAATGGTTTTTCCTGACGGTTATGAAATGCCGATAAAAGGTTATATCCATTCGACAAATAACAATATTTTGGGCGGAGAAATGACTCAGCCTGAAAAATACAGAAAAGTTGTCCATTATCAAAAAGGTATTCACCATGTTGCAATGGGTGTTCTTCAGGCAAAACCCGATAAAAAATTAAAAATGGGCGAGCACCACGTTATTGCATCAGGTGCAGAACTGATTATAGTTTTAACTTCACCTGCATGGCTTACACATACCTTAACAAATTGACATTACTTTTTATGATATTAAAATATAATATTATAGATGTATAAACACGAGGAGAGGTAAACATGAAGAAGGAATTATGCGCAGTATTATTGGTTTGTTTTGCCGGAACTAATTTTGCAATGGCAGGCAGCAACTACTCATATCAGCAGACAGTTACACAGCCTGTTTATCAGCAATCTTATTATCCTGCACCAATGACGGCAACTCCGCAAAACAGTACATTAAAAGGCAGAGTTGTTACGGTTCCTGCAGGCGCTACGTTGCCGGCAACCGTTAACGCTCCTATAAGTTCCGCAAATGTTACTGTCGGACAACTTATAAATATAAATTTAGGCAGTGATTTTTACTATAACAATACACTTATTGCACCGGCAGGAAGTTATGTTACAGGTACTGTCGTTGAAGTATCAAAAGCAAAACACGGCAGCATGAACGGTAAATTAAGTATAAGATTTACCCAGATAACAACACCTTACGGTCTGCAAATTCCTATATCAGCGGTTATTAAAACCAATGACGGAACAGGGGTTCTCGTCGGCGGTACAAAAATGGACGTAACTAAAGAATACGCAAAAGATATGGCAGTAGGTGCGGGAGCTGGAGCTTTATCAGGAGTAGTCTTTGGTGCTCTTGCAGGCGGTTCTGTGGGTAAAGGTGCTGCTTTGGGTACTGCAGTTGGTGCCGGCGGCGGACTTGTAAAGTCAGTTTGGGATAAAGGAAACGATGTTGAAATTCCGGCTAATTCCAGAATAGAACTTCTGTTAACTCAACCGATTACTGTTTCACCATCTGCGTATGACTACGAATAAATAAGTTAACTGGGGAATAATTTAAAAAATTAAACCGTATTAATATACACAATATAAATTAAAGGAAAAAATGGTTTTATTAAGACATATAGAAGAAGACGATGAAGAATTACAGCAGACCGAATATGAAATGCCTGCCGTAATAAGAGAAGACAAGGGGGGAATAAATTTAAAGAAAGCCCTTGCCATATCTACTGCCGCACACCCGTTAAGTGTCGGTTTGATATGGTTGACCGTTTTCGCTCTTGCTTTAATGGGTATCAAATTCTCTATGTTTGACAGACCAAAACCGAAAATGAACGATATAGAGTTTGTTTTGGTTGAAAAAGAGGCAACTCCGATAAACAAAAACACAAAATACCGTTCGGACAGAAATTCAAGAAGTGGCGGTAAAAACGATCCGAAACGTAAAGTTTCAATGCCTTCACCACCGCCTTCAAAGGTTTCAAAACCATCTGCGGCATCAAGTTCCGCACAGAAAATGATACAAAAACAAAGACAGCAGTTAAAACAACAGGCTGCTCAAAATAAAACACAGGCAAAGCCGCAGCAAACAGTTGCTCCAAAACAACAGCAAAAGCCGCAGCAAACGGCATCACAGGCTCCGACTCCGTCACCTGCAAAGCCGGCTCCGCCTACAGTGGCGCCGTCTTTTAAGCCGCCAGCAGCACCAAAAACAGTAGAAAAACCGACAACTCCGTTTGCGGTTCCTGTTCCTCCGAGTCTTCCTGAAGGAAAACATTTTGCAACAGGTCCTGTCAGCGGAACGGGTGCTCCAACAGGAAATCCGAAAATTGCGGGAGGTTACGGAGGTTACGCTCCTACCCCATCTTTGGTTCCCGGAAAATCAACAGGTTCAGGCGGAGGTTCTTCAACGGGAACTTATAAAGGTTCAGGTTACGGAAACGGTTATTCACGTTCAGGTTCCGGTGTCGGCGGAGGAACGGGTAATATCGGAAACCCGGGAGGCGGTGGTGGCGCACCCGGAATTGATGCAATAAGAGAACCCGATTTCGGTCCTTATATGAGAGAATTACAAAGAAGAATAAAATTAAATTGGGATCCGCCGAAAGGTAATGAAAGTAAACGTGTTGTACTTTTGTTCAAGATAGGAAAAGACGGAAGAATGTTATCCTGCAGAGTATTTAAATCATCAGGATTGCAAAGTGCCGATCAGGCTGCTTTAAGAGCGGTTGAATTAACTGCTCCGTTCAGACCGTTACCTGCGGATTTCAAAGGTCAGAGCATTGATATTCAGTTTACATTTGATTACAACGTATTCAATGCTTCAAGGAGATATTAATAAGAGGATAATTAAAAAGAAAGAGGATAAATTATGGAATTATTATTGAATTCAATTAAATTAGATTGGCCGGTACTTTTACCGATTTTGGTTTGCTCAATTTTAGTTGTGGCAGTTGCAATTAACAGATTTTCTTATTATTCAAGAAATAAAAGAGATGTAGTTTTATTTATTCCGAAATTACAAAAAGAATTGGCAAAAAATAATTTAACGGGCGCACAAAATCTTGCAATTCAGTGCGGCGGTGTAATCGGTGAAGTTACTGAAGAAGCAGTAAGAATTTTTACCGAACAGAAAAAAGGTTTTTCAAGATCTTTTGATATTGCGGCAAACCTTGCTACAAGAAAATTGGAATCACATTTGACAATAATGGGTACAATAGGCGGTGTTGCTCCGTTCTTAGGCTTATTCGGAACAGTAGTAAGAATTCTTTATACTTTCCAGGATTTGGCTACACAGGGTAACCAATCAGCAGCGGTTGCAATGGGTATCGGTTCTGCTTTGATAGCTACCGCTTTTGGTTTGGGCGTTGCTATTATCGCCGTTATCTTCTACAACTCTTTCCAATCAGTTGTTAAAAGATTTGAAGATGATTTTCAATTAATAAAACTCTTATTCTTAAGTTTTGTTGATTCTGAAGAAGAAGTTAAGACCAGTGATGTTTCATCAAGTATTGCATTATAAGGATAAAAAATGGCTATAAAATCAGGTAAACAGGCAATATTTACAGAAATAAACATAACACCTTTAACAGATATATTTTTGGTGTTGCTAATTATAATGATGGTAATTGCGCCGTCTTTTCAGTCGGTTGACAATACTATTACCGTACCTGAAATAAACAGCGGAATTTCTATCGAACAGAAAAATGCAACACTTTCTGTCACAAAAGACGGTACAATGTACCTTAATGGTGAAAAAATAAACGAAAATTCACTTGTTGCAAAACTTGAGGCTTTGAAACCGTCTTTAGAAAAGCAGGAAGTTGTTGTAAAGGCAGATGAAAGCGTTAAGAGTTCCGAAATAATGAAGATAATGAATGCGGCACAGGCTGCTGAATATAAGAAATTAATCGTTGCAGGCGAACCTCTGAATAAAAAAGATCAGAGAGAACTTGAAAAAGCATATCAGCAGGCAGAAGAACAACAGGCTGCTGAACCCGAAATGCGTGACGATTGGACGGAGTAAGACAAAATGCGTGATACGTTTAATGAGATAAATATAACACCTTTAACAGATATATTTTTGGTATTGCTGATTATAATGATGGTTGTTGCTCCGTTATTAGATCAGCAGGGACTTAATTTAACAGTTCCTGACCTTGTAAAACAGGAGCACATGAGCAAAAATGATGTCAAAGTTATGACGGTGTACGTTTCTGCTGATAACAAATACTATTACAAAGGTGAAGAAGTTCAGGCTGATAAATTGGGTGAACTTATATCTCAGGAAGCAAAAGATTATAAAGACGGTTTAATGATACAGGCGCAGAGCGACTCTTCTCACGGTGCTGTTGTAAAACTCATGGACGAAGCAAGAAATTCAGGTGTAACCGCTATTTCTCTGACTGAGGGTTAGGGGTAAATAAACGGTTAAATCTTTTTATTTAATCTTCTTCACTGAAGATAAGAAGTTTGTACTTCCTACATCTCCGTCAACTTTGATTATATAAATTGAGGTATCTTTTTCTTTTGCATCAATATCAGGAATAGAGGATAATTCCTCTTTATAAAGCGTATATTCCGTTAGTGATTCCAGCGGTACATAACTGCCTATATTGTTGATTGAAAGATTACCCAAACCGCCCAAAAACGTTTTGTTATTTTTAGCAAATTTTGCAAAAATCTTTAAATCTGCATCGAAATAGTTCAAATCGTAAGTTCCCGTTATGTAAGTTGCCATTGAATCGCTTTGGGTTTGAATTTTCATATCGGTAATCTGATTATCTTTCAATAAAACATATCCTGAAACATAATTGAAATCCCCTTTATCATACTTGAATAAGCCAAAGAAGTTGTTTATATTAAGACTTAAAGGATTTCTCAGAATGTTTACCGCACGCATTAAGTATTCACTGAAGCCGAGCAGGAACATCTCACCTTTTTTAATATAGAAATTTATTTTTCCTGAAATATATCCTGTTGTGTTATCAATAGATACATCAATAATACTGTTTGCTTTACCTGATATATCGTCTTTTAAGCCCAAGAATGTTGATGCAATTTTCTGTGCATTTACATCTTTTGCGCCGAGTTTAAGATAGAAGATGTTTTCTTTTAAGTTTCCATATAGTTTCAGCCCCGAATAACCTTCCGCAACATTAAATTTGTTAGAGTGCAGATTAAAGAAGCTTGTTTTATCAAGGGTTGATTTTGCCGTTAAATCTGAGAAATCAATGTCTTTATAAATACCTTTTTTAATCGTTACGTTAGAATCTTCAACGATAACGTTTCCTATATCAAAGGCTGCAACATTGTCGCCTGTATCACCTTCTTCATCAGGAGTTTGAGATTTTTCTTCTTCCGTAAGATTTAAACTTGCAAGAAGTTTATCAACATCGATTTCGTCTATGGTTAAGTCCATATTTTTAACGATAAGCGGGAAAACTAATTTATTCACGATTTTACTGCTTACGGTATAGTGTGATTTTTTATATCTGCCGTTTCCGTCAATTTTTATATAGTTATCGTCTGCAACAAAATTCATTTCCTTGATATAAAGTCTTTCGGCAGGGATTCTTACCTTGTCAAATGACAAATTGCCTCTTATTTTTGGAATATCGCCTTTATTGTCGATTTTTAATTCACCTTTTAAAAGACCTTTTCTGAAGGTTTTTTGTTTTGTAATTGCGTTAAAAAATTCTGCAGGAATAAATTTGTTTATCTTAAATCCTACATTATCAAGGATAAGACCTTCTTTTGTAATATTCCAATCGCCTTTTAGCGTAATTATTGAGGTTCTGTGTTCTTTGTTCTCTTTATCAATAAAGGTTATGTAATAATCTGCCGTTTTTAAAAATAATTTTTCGGGAGTAACGTCAAATTCTACTGCGGCAACTCTTTCATTATCACTCAAACCTAAGCCTCTGCCGTCTATTGTTAAATCTTCACCCGGTAACATTCTGTATAAGAAAATAAATTCCGCTTTTTTAGGAACGCCCTTAAAGATAATTCTTGAAGTCGGAACTCCCGTTATTTCAACAGGATATCCGAGTTTTTTGCTTACAAAGTATTTTGCAAAACCTTTTGTTAAACTTATATTCAAAACTCCGTTATAAGAAATTTTCTTGTTCAGATAATCTTTAAATTCAAATTCCAAATCAAATTTATTGTCGGGGTAGTTGCAGAAATATCCGTTTATTTTGTTTATTTTCAATTTGTCTTTGTCAAAATCAATGTCTATCAAAGGTGCTGCAACTGACATATCTGTCGTTTCTTCTTTTAAATATGCGTTTGTAATTCTTACGCAGCCGTTCATATCATCAGGTTTAAATGCCATATCAGCATTGATACAACCTTTTAAAGTTTTTACACTCGGTATTTTTAATTCGTCAAGGTGGAAGTGTCTGCCCTGTACTTTTAAATCATAATCAAATTTTGATTTTGCAAGAAAATCTTCGCTGAAACCGTTGATAGTAATTTTTCCTGTATTATGCGAAATTACAAAATTATCAAAATACAGTTTTTTGTTTTTGTAGTATAAATTTCCGTTACTATCCGCTTTTATTATGTATTTGCATACATCCAAGTCAGATTTGAAATAATATTTACCCCCTTCGGTTTTAAAGTCTTTTGCCTTGAAAACCAAATCTTTTCTGCCGTATAAATCGTATGTTATTTCTGTATTTTTAATATCGTAGTCTGAATTAAAAATACTTATTTTTATATCAATATTGCCTGATGTCGGCTCAGGATTTTCAGGCACAAAGGTTTTTATAAGCATACCTGAATCCGCAAAAATTGTTTTTGCTTTCAGGTATTTGGGCTCAAATTTTCTTATCAGAAAATCTCTTAAATAAAATTTTGTGCTGAAATCTTCTATTTTTAAAATTATTACCTTATTCTTATCTCTTAAAATCAGGGTTTGCATCGCAAACTCTATTCCGTTTCTTGTTGAAAGTTTCGGATTTACAAGTTCCAAGTCTAAGGAATAGTTTTTTTCAAGAAAGTTTTTTGCGTATTCAACTGTCTTGCCGTTTGAAACCAAATACGGCAAACCGCAGGTATAAATCAGGTAAAAGCCCGCAACAATAAACAAAAAAACGGAAATAAGTATAACGGATAATTTTTTCATAACATTATTTTATGCTAAAATTAAGTAAAAATGAAGAAGTTTTTATCGGTAATTATTTTATTAATAAATTTCTTATTTATCGGACTTTCGTGCAGTGCCGAGGATACTTATGTTATTTTTTCAAAAAGAAATAATTACGGACTTAAAGACCATAAAGGGAATGTTATTTTAAAGCCGATTTATAAAAAACTCATAAAACTCGGGGATAATTCCTGGATAGTTAAAAGACGTGGTAAATACGGATTAATAACTATTGACGGCAAAATTCTTGTTCCGATAAAATACTATACTGCGGAAAGAGTTGACGGAAAATACCTGAAAGTATTCAATAATTACAGAACAACCTTATTTGATGAAAATGGGAATGTTGTTATTGCACCTATTTATACAAAAATTGATTTTTTAAATCACGATTTGTTGAGGGTTTATAAAAACTATAAGTACGGAGTTGTTGATATAAACGGAAATTCAGTTATTGCAAGACAGTTTGACGATTTGTACCTGTCTTCTGAAACAACATTTGAAGTTAAATACAAAAACAACTGGTATACAATTGAGGTAGAAAAAAATGAACCGCAGATTATTACAACAGACGAAGTTTTTGATGAAGAAACCGCAGAAAATATGGAGATGGATGCTGAATCAATTGCGGTAAATATTGGTGCTGTTCCTTTGTATTCCGTTGTAACCGTTACGGATTACGGTCTGAAACCGATAACTACAGTTGTTTCTGCGTGGAGTGATACGGTTGATAATCTGTTTTTAACCCGTGGTGCAGATGCCGTAACGACTTTTCAATCAGGCATGTGGATACCTCTCTTGCCCTACTATTACGGAAAATCTTATTTACAAAACCTATTTAAACCCGATCAGGGCCCGTTATCTTACCCAAGACAAACTGTTCAGAAATTAATAAGATAAAATATTATTATATCCCTTGAAATTTCTTAAATTTTTATTTAAAATTCAGACAGGAGTATGTATGAGAATAAATTTTTCACCTGTTAATTTTTTGGGGAAACCTCGTAATTATTCTAAAATTGATGACAGTGTTTCAAGATCTGCACAACCTCAAAAGGCAGATTTTAAATGGTTAAAAGAGCAAGGTGTAACTGATGTCATAAATTTCAGACTTATGAAAGAGCCCGGAATAAATTTTGACGAAAAAGCAGCTGTCGAGGCTCTTGGAATGAATTATCACAATATTCCGTCCGTAACGGCAAAGCCGACAGAAAAAAATATAAATGAATTTCTTTCAACAGTTGATGAGGTTACAAAAAAAGGCGGTAAAACCCATATACACTGTAAAGCAGGTGCTGACAGAACAGGCATGTATGCTTATATTTACAAAGCTTTAAAAGGCATAGGCTCTCCTGCCGAAAATGAAGCAGAGTGGATAAATATGGGGCACCATTTCAGTATTTTCCCGGATTTGATAGATTGGACCAAAAACTTTCTTAAAAAATTTAAAAGGTAAATATACAGTTTGATTTGCCCAGACAAGTCAGAAACTAATTCGTTTGTTCTTTGCGTGAGAATAATTTTACTTTGCAAACTACACTATATTAAATTATTGACCTTTTTACAAAAGTATATTTTAATTAATTTATCAGATAAGGAGAGGAAGTATGGCAAGTTTTCAATATATGCCGTTAGACGGGAAACAATATACCGATGACGATATAAAAAAGAGCATAAAAGATAATAAAATCAAACTTATAAGATTACAGTTTGTTGATATTAACGGTCAGGTTAAGAATTTAACCATTCCGTCAGAACATATTGATAAAATTCTGGCTAACGAAATAATGCTCGATGGCTCGTCAATAAAGGGTTTCAGAAATATAGAAACTTCAGATATGCTTTTTTATCCTGATAAAAATACATTCCAGATTTTACCTTGGCAGGAAAAAGACGGCTACAATACTGCAAGACTGATTTGTGATATTTATGATTCAGACAGAACTCCGTTTGAAGGCTGTCCGAGATGTAACTTAAAAAGACTTATGGCTCAGGCACAAAAACTCGGTTTTTCAATGAACATAGGGCCTGAGGCTGAATTTTTCTTATTCCCGAAAGATTCAAACGGAAATATCATAACAAAAACTCAGGACAGAGCAGGATATTATGATGTTGGGCCTGAAGATTTGGGCGAAAATGTTCGTTATGATATCGTTTCAACTTTACAGAAAATGGGATTTGATATTGAGGCATCTCACCACGAAGTTGCAGATGGTCAGCACGAAATAGATTTCAAATATGCTGATATTTTAACCGCAGCCGATAACGTTGCAACATTCAAAGTTGTTGTAAAAGCAATTGCCGCAAAACACAATCTTCACGCAACCTTTATGCCGAAACCTATTTACGGAATTAACGGTTCGGGTATGCACTGCAATATCTCGCTGTTTAAAGACGGCAAAAATGCATTTTATGATGCTAAATCAGAATATCAATTGTCTCCTGTTGCAATGTATTCAATAGGCGGCCTTTTAAAACACATTAAAGATATTACGGCAATACTTAACCCGACGGTAAACAGTTATAAAAGACTTGTTCCGGGATATGAAGCACCCGTTTATCTTGCGTGGTCACTGGCAAACAGAAGTGCTCTGCTGAGAGTTCCCGCAAAGAGAGGTAATGCAACAAGGGTTGAACTTCGTTCTCCTGATCCGGCATGTAACCCTTATTTAGCATTTTCTGTTATATTAGAGGCTTGTTTGGACGGCGTAAGACACAGAATTGATCCGCCGGCTCCTGTTGAAAGCAATATCTATAAACTCACAAGCAAGGAAAGAAAAAGACAGAAAATAGATTCACTTCCCGGAACATTGGAAAATGCGCTTATAAACCTTGAAAGGTCATTGGTTGCAAATTCTGCACTCGGAAAACACATAATGGGTGAATTTTTAAGCGCAAAAGAAAATGAGTGGGAAGCCTTCAAAACTTCTATTTCTCAGTGGGAAATAGAGAAGTATTTGGCGAGATACTAGCGAATTTGCGGACGGATGGAGTGAAACGAATCCGGAAAGCGAGGTTTGAAATTGCGACAGTGAAAACGCAGCAATGACAAAACCGAGCGTGGAGCAAATTCAAGACAGCGAATTTGCATATCCTATGAAAAAATAGTTCAAAAACTTACATATCTTGAAAAAAAAACTTGTTATGATATGATAACAAAACAAATAAGGGATATGTGAGGTTATTTATGCAAGTTAACAGAGTTGGAAATCAAAATTTTAAAGCAATAATTTTGGATTGTAAAAATCCTGTTCCGGCAGAGTATTTATTTAGTGCAAAAAATGCTTTGGATAAGAACAGACCTGATAATGATTTTAATCCTATGGATTTTTTAAACGGAGAATTACTTCCGAAAGTCATAGAAAGCGATTATGATACAGTAGAACTTAAAGAAAGATATGATGAACTGGTTCAATCACAAAAAGATAATCCGGTAGATATTCATTTAGATTTATATTTAGCAGATCCTAATGAAATTCCTTTATATCCTGAAGGATGGTATCAAAAAGCAACTGTTGCCGGAAAAGTTTTTAAACAAAGAATTTATGAATTTCAGGGTAGTGCAATAAAATTTTTGGAAGATGCCTGCAGATATGCTAATAAATTAAATAGAAGACAGGCAAAAGACTAATATTGAAAGTAACAAAAGGTATATGAAAAAATTATTTTTAACTTTTGTTGTATTTTTAATGTCGGGCATATACGTTTATGCCGCAAGTCAGTTTGACTTCGATTACTTTATGAATAAGGCCGATATATATTACAGCAAAATTCATTCAAAAGAAGAAAGCAAAACCCCTCAAGGCAGAGAAAATCTGCGTTTGGGTATGATTAACGCAATGCGCGCAAAAAACTGTGATGAGGCAAGATTTTACAGAACGCCGAAAGCATCGTCAAATCTTGCACAGGCAATGCTTGCAGTCGGCGATCCCGATGAATGTCTTATGTTTTGTAACTATGCTATAAAAAAAGTTACCTCAGAAGAAGAAAGAGAAGCGCTTGAATATATTATAAATTCCATAATGGAATATAACGAAAAAAATAACCCAAAACCTGAGCCTGAACCAGAACCCGAAGAACCTGAACAGGAAACAGCGCCCGAAACAAATTCCGATCAGGAGCTTGATATGGAATGCGGCTACGACCTGAGATAGGGGTAAAGGGGTAAATAAAATATTTGTCACCACTGAAATAAATTCAGGGCAGGCTCTGAATTTATTTCAGGGTCTATCAAGCTTATTTCTATTTATAATGTTGGTAAGATGCTGAAACAGTCTTGGATTTACTCCACGCTCGGTTTTGCCGTTGCTACGTTATCACTGTCGCAACTATAAACCTCGCTATCCGAATTTCACTTCGTTCAATACGTCCGTAAATCCGCAAGTTCAGCATGAC
>JAFRHR010000031.1 GCA_017433195.1 bacterium
AAAAACCAATTGGAAAAATGAGAGCAAAATTTACCGAAGAGCAAAAACAGTTTGTGTTAAAGGCGGTGCATGTTATAGATGCATTTGCCAAATTGCAGTATAAAGATAAACTGGAGCTATCTGTTAAAGAGATTGAGGAGATATACAGAGAGGTTAAGAATATTAATGCAGAAAATGACGATGTTAAGGCAATTAAAAAACTTACATTAGATGAGATATTGAAGTTCAGAGAAAAAATCTCTAAAACCCATGTGCAGAAAATTGTAAAAATTAAAATCGAAAAAGAAATGATAAAAAAAGAAGCGCAGCAGTTAAAAGTAGATTTGCTTAAAATTGAAAATAATTTCTTCTGGAAATTGCTTGATATGGTTGAAGAAAAATCCCGTGAAATACGTTTAAAATATGAAAAAGCGGAAATAAATTTCAAAAGGCTGAATAATCAGTATTATGAGTTAAAAAATTCAGAGCCTATGGCAACGGATAAAGATATAATAATGTGTAAAATGAATATTCAGAAATTGTTGATTGATATTTAAATTGCTATTTTTTGTAAAAGCCTGCATGAATTGAGTTTTGCCCATATTTGTTGTTAATTTTATCGAGTGCTTTTGCAATTTTTGAAGATTCTTGCGTATTGTTTTCAAACAGAGATAACTGAGTTTCTGTTGTATATGAAATATCGTCTAAAACAATCCCTGTACTTCTGTAAACAGTGTCCTGTGTATAAATTTTTTCAAACAAATTGTAGATAACTTTTGAAATATCGAGTTCAAAATTTGTAGGATAGTCTAACTTGTCTTTTAAAACGTAATACTTAAAATCCTTTGTTTTAAGCATTACTTCAACTGAGGAGCAGTAGCCTCCAAAACGCCTCAGTCTTTGACATGCTGTATGTATGTGAAAGTTTAGCTCTGATTTTAATTTATTCTTATCATTTGTCGGTTTCCTTAAAGACGAGGTATCCTGTATGCTTTGTGGCGGCTTTTCTTCCTCAAGCGGGTACATAGATTTTCCGAGAAGTTCGTATTTTAGCATTACTCCGTTTTTCCCGAATTTTTCGGATAGCCATTTGTCTGTTTTTTCGGTTATATCTTTTGCCGTGTACATAGATAAGTCTGTCATTTTTTTACTGAGGTTTCTTCCTATTCCCCAAATATCAGAAATTTCTATATCCTTTAAAATGTCATCGTAATTATCCAGTATAACCATAATTCCGTCAGTGTTTTTTGACTTGTCGCTTGCATACTTTGCTAATGTTTTCGATGAACTTACACCAATAGAGACGGGAATGTCTGTTTTATCTTTTACTTCTTTCTGCAGTAATTTTGCGACTCCGCTGTAATCTGTCTGAAAATACTTATCAAGTCCTGTTATATCGGCAAAGGCTTCGTCAATTGAATATATCTGAATTTGCGGACAAAATTTTTCTATTACTTTCATTACTCTTTCGGAGTAATTTCTGTAAATTTCGTGCCGCCCGGAAATGTATATTACATCAGGAAAATCCTGCTTTGCCATAAATAGAGGAATCCCCATAGGTATTCCCATTTGCTTTGCCTCTTTTGAACGGCTTACAATGCAGGCATCGTTATTTGATAAAACACAAACAGGTTTGTGCTTTAAATCAGGGTTTTCTGCCTGTTCACAGGACACAAAAAACGAATCACAATCTATCAGTGCAATTATCTTTTCCATAAAAGTATTTTACTATGATTTTTGTTCTGATACAAAAAGAGGATGAATTAAAAACTCATCCTCTTTAAGTTCGTTATAAGTCTGTTGTTAACTTACTCTTTTGTAGGTATTCTCATTGCATAGAATGATCTGATTACGAAAATCAGCGCAACTATCAACAATACCAAACCTGCCCAAAGAGCAATATCTCTGAACTTATCAGCAATTGCTATTTCCATTGCAAGTAAACCGAATAAAGTTGTGAACTTAATAATCGGGTTCATTGCAACAGATGAAGTATCTTTGAACGGATCACCAACAGTGTCACCGACAACAGTTGCTTCATGTAGCGGTGTTCCTTTTTCAGCCATATCTACTTCAACAATTTTCTTTGCATTATCCCAGCAGCCGCCGGCATTAGCCATAAATACGGCCTGGAATAAACCAAATACTGCAATTGCAATCAGGTAACTTACAAAGAAAGATACCGGAATTAACTTGTCTCCGACAGGAGCTGACAGACAAGCAAGTGCCAAAGCGAATGCGAACAGTGCGATAAATATGTTGAACATACCCTTTTGAGCATATTGTGTACATATTTTTACAACTGCTTTTGAATTTGCAAGATTTGCAGATTTGTCATCGTGTTCTCCGAGTTTAATGTGGCTCTTGATGAATTCAACTGCAGAGTATGCACCTGTTGTAACAGCCTGCATAGATGCTCCGGAGAACCAGTAAATAACAGCACCGCCTGCTATTAAACCTAATAATGTATAAGGATTTAAAAGGTTTAATATCATTTCGGGCTGGATACCCAAAGTTTCTTTTATAACAAGTATCAACGAGAAAATCATTGTCGTAGCCCCGACAACAGCCGTTCCGATTAATACCGGTTTAGAAGTTGCTTTGAAGGTGTTTCCTGCTCCGTCATTTTCTTCTAAGTATTTTTTAGCATTTTCGAAATCAGGTTTAAAACCGTAATCTCTTTCAATTTCCTGAGCAACGTCAGGAACTTCTTCTATTAATGACAATTCGTAAACGGATTGAGCATTATCTGTAACAGGTCCGTAACTATCAACTGCAATTGTTACAGGTCCCATACCAAGGAAGCCGAATGCCACCAAGCCGAAAGCAAATACTGAAGGATAAATCATAACTGCTTCCGGAATAAAGGTACTTGCATAATATGCTCCGCCCATAAGCAGAACAACAATTGCACCGATCCAGAAACCTGAGAAGTTTCCTGATACAATTCCTGAAAGAATTGTTAAGGAAGCGCCGCCTTCTTTTGAAGCAGTAACAACTTCTTTTGTGTGTTTTGCTTTCGGACTTGTAAATAATTTTGTAGCTTCCGGAATTAAAGCAGCACCTAATGTACCGCAGGAAATGATTATAGAAAGTACGAGCCATAAGTTTTCAACAGGCAGAGAACTTAATAACCATTTGCTTACGCCGAAAGTCATACATATTGATAAAACTGATGTTATCCATACTAAGTTTGTTAAAGGTGTTTCAAAATCAAACTTATTTGTGTTTTTAGCATAGACTTTGGTTATTGCACCGTTAATCCAGTATGAAATAACTGATGTTACTATCATTAAGAATCTCATAGTGAAGATCCAGGCAAGTAACTGAACCTGAAAATCTTTAAATACGCCTAACAAGATGAAACTTACTAGAGCAACTCCTGTTACACCATATGTTTCAAATCCGTCAGCTGTAGGTCCGATAGAGTCACCTGCGTTATCACCTGTACAATCGGCAATAACACCGGGGTTTCTCGGATCGTCTTCTTTGATTCCAAACTGAATTTTCATTAAATCAGAACCGATATCGGCAATCTTTGTAAAGATACCACCGGCAACACGAAGTGCAGATGCCCCCAAAGACTCACCTATTGCAAAACCTATAAAGCAAGCTCCTGCAATTTCACCCGGAACAAACAAAAGAATTACAAGCATCATAATTAATTCAACTGATACAAGTAATACTCCGATACTCATACCTGCTTTTAAAGGTATATTAAGGATGTTAATCGGATTGCCTTTTAAAGAAGTGAATGAAGTTCTTGCGTTAGCAAGAGTGTTCATTCTTATTCCGAACCAAGCAACTGAATAAGAACCCAAGATACCGATTACAGACCAGCCAAGTATTGTTAATACGCTTGATAAAGGTAATTTTTGTAAGTAACCGAAGTAAAAAGCTATACATAAGCCGATTAATACTTCAAGTACAAGTAAAAATTTACCCTGCTGAACCAAATAAGTTTTGCAGGTTTCAAAAATGGTGTTTCCTACGTCAGCCATTTTTGAGTGTACTTTAATGTTTTTAATTCTTAAATACTCGATGAACCCGAATATAACTCCGATTACGGAAACTGCTAATCCAATTAGCAGGATATTGTAACTTTGCTGGCTTGCAGCCTGTATATTCGGAACAACGAGAGATGCCTCACCGGCAAATGACGGCATTGATAATGCAAAAAGAGCAGCAATCAATGCACAAAAACCATTAATTTTTTTCATAAACTCTCCTTTTTCCACACCTTTTGGACTCGTTAATTTTAGCAAAAAAAAAGGAATAGTGCAAACTATTCCACAAATTTTAATATATACTGAATTGGTTTTTATGCGACAAATACCATGTTTCTCTGGCGTACGTTAAATCCGTCAAATTCCGGATATTTTTCCGTATTTTCTTTAAGAAGATTTTGTTCACCATCTTTTTGGTTTTTCAGGGCAAACTCTTCATTTTCTGTTTGGGTTAATACTGCCTGAATTGCATTAATTCTTGTCAGAAGTTTATTGCAAATATCTTCGTTTCCGAGTATTTCGCTCAGCGATAACTTATTATCCTTATCTGTGTCGTATTTCTTAAAATCTTCAGTCCTGATTCCTGCTGTTTTTGCTGTTGATTCGCCTACATTTCGGGTGCCGAAAGCGTTCCAAAGCATAGCTTGTGAAATTTCTGTCATAACTTCTCCTATATTTAAACGGGTTCTTTTCTCTCATGTATAAAAAGTTTTTTTTGAAAACCGAATTTCAAAAAATTTTAAAAAGTTTACAAAACGACACAATTTATTTTATGTGTGTTAAAATAAGTTTAATCATGAAAAAAATAACAAAAAGCGCTTTATTGATATCAGGGTTAATTTCAGCCGGAATGGCCTTTTCTGCAGATACATTCAAGAATTCAATTCTTGATATGTCCATGAAAAAGGAACTTAATAATACGGTCAGTTTAACTATTTATACGAGCAAGCCGTATAATGAAAATCTTTTTATTACGAAGAGAAATGCAACAACATACGTTATTTTATTTCCGGAAACGAATACTGATATAAAAAAAGAAATTTCAAAAGTTGAAACAGAAGGACTTATTCAGAAAGTTGATGTAAAAACTCAGCCGTACAATGACCAAAATGGTAAAGGTTATACAAAAGTTGTTTTAACAACTCCTGAAAATACTACTGTTTTAGCAAAGACAGAGGTTTATAATCCTGAAACTCAGGCTAAGAAAGTGGTTGAAACACAAACTAAAAAAGTTGCAGCGGCTACACTCCCGCCAGTTATAAAAGATCCTGCCCAGATAGAAGCAAAAACTCAGACTCAGGAAAAACAGGCGAAAGTTCAACCTAAAACAGAGCAAAAAGCAGATCAGAAAAAGGCACAGACTTCGCAAAAATTTGATATTATAAAGCCGGAAAATCTTCCAAAAGCTGAAACAAATAAACAGGCCGAATTGCCGGATGTTATTAAAAATAATGAAACAAAAAATGAAGTTTCTGAATCTGAATTAAAGAATGAAGGAGATAAAGAAGCAGTTGAAGACACTCTTTTGTCAGAAACTGAGACTGAGACTTTACCCCCTCCGCCTGAAAATGTTAAAGAAGCGAAAAAGAGCGAACTAGTTTTGTTCTTTGAATCAAAAACATTTTGGGGTTCAGCTGCCGGATTTGTATTGTTGTTGCTTTTAGCTATTTACTTAAAAGCTAAGAAAAAGATGAAAGAAATTATCGGAGAAGACGATATTGATCTTGATTTGGAAAAAGTAAAAGCTAATAAACAGGAAAGTCCAGAACCGATTGAAGAAGGAACTGATGAAGAAACTGAAAGCAAAGTTAATCTTTACAGACTTTTAAATCAAACAGAAGGTGACGCGCCGGAAGAAGTAGAGGATACTTACAGTGATGATTTGGTAAATCTTCTTGATGTTGATAATGTTGCATCTACTGTTTCAGATGAGTCAGGTAAAGAAGAATTGAGTCAGGTTAATGATGACGATATTGTGTTTGAGGATATGGTTGTAGATGAAGCAGTTGAAACGCCGTCTTCAGATGATAATGTTGAGACAGAGTTTGTTTTGGATGATATCGTTATTGAAAATTCTGAAAATGAAGAACATGAAGATAATCTTTTTGAATTAAACACTGAAAATCAGGAAGAACCTGTTGATAATACTCCTGAAAATGCAATTGATGATTATATGAAGTATCTTGCGGATAATCCGGAAAAACTTGAACGGAGTGATACCTCTGTTTCTGTTGATGAAGATGTTGAAGAAATATCTCCTGTTGAAGAAATTCATGATGTTTCTGAGCCTGAAATAGCATTAGTCGATATATCTGATGAAGAAACTCAAATGGTAGAAAATTCATATAATGATCAGCAGGATATTTATAGTGATGCTGAAGTTTCTGAAAATGAAGTTAATATTACAGACTCATTTGTTTCGGATGAAGAAGAGATAAAGTTAGTCCCTGCAGAATTTGAACAAACTGATGTTAATTCATTGTTTGAAAGAGAAGATTTTGCAAGTGATATAATGCAGACTTCAGACGAAGAAGAAATAAAAATTCTTAATGGAGAATCTGATTATGAAGAATCAACAGATAATGAGCCAATTTTCGGCGAAGAAAATAATGTTCTTGATTTAAACGACTATAAACAGACAGTTAAAGTCCATCAGCCGGTTGTCAGCGCTGATGATGAGGAAATTACCGATGAGGCAATAGTTGATTACGTAGAAGAACACGATACTCCGGAAGAAGATAATTCTGTCGTTCTCGAAAACGGATTAAAAGTTATAAGTCAGGTACAGATAAAGAAAAATGCCGGATTATATATGGTTGATTATGAAGGTAATCATGCTTTAATTGGTTTCAAAAACGATAATTATTATGTGTTAAAGAATTTTGATGAAGTTCCTAAGAGAGAATTACAGGCAAGATTATATGATAAAGCAGGCAGAAAAGAACAGTATCTGGTAAAACTCGGCAGCGAAAAAATGATAGTTGAATTTAACCAGAAAGAAATTAAGCACGTAATGGATTTATAATGAAAAAAAGTTTATTTTTTTATCTTGTTACTTTGTGTTTTTGTGTTTTCTTATTTGTGGGATGTAAAAGTGAAAATTCTGTCGAGCTGACTTTTTCAAGCTGGGGCTCGGCATCTGAAATGGCAATTTTGAAACCTATACTTAAAGATTTTGAAAAGAAAAATCCGGATATAAAAATAAATTTTCTGCATTTTCCTCAGAATTATTTTCAGAAAATTCATTTGCTTTTTGCATCAAACACTGCGCCTGATGTTGTGTTTATAAATAATCTGAGCCTCCCGGTATATTCTGATTTCCTCGACGATTTATCAGTTCAAGTTAATACAGAAAACTTTTACCCCAAATCTCTTGAAGTCCTTTCATATAACGGGAAATTGCTTGCTGTTCCGAGAGATATTTCAAATCTTGTTATTTATTATAATAAGGATATTTTTGATAAATTCGGTGTAGCTTATCCTAAATCAGATTGGACATTTGAGGATTTTTCAAAAATATGTGAGAAATTTAAAGAAAATGATACTTTTTGCATAAGTTACGATGAAAATACAATGTATCTGCTTCCGTTTTTAATGAGTAACGGTGAAGGAATTTTATCTGACGATTTGAAATCTGAAATTTATTCAAATTCTGATTACGGTTTAAATTTTTATAAAAATTTGAGATACAAATACCACTATGCCCCGGAGAGAAGTGAAGCCGCAACTTCAACAATGGCTCAAATGTTTCTGAATAAAAAGTTGGCAATGCATCTTTCAGGCAGATGGCTTGTTCCGAAATACAGAGAAAGCGCAGATTTTAGATGGGATGTTATAAGTTTTCCTAACGGAAAAGCAGGCAGTATTGTTCCTGCAGATGCTTCGGGCTGGGGTATCTATAAGTATTCAAAGCACAAAAATGAGGCAATAAGGTTAATTGAATACTTATCGTCAAAAGAAGTTATATCAAAAATTGCCAAAGACGGCCTTATTGTTCCGGCAAGAATTGATGTCACAGAAAGTGATGTATTTTTAAACGGTAAACCTGAAAGCTCAAATGTATTTATTGATGTTATAAAAAATTCAAAGAAAACTCCTGTTAACCATGATTACAAAAAATTAACGGACAAAATCGATAAAATTCTGTCCGTTAAGTAGTAAATTTATATTGATTTTATTCAAGTTCAGCTAATTCTTTGTATAATTTTATCTGTTTGTCTGTAAGATTTTTCGGAATAACAATTTTAACTTTTACGTTAAGGTTTCCGAATCCTGAAGATTTCAGCGGAAGTCCGAGATTTTTTAATCTTAGTGCCTGTCCTGAAGAAATTTTTTCAGGAATTTTTATGTTTATTTTTCCGTGAAGTGTTTCAATTTCTTTATTTGCGCCTAAGACTGCCTGACTTGGTGTTATCTCTATTTCTTTAGTCAAATCAGCCCCGTCAACCTGATATTCACCGTCTTTAAATTTAATAATCAGGTACAAGTCCCCGACTCTTCCGTAACTGTCACGTTTGCCCTGTCCTTTAAGTCTTATTTTCTGCCCTTCTTTTACTTCTTTAGGGAGGTTTACTTTAACGCTTTTGTTTACGGAAACAATTCCTGTCCCGTTGCAGTTATGACAAAAGCCGCCGCCTTTTGGACATTGGGTGCATTTATCCATTTCAGTGTATCGAACGTTAACAGGCTCCTGTTTAAATAAATCTCTTGCCGTAATAGTTACAGTTTTTGTTACGTCCAAATCTTCCGACTTTTGTGGCTTTCTTTCGTATTGAGTATTCATATTCATGTTCTGTCCGAAGTCAAAACCTGAAAAACCTCTTGACTGGGAGTGTCCCATGTTCCCTCCGGCCATGAAATCTCCGAACAGAGAACTGAAGAAATCGGAAAATCCCCCGCTTTGTCCGAAGTCAAAACCCTGACCGCCTGTGTTATGGAATTTGAAGTTAAAGTTTTCAAAACCCGGAGGTGGTGTATAATCAGCACCTCCCTGCCAGTTTGAACCTAAACTGTCATAGCGCTGACGTTTGTCTTTATCGGATAAAACTTCATATGCTTCGTTTATATCTTTAAATTTTTCTTCCGCTTCTTTTGTTTTATTTACGTCAGGGTGAAATTTTCTTGCAAGTTTTCTGTATGCTGATTTGATTTCAGCCTGTGTTGCATCACGTTTTACGCCTAACGTTTCATAATAATCTTTGTATTTCATTTTATGCTCCTGTTATCTATATAATAATATAAAATTTGCCCTTTTTAATAAAATTTAATTATTTTTTAATTAATTTATTATGTGATAAAATTTAAATAAGTTCAGTATTGGGGAAGAGATGAGAGAAAAGGACAGATCAAGATTAAAAGATTTTGACAGGAAGACAAGAAACGTACAGCTCGTCTTTTATTGTGTAATTATTGCTTTACTTTTACAGTTGATATCTCTTCAGGTATTTGATTTAAGACATTATAAGGAAAGAGCGCAAAGACAGAGAACGGGCGGCGCAAGCCACATAATGAGAGGTTCGATATACGACAGGAACGGAATTAAACTTGCTACGGATACTATTTTATATAAGATTTACTTTAATAAGAATTATTATAACGAGGAGGTCAGATCAAAAGAGGATTTGGCAAGAATTTTATCCCCTGTTTTAAAGGAACCGAAATCCGTTTTGATGTCAAAATTAAACAGAAATGAAACGATAGTTCTGCTGAAAAAAGACGTTGACCGTTTCATGAAAGATGATATTGTAAAATGCGGTCTGCGTGAAATTTCAATAGATAAAGTCAGTGTCAGGTCTTATCCTCAGGGCGGACTTGCGGCGCATGTTTTGGGATATTACAATCCTGATTCAAATATTGCACAGGGTATCGAATATACGGCAAGAGATGTGTTAATGGATGCAAAAGCTCCAAAAATAGAAAAAACTCCAAAGGGGGATATCCTGTACGGAATATCAACAGATCCGATTATGGCAACAACTCTTCCGAAGGGGAAAGATGTTACGCTGACGATAGACACTGCAATTCAGCATATTTGTGAGGATGAATTAAACAAGGCAATAACAAAATTTCAGGCGCTGAGAGGTGCGGTAATTGTTATTGCTCCAAAAACGGGAGAAATACTTGCTTATGCAGTTTACCCGTCATATAACCCGAACAAATATAATGATGCTTCAATGCTTCAACTGAAAAACTGGACCTTAACTGACGTTTATCCTCCGGGGTCAACCTTTAAAATTCTTACAATTGCGTCAGCAATGGAAACAGGGCATATAAACGAGTTTTCAAAAGTTTACGACTCAGGAAAAATGAAATTAGGCTGGTGGCCTATTAAAAACTACGATTACGACAGAAATCCCTGCCCGGGGTTAATTGATTTGGTATATTTGTTCCAGCATTCAAGTAATGTTGCATCGGCAAAAGTTGCGCAGATGATGACGAAGCAGGAATTTCACGGAATGCTTAAAAAATTCGGAATCGGTGCAAAGACGGGTATCGATTTGACGGGTGAGTCAACAGGACTTTTGAAGGCGGTTTCTAATTGGGATATGTCAGACCACGCATCTATGGGGTACGGTTATGCGGCATCTGTTACGGCAATACAAATGGCAGCAGCAGTTTCAGCTATTGCTAATAACGGCACATGGATTACTCCGCATGTCATAAAGTATTCCCCTGAGGAAGAACCAAAACATGTTCAGAAAATAGAAATAATGCAGCCTCAAAATGCAAAGGCTATTACGAGACTTCTTGCAAAAAGTATAGAAAACGGTCATACGTTAATGAAGCTGGATAATTACAGTCTTGCCGCAAAAACAGGAACTTCAAGAAAACCGAAAGAAAATGCGACAGGTTATACAAACAAACTTTATACTTCTGTCGTAGGCTATCTGCCTGCATCAGATCCGCAGGTATTGATTTACGTTGTTGTTGATTCGGCGCAGGGTGGCGAAATATTTGGTAATACAGTTGCAGCACCAGTATTTAAGGAAATTGCAATGCAAATTACCAGAATTTTGAATATTGCGCCTGATAAGGTTAAACATTAGTTAATATGGGGATATAAAGATGAAACTTGGTGAATTGATAGGTAAATTGGATTACATAAAATTAGTAAATTGCGAAAATACGGATATTGAATTAACTGGTATTTCTTACAATTCCAAACTCTCAAAAGAGGGTGATTTGTTTGTTTGTATGAGAGGTGAGCATACTGACGGACATAAATACTTTCGGGATGCTGTAAATGCCGGAGTAAAGGCATTTTTATGCGAGGATGAACTGGACTGTAACTTGCCTCAGATTATAGTAAAATCGACAGAACAAACTTTAGCAATACCATCGGCTCTTTTATATAATTATCCATCAAATGATTTGAATTTAATTGGGGTTACCGGTACTAACGGAAAGACAACTGTTACTCACTTAATTCAGCGTATATTTGAACATTATAACGAAAAATGTGCAATTATAGGTACTTTGGGCTATAAATTAGATTCGAGTGACAGTTATAAGGAAGCAAAACATACAACCCCGCAGGCTCCTGAATTGCAGGCCGTTTTGCATACAATAAAAGAAAATTCAATTAAAAATGTTGCAATGGAAGTAAGTTCTCATTCTCTTTCTCAAAACAGAGTCGGGGAGTGTTCTTTTAATGCCGCTGTTTTGACAAATTTAACTCAGGATCACCTCGATTATCATATAACTATGGATAACTACTTTGAAGCCAAAGCGCGTCTTTTTGAAAAAGTTAAAGACGGTGGTTTTGCTGTTATAAATGCCGATGATAAATATGCTCAGAAGTTTATCAAAAAGGTTCCTGAAAATGTAAAAGTTTATACCTACGGTATTGAACATATAAATTCTACTCTGCAGGCAAAAGATATTTCTTTCTCATCAAACGGTGCATCTTTTACCTGTGTCGTTGACGGCAGAGAGATAAAAATTAATCTTGCAATGAACGGAATGTTCAGTATTTATAATGTACTTGCTGCACTGACTGTCGCATATGCAAGCGGCTTTGATGTTGAAAAATCAGCAGAATGTATTTCTAAACTCCACGGGGTTGCGGGCAGATTTGAGGTAATTGTAAAAGAACCGCTCGTAATCGTTGATTATGCGCATACTCCTGACGGTTTGGAAAATGTTTTGAATGCCGCAATGAAAATAAAACCGCAAAACGGTAAACTCATTTGTTTGTTTGGTTGCGGCGGAGACAGAGATGCTACAAAACGTCCGAAAATGGGTGCAATTGCGGAACAGATAGCAGATAAAGTTATTCTTACAAGTGATAACCCGAGAAGCGAAAATCCTCAGCAGATTATAACAGATATTCTTGCAGGATTTAATTCCGTTCAGAATGTTACAGTTGAAGAAGACAGAGGGGAAGCAATAAGACTTTTGAAGACTGTTGCTCAAAAAGATGATGTCGTTGTCGTTGCGGGAAAAGGACACGAAGACTATCAGATTCTTGCCGACAAAACAATTCACTTTGATGACAGAGAAGAAGTAAGAAAAGTTTTTGGTGTGTTAGTGTCTGCGTAAACGGAGAAGATTAATGAAAAGTGACGAAATTAAAAAGGGAATAGCGAGAAC
The DNA here is from genome assembly GCA_017433195.1 of bacterium. Taxonomy (GTDB): domain Bacteria; phylum Cyanobacteriota; class Vampirovibrionia; order Gastranaerophilales; family Gastranaerophilaceae; genus RGIG2479. The sequence continues at coordinate 12,579 of JAFRHR010000031.1, forward strand.
GGCTCACAGAGGTTTACTGTATGCAACCGGAGTCAGTAAAAAAAATATCGACAGGCCGTTTATCGGTATAGCCAGTTCGTTTACTGATTTAATCCCGGGACATATCGGAATGAGAGATTTGGAACGTCAGATTGAAAAAGGTATTCATTCAGGCGGCGGTCAGGCATTTATATTCGGAGTTCCCGCAGTTTGTGACGGTATTGCAATGGGACACTCCGGTATGCAGTATTCACTTCCGTCAAGAGATTTAATAGCTGATTGCGTAGAAACTGTTGCTGCAGCTCATCAGCTTGATGGCTTGGTTTTGTTATCTAATTGTGACAAAATTACTCCGGGAATGTTAATAGGTGCCTTGCGTTTAAATATCCCCGCAATTATAGTTACTGCAGGACCTATGCTTCAGGGCGAAAGCCAATGCGAAAAACTTACAATGATAAAAGGCGGTTTTGAAGCGGTCGGAAGATACAGAAGCGGTGAAATTACGGCAGAAAGACTTGAAGAATTAGAGGAGGAATGCTGTCCGTCAGCGGGTGCTTGTCAGGGACTTTATACCGCAAATACTATGGCATGTCTTACAGAAGTTTTAGGTATGAGTCTTCCGTTTTGTGCAACGGCGTCTGCGGTTTCTTCAAAGAAACGCAGAATAGCATTTGACAGCGGTATGAGAATAGTTGATTTGGTAAAAGAGGATATAAAACCATCAGATATAATTAACAGAGATTCACTCAGAAATGCAATAATATGCGATTTGGCTCTCGGAGGTTCTACTAATTCATTTTTGCATATCCTTGCAATAGCAAATGCTCTGAAACAATTAAACGGTGACGATAAGGACATTGTTTTGCTTGAGGATTTTGAAGAATTAAGCAATAAAATACACCAGATAGTAAAACTCGATCCTTCAGCCCCTCCTGTTATGACTGATTTCCATAACGCAGGCGGTATAAACGGACTATTGAAAAGACTTTATGGAGTTGTTCCTGAATTAAAAAATACGACAGGCGTTTCAGGATATTCTATTAAAGAATTGTCTCAAAATGCATGGCTTAACGAAGATTTTATAAAACCGTTTAATAATCCAATAACCGATAAGCCGGGACTTGCTGTTTTATATGGTAATGTTGCCCCCGGTGGTTCAGTTATAAAAATATCTGGAGTTGATTCTTCTTGCTATGAATTTGAAGGTGTTGCAAGACCGTTTGACAGTGAAGAAGATGCAATGTCTGCTCTTGAAAATGATAAAATCAAAGAGGGTGATGTCATTGTTATAAGATATGAAGGCCCTAGGGGAGCGCCGGGTATGAGAGAAATGCTCGCTCCGACATCGCTTTTGGTAGGAAAAGGACTCGGCACAAAGGCGGCACTAATTACTGACGGAAGATTTTCCGGCGGTACAAGAGGAATATGTGTCGGACATATTTGCCCGGAAGCTGCAGACGGCGGTAATATTGCCCTTATAAAAGACGGAGACAAAATCAGAATTGATATTAATAAAAGAGAAATTATTCTCATGGTATCCGAAGAAGAACTTGCTGAAAGACGTAAAAATCTCAAACCGTTTACTCCAAAATGCAGGCATGGATATCTTTCAAAATATATAAAAAATGTTCAGGATGCTTCACATGGTGCGATTGTATAAAAAATAAAAAGTCGCAATTTTGTTGAATTTAAACCCTATTATGTAAACATTTGTAACAAAAGACTTGAAAAAGTATATACTCTGATATATACTGAATATATCACACGGCGTAGTAAGGTTTATTAAGGTCAAAATATACTAACACTTTTTTACCCCAAGTCTATTATGTAGAAGTATATAGGTTTATTAAAATTAAATAGGAGTTTAAACATGACTAAGTTGATCAAAATGAAAAAGAATTCAAGCAACCCCGCTAGAAGCAATGTATTGCAAGCAAGTACAGATAGTGATTTAAATTTGTACATCAGAAAAATTTCTAATTACAGACAACTTACTCAAGCTGAAGAAAAAGAAATAGCAAGAAAAGCTGCAGCAGGCGATGCTGAAGCAAAGAAATTATTAATACAGGCTAATTTAAAATTAGTTATTACAGTAGCAAAAAAAGCGATACATATGTCAGGTTTACCGCTTGTAGATTTAATACAGGAAGGTAATTTAGGCTTAATGATTGCTGCTGAAAAATTTAACTGGAAATTAGGTTATAAGTTTTCAACTTATGCAAGCTGGTGGATTAAACAGGCAATGTTTAAAGCAATTTCCGAACAGTCTCACTGTATGAAGATTCCTGTTTATATTCAGGAAACCTTATCAAAATTCTCAAAAGTTAAAGCTCAGATGGAAAGAGAATACAATTGTCAGGTTAAAAATTCTGATGTTGCTGAAAAAATGAACATTTCTTCAGACAAAATTGATTCATTCCTCGGCGCATATTCAAAGACTATTTCTATCGAAGGTTCAGTAGATTACGGCAACGGTAAAGAAGTAAATGTTGCAGATTTACTTGAAGATGAAAAATCAAATGTAAGTTCAAATCTTGAATATGAAAACCTGCAGAGAGATTTGGAAATTGTAATTTCCACTTTGAAAGACAGAGAACAAAATGTTATAAAAATGCGTTTCGGACTTGGCAATATTGCTAAGAAAACGTTAGAAGAAATCGGTAATTTATATGGTGTTACCAAAGAATGTATCAGACAAACAGAGTTAAGAGCATTAGATAAACTCAGAAACAATGATTTATTAACCTGTTATGTAGATTAATTAAAAAGATTTTTTGTAGTAAAGGTAAATGTATGTTGCATAAAACAGTGCTGTTTTATGCTTTTTTATTTTAAGGAAGTAAAAAATCCAAAAATTGACAAATTTTTGAGATTTTTTGCATCCGCCCTTAAGGTGTGTGAAATACAGGTAGCACACGGGACAGTCTGCTGCCTGTATTGAAACCGTTCCTCGTTGTATTTACAAAAGTGACCATTTTTTCGGATCAAATTTAAAATCAGTAACTTTAATTTTTAAAGATTTTGAATATGGTTTAAATTTTTCTATCAAATCACTTTTTATAAGGGTTAATTCCTGAGCAATAATATGGTTTTCGCATGCAATACTCATAACATTTTTACCTATCATTCCGTATGGTTTTGATTTATCTTTGAATTTTTGCGGAACAATCTTATCCCAAAATGAATACAGTGTTGCACGTTTTACTGTACGCTTGATTTCGGATTCTTCAAGCATTGTTTCTATTATTTCAGATGTAGTTTCAAAATTTGAGTAAAGAAGTTTCCCCATAAAAGACCTTTTGTGTTAGTATAAAGAAATGGAATTAACTAATTTTGATGATATCATAAAAAGTTCTAAAAAAATAATGATAATTTCTCATGTAAACCCTGACGGCGATACATTAGGTTCTATGTGCGCTTTAGCCCATGCAATATATCTGAGACACAAAATTAAGCCTGATATGCAGATTTTATCAAAAATTCCGTCAAATTATGAATTTTTGCCCGGTATAGTTAATGCCAAAAGAAATTATGATAAATCTTTGGTTTATGATTTGGTAATAACTGTTGATGTAGCATCAAAAGAAAGATTATGCGACAGTATTATATTCTTTGATAAAGCAAAAACTACGGTTAATATAGATCACCACAAAACAAATGACGGGTTTGGAGATTATTCTTTAATTGTTCCTGATGCAAGTTCTACTGGAGAAGTTTTGCATTATTTCTTCAAGAAGAATAATTGGGAAATTGATTATGACATTGCAGTTTGTCTGTATGTTGCCGTAATGACGGATACAGGCGGCTTCAGATTTGAAAATACAACGGCAGATACATTCAGAGCTGCTGCCGATTTAATGGCATACGGAATCAGTCCTAATATTCTGTATAAAAAATGTTATGAAACAAAATCAAAAAATTTGGTACAGTTTCAAAATTATTGTGTCGATAAGGCAGTTTTTTCCGAAGATGAAAAAATAGTTTATACAACAGTATTTAAAAAAGATTTGGAACGTTTTAAAGGCGGAGATGACTTTACAGACGGGATTTCAGAAACTTTAAGATCTATTGATAAAACTGATGTGGCTTTTGTAGTAAAAGAAGTTGACTCAAAAACAAGTAAAGTATCAATGAGAAGTAAGAAAACTGATGTAGCCAAAATTTGCGGTGCTTTTAACGGTGGCGGTCATACATTTGCCGCAGGATGTACAATAAAAAGTGATGTAAAAACTGCGGTAAAAAAACTATTGGTGGAAATAGAAAAGGAAAATAAATAAGTGTTTAAACATATAAAGGGCTTTATAAAAACAGTAAGGAGTATTGTAAAATCAGTTGTCGATAACGATTTTTTCGGAGCTGCGGCAGAAATGGGTTTTTGGCTTGTTATCGGAATATTCCCTTTTATGATATTTTTGATGGCTGTTTTCGGGTGGATAGGAAAACACATGTTTATGCAGTCTGTCTTTCTGTTCCTTGAAAATATAATGCCAATTGATTCAATTGAGCTGATAAAAGCCGTGCTTAACGAGGTTATGTTCTTTACAAAAGGCGGATTTTTGGCGGTATTAGGTTTTGTAATTACTCTGATACTTTCAACGAATACTATGGCAATAATTCTGAAAGGTTTAAACCGAGCTTATAAAGTAGAAGAAACAAGATCATTTATCTACACAAGAATTTTATCTCTGTTTATGGTCTTGGTTAATACGTTGGTTTTGTTTTTAAGTATTAACCTGATTATTTTCGGTAAAATTTTTATTGAAATTGCTATTACATATTTTTCACTTACGGATTTGTCGGCTCATGTAATACTTATTTCAAGGTGGCCGGTAGCCTTTCTTGCGCTGTATATAATGGCATTTTTGATGTATTACATATTGCCTGATTTAAAAAGCAGGGAAACCTTAAAAATTAAATCATCATTTTGGGGAACACTGTGGTTCTGTGTACTTTGGTTAATGGGTTCATGGGGCTTTTCGGTTTATATAAATAATCTTCACACGTATAACTTTGTTTACGGAACAATCGGTGCGTTTGCCGTTTTGATGGTATGGCTCTACTATACTTCAATTTTGATTTTAATCGGCGGAGAAATAAATTCTCAGCACTACTATAAACTCCTGAGAGCAGATAATATCAATCAGTTAAGAGAAGAAAAGACTAATTAATTTTCTTTTTCGATATTTAATTCTGATAAATCCACAAGTTTGGCAAAATCCGGATTTCTGTCATATAATTCAGAGAATGTTCCGGTATCTTTTATCTGTCCGTCAGTCATAAAAAATAATCTGTCACATGATTTTAAAGTAGAGAGTCTGTGTGCTATTGAAATTATTGTAAGACTTCCTTTTAATGTATTTAATGTTTGAGTTATTTCATTTTCAGTCTGAACGTCAAGAGAAGAGGTTGCTTCATCTAAAATTAACAGTTGGGGATTTTTGTATAAAGCTCTGGCTATTGATAACCTCTGCATTTGCCCCAAAGACAGTCCTTCTCCGTTTACGACAGGCGATGCGTTCAGTCCGTCTTTGTAGTTTTCAGTAATAAAATCATACATCTGAGCTTTTTTGAGTGAATCTTTTACTTTTTCTGTATCGTATTCCGATGAACCCCAGTATATATTTTCAAGGAATGTTTTTCCCAACAGAACTGTCTTTTGCGGAACATATCCTATAAGTCTTCGAAGTGATGACAAATCGGATATTTCTTCATTATCAAGGTATATTTTGCCTTCCTGAATCGGGTAAAGTCCCATAAGTATATCAGCAAGTGTGCTTTTTCCTGCGCCTGATAATCCTACTATCCCTATAAATTCCCCTTTTTTAATTTCTGCTGATAAATTTTTTATCACGGGTTTGTCGTTGTATGCAAAGGTTACGTTTTCCAATCTTATATTTTTTTCAAATTTAATACAGTCTCTGTATGTATCAAAGGTCATATTATTCAAATTAAATTTCTCATAGTAATTGATTAATCTTTTGACGTGTTGGCGAGATAAGTTCATTCCGTTCAGTGAACTTTGAACTCTGTTTAGTGCGGGTGCTATTCTGAAAATTGCTGCAACCATTACGGCATAAGATGCAACCAAAATTTCTGAATTATTTTTGTTTAAAATAGCCATAATTCCAAGGAGTAATACCAAAGTCAGTATTATTAAGGTTTCTATTATGTAAGGCGGAATCCCTGAGATAAATCCGGATTCAAGGTTTAAGTCGTTAAGTTCTTTTTGTTTATCATTAAAATCGGTTAGAAACTTAGTTTCAAGGCAGGATATTTTTACCTGTTTTATGTTATATACAATATCCTGAAGTTTTTGCAGAAAGATTTTAGTTTGCTCCGCAATTTTTGCTGATAATATTTTAGATTTGTTTTTGAAATACAAATGTTGAAAAACAACGGTTGCAATTGAAAAAATAGTTGCAATAACAGCAGAAACAGTAAATTTCCAAAAGAGAAGTCCGAGAATCGCGGCAACGATAACTGCGTTTACAAATAAATTCATAATTCGAAGAACAAAGTTTGACAGAGATGTCGGAATTAAGAAATTTATTATGTAAAGTTTGTCACTTGCGGAGGTTGAGGATGAAGTTTTATAATCAGAATACAGAAAGTATTCCATAAAAAGTGCTTTTAATTCATAATTCCAATTCTGAACAAATTTAGTCTGAATTTTTATCTGCCAAATCATAAAGATATTTTTTATAAGAAAAAGGGCAATAGCCATTAAGCCGATCAGATATGGGGAACATTCAAACGGAATCTTATTAATAAAAGATGCATCAGGTTTTAATAAAAGTAAAATAAAGGGATAAACAAGTGCAACTCCCAAAAATTCAAATCCGCCCGTAATGAATGTCAGAATAATATAATTAATAATAGATTTTGTTTTGCCTTTTCCGAAGTATTTTAAAAATTTAATAAAATTCTCTGTTATCATAGAAATATATTACATTAAAAAAAAATTAAGTTCATTTATTTTTAAGGTTTATAGTGTATAATTAAAAATGTACAAAAGAGAAGAGGAGTGTTTATTATGCGAAATCCTATTTTGAATAATAAATTTATGAGCCAAGAAACAGTTATTGAAGGAGAACCGTTAACTATTAACGGAACAATACAAAAGACTTTTTGCTTATTTTTAATATTATTGTTGGGGGCCTCATATACCTGGAGTCTGTTTGCAAAAGGTTTTTTAGCAGAAGTTATGACTTATTCAATGGTTGCCGGATTTGTGGCTTTATTAACAGCTTTAATAATTATATTCGGAAGAGTTATTTTTCTTATTCCGGTATATGCTCTTGCAGAAGGTGTACTTTTAGGCAGTCTTTCTGCATTGGCTGAAGCACAATACCCGGGTATTGTGTTTAATGCTGTTTTGGGGACTTTTGGTGCATTATTTTCAATGCTTTTTTTATACAGGATGAAATTAATCACTTGTACCGAAAAATTTAAGAGTGTTGTCTTTATATCAACAACAACTATATTTCTCATCTATATATTGGATTTGGTAGGCTCGTTTTTTGGCTACAAAGTTCCTTTTTTATATGATTGCGGTGTGGTCGGGATTGCTGCAAGTCTTATAATTATTATTGTTGCAGCTTTAAATCTTATAATTGATTTTGATTTTATTGAAAAAGGCGCTCAAAATTTGATACCTAAAAAATTCGAATGGTTTGGCGCATTCGGCTTATTGGTAACATTGGTTTGGTTATACATCGAAATTTTGAAATTACTTTCAAAATTAAACAGCAGAAGATAGGAGTATTTGTGATTTATTATATCGTTTCTTTTTTAGCCGGAGCAATAATTTCGGGAATAATTGTTAGATTGGTTTCAAATTCCGAACTCATCAGAGTAAAAACTCAATTAGAAACTTTTGGTAACTTGTCGGAAGTGATGAAAGATGATTTTTCAAAGCTTGCAAATGAAGTTATAAAAAAAGAGCAGGAAGACTTGAGAAAACAAAATCAGGAGGCACTCGAACAGAAAATTCAGCCTTTAACAAAAGAGTTGTCCGAGTTTAAAACAAAGGTTGATAATTTTAATATTTCAGGTGAAAAAAATGCGGCAGCCTTAAAAGAACAGATAAAGATGCTTGCAGATAAAAATCAGACAATAGAAAATGAAACCCAAAAACTCGTCAATGCGCTTACAATGAAACAAAATGCAAAAGGGGTGTATGGGGAAAATCTTCTGGATACCATTTTGCAATCGTGTGGAATGCAGGAAAATGTTCATTATAATAAACAGTACAAGACATATTCTGTAAATTCTGCAGATAATGAGGTGCATGAAATTAAACCTGATGTGGTTATAAATTTGCCTGATAACAGACATTTGATAATTGATTCCAAAGTTACTTTAACAAGTTATTTAGAGTATTTGGAAGATGAAACAAAACTTTCAAAATTTAAATCTGAAGTTAAGAAAAGAATTGATGATTTAGGAAAGAAAAATTATCAAAATGCAGAAGGTTTATATCAGCCTGATTTTATTTTGATGTATGTCCCGATAGAAAATGCTGTTAATCTTTTATACGAAGACGCAGCGTTTATCTATGAAGCGTATAAAGATAATATCATTATTGTAAGTACTGCATCTTTGTTAACAGCAATAAGATTAGTTAATTATCTTATGTCTCAGCAAAAGCAGAGAGAAAGTGTAAATAAAATTGTCGATGCAGGGACAAGTCTTTACGAAACATTTTCACAATTCTGTCAGGAATTGATTGAAATTCAGGGGCAATTTGATAAGACGTCAGGGGCATTTAAAACTTTAATAAACAGATTCAGAAGGTCTAATCCTAATAATCCGAGTTTGTTTTCACAGGTTGAAGCCTTAAAAGAGTACGGGATAAATACTACATCAGAAATTCCGAAAGAGTTGCTGACAAGTAATGCTGAATAAATTTTTTAGTTTACATTAAATTGTCTTTAATGTACTATCAGTATAGAGAGAGGTATCCGATGGATTTAAAATATAAAAGAGTTCTGTTAAAGATAAGCGGAGAAGCATTACTTGGAGAACAACAATTTGGAATAGATAAGGCTCCTGTTGAAATGATGTGCGAAGAAATAAAATCTCTGCTGGAAAACAAAGTTCAGGTTGCTGTTGTTGTAGGCGGCGGGAATATTTTCAGAGGGATGAAAAACAGTGCTGCGCTCGGAATGGACAGAGCATCAGGCGACTATGTCGGAATGTTGGCTACTGTTATGAATGCTCTTACAATTCAGTCAGGACTCAAAAAAATGGGAATAGACTGCAGAGTGCAATCGGCTATTGCAATGAATCAGATTGCCGAACCTTATATAAGATTAAGAGCTATAAGACACCTTGAAAAAGGCAGAGTGGTTATATTTGCGGCAGGAACAGGAAATCCGTTCTTTACTACAGATACGGCAGCGGCGCTTAGAGCATCTGAAATTAATGCAGAAATTATGTTAATGGCGAAGAATGGTGTTGACGGAGTTTATACAGACGATCCTAAGACTAACCCGGATGCAAAATTAATCAAAGAAATGAATTATGATGAAATTATAAAGAACGATTTAAAAGTTATGGATACAGCGGCATGTGATTTATGCAAGCAAAACAAAATTCCTATTGCAGTGTTTGATTTTAAGGCAAAAGGAAGCATGGCTAAAATCGTTTATGGTGAAAAAATCGGTACACATATTGAAAGTAAATAAGGAGAATATATGTCAGAAGCAGTTGATGAATTATTTTTATTTGGCGAAGAAAAAATGGAAAAAGCAGTAAATCAGTTAAAAAGAGAATTTACTACTATTCGTACAGGCAGAGCAAATCCTGCAATTTTAGACAGAGTTTTGGTTGATTACTATGGTGCGCCGACACCTCTCAGACAGATGTCTCAGGTTACAGTTCAGGACGGAACAAACCTCGTAATTTCGCCTTACGATAAGAGTGTTTTGAAAGAAATTGAAAAGGCAATAATAAAAGCAGATTTAGGCGTTGCTCCAAACAGTGACGGTATATGCATAAGATTATCTTTCCCTCCTTTGACAGAAGAAAGAAGAAAAGAAATTGTTAAAGATGTAAAAAGAATCGGAGAAGAATCAAAAGTTGCTGTCAGAAACGCGAGACGCGATATGACTGATGATTTGAAAAAATTGGAAAAATCAGAAAATCTTCCGGAAGACGTTGTTAAAGATAATCAGGATGAAATTCAGAAATTAACCGATAAATATACATCTTTAATTGATAATTTGGTTTCTGAAAAAGAAAAAGAGGTTTTAACGGTTTAATGACAAATATGAGTATAACAAGGCTTATAACAGGATTTATAATGGGTATTGTGTTTTTTGCCGCAATCCTATTGGGCGGTTTGCCATTGTTGCTTGCTATGATTGCTTTTGTTGTATTTGGATCTAATGAATACGTTAAAATACTTAAAAATAAAGGTTTCACTCCCAGTTTAAAAATTATTTTACTGGCTGATTTTACGTATGCAATTACTGCGTATTTCAACAGAATCGATTTAATTCCTCTGATAATTGCGATATCTTGCGTGTCTGCTTTTATGTGGGTACTGTTCAGAGGTCGTCAGCCATATATTGCAAACGTTGCAACGACTATTTTGGGCTTTGTGTATGGCGGCTGGTTGCCTTTGTACTTTATAAATTTAAGAGATTTGGGTACAACTCCTTACTATTACGGATTCCTTAAAATGAGTTCAATTGGTGACGGGCTTTGGTTTGTTGTAATGTTGTTCTTCTGTGTATTATTTACGGATACGGGATGTTATTATTTCGGCACAAAATTCGGAAAACATAAACTTGCTCCTGTTATAAGTCCAAATAAAACTATTGAAGGAGCAATAGGCGGCGGAGTTGTTGCTGTATTGTCATCTTTGGTCATAGGTTATTTGATTGGTATTGAATGGTATCACTCACTGATTTTCGGTATTTTGATAACTTTCTTTGCTCAGATAGGGGATTTATGTGAATCACTTATAAAGAGAGATGCCGGGGTTAAGGATTCAAGTGATATGCTTCCGGGTCACGGCGGTATTCTTGACCGTTCAGACAGTTATATTTTGAGTATTCCTGTTGCGTATTATTATATGAGTGTATTTGTTTCTGACGGAACTATAGGAACTCATTTAGTCAATTTTCTTAAAGGTTTGTTTTGATGGCTGCTGATATAAATTTAATTGATGTTTGCGATAAAAAATTATTTGATATTGCAATGACGCATCCGTCGTTTGTTAAAGATAATGACAGACCGTATGATGAATGCTACGAAAGACTTGAATTTCTGGGTGATGCGGTTTTAAAACTTTTGATTTCAAAAATTCTATTTAATAAATTCCCTGATTATGATGAGGGAAGAATGACTAAAATTAGGGCAATACTTGTATCGGATGCATCTTTGGCAAAGGTTGCGGAAAAAATCGGATTAGATAAATGTCTGAGATTGGGAAAAGGCGAAGAGAAAACAGGCGGAAGGAAAAAAGAATCTATTCTTGCCTGCGCTTTTGAAGCATTGTTAGGGGCGTGCAGTATTTCCGGCAAAGTTAATGAAACAACAGAATTTTTGGAAAAAGAATTCGCAGAATATATTGAAGAAATTGATAATAATTTAGTAAAATATCATGCAAAAGAAATGCTTCAGGAATATACTCAATCGATTGACTGTAAGTTACCTGTGTATAAAACGGAACAAACAGGTTCTGCTCATAAACCCCAATTTAATTCGGTTGTTTATTATAACGATGAGGAAATTGCATCAGCAACCGGCAGGACCAAAAAAGAGTCGCAGCAAAGCTGCGCATATAATGCGTGCGTAAAATTGGGAATCATAAAAGAATAACTTTTAAACCTGTTGTTCCCATGATGCGTTATCGAATATTGCAATCAGGTCGCCGATGTTTGCATCTCCACTTGTTAATGCAGCTTGAACATCATCATATCCTAATCCGCCGTTTGCATCTGTTAACCATGCAGCAACTGATTCTTTTAACTGATTCAGATTATTAAGTTTATAATTATCAGTCGAATATATTTTTTCAATTACGTCAAAGTTATTTATCTTAATTCCTGAAGTCGGTGCATCTCCCGATAAGGTCCATTCATTATAAGCCGTATTATTCACTATGTATAATTTGTTTTGCCCGTCAGCGAAAGTTCCATCTTTTTGAACATTAAATAAAGCTTTTATGTTTGCATGGTTATCTTTAATGTTTAATGTATCTGTACCTCCGGTATCGGAAATAGTTGTAGAATTATTAAGCGAAGATACTATATAGGTATCATTTCCATTTTTTCCGTTCAATGTATCGTTTCCTTTGCCATATAATAAGTCAGCTCCGGAGGTACCGTTTATGGTATCAGCGCCTGTTGTTCCGTAGTATGCATAATTCCCTGAATAAATTTCGTAGCCTTTTTCAGCAAGAGCTTCGCTTATTGATATTGTAGTTGCTGAAGTTGTATCCTGTATAAATATGCAGTCCCCAATATTTTCTTCAACTTTTTTGAAATAATTCTTAAAAGTGATGTAATTTTGGTTTCTGTATCTTAATACTAAATCACTGCCTGTTGATGATGAACGAGTGAAGCTCATATCTGAATAAGAATTATTCTCAAAAATTATATTGGTATGTCCGCAGCCTTTCCAGTAAATAGTGTCTCGTCCTCCATTTTTAGCGATATTGGGATTAGGATCAGAACAGTCAATATAGATATCTGTAGATGATAATAAAGATGTAGAGGTGTGAACCGTATCATTGTTATAGCCCAAATATATTTTAGGGTTATTATTCCCTGCGTATACAGTATTATTACCGGGTCCTGTATAATATATATCAGGACCGTCAATTCGGGCTGTATCTGATCCATGAATAGTATCATCCCCGGCATGCGTTAATACTAAATTAGAATAAAGATTATTAGATACGTATACGATATCGTCACCATCATATGCACGTATTTCCTGTCTGATTTTCCCGTATGCGGTTATAATATCATTTTCTTCAGTTCCCCTTACATCAGCATCAGCACTTGTTATTATGTGTACCATATTAGAAGATTCATCATCGCCTGAATTTCCACCAGGATTTTCATTACCTCCTGGTGAATCATCTCCTCCTGAAGGATCATCATCGTCTGCCGGAGGCTCCAGCTCTTGATATAAATCACCTAAACATTTTATATTATTATCTATTTTGAAAATGATATGTTGGTCATTTAGATCTTTGTTTTTAAAATAATTAACGATATTAACTGTATTATTTTCTAAATCCCCTGTATATCCAACAAGTAAGTCATCACCATTTTTTAAGAATGCAATATTATTGAAATTTAAATTGTCCTCTAAAACAAATGTGTCATTATGATCACTTTGGTATCTTGTAAAGGTATTATTATTGCCTTCTTCAGCAATATACATGTGAATGGTGTTTTCACCAAGCCCTACGATAATTGTATCATCGCCAAACCCTGTGTAGATGTCATCATATCCTCTGCCTGTATTAAGAATTTGTGCTTCAGTTTTGGTATTATCTCCGAGAATTGTTGATATATTAAATAAGTTTGATTCTTCTTCCGGTGTTACAACAATAAGGTCATCTGCTATTGCATTGTAATTATTATAATTTTGTATAGTTACGTTTCTTCTTATTTGTTCATCGTAATTTATACCTCTGTACAGAACGGCATCTTCCTCTCTTCTGTCAATTACTAAATCAGACAAACTTTCAGCCATTAGTAATCTGTCTTGTTTGTCTTGTCCTCCGCCATATTTATATGTATCATTTCCGTTATCATAGGTTGTAATATTCTGTATATTTTTTGTGTTTAAATTTTTGAAAATAATGGTATTATTCCCTATTCCTGAATGTACAGTGTCGCTGCCTGTTCCCATATATACGACATTATTCCCTGTTCCTAAATTTATTCTGTTATTTCCTGAATTTGCATATATAGTTTTATCCCCATTTCCTTTACGGATGAAGTCATTTCCGCTACCTGCCGTTATGGTATCATTACCTCCCTGCGGGTCTATATAGTCGTTTCCTCCGTATGCATTTATTACTTCAGACTTTTCTGTAGCATAGATATAATCATTTCCTTCTGTGCCTGTTATGCCTTCGATATAGGTTTTTACTCCGCCTTTTTCATCAATAGCAACATCTAATGTTTTTTCTTCAGCACCCGGTGCTATTATATAAAAACTTGTTGCCATCGCTTCATTTCCTTCAAGGAAATAATCTTTAATCATTACATAATTTTTATTATCTCTGTATCTTATTACTAAATTGTTGCTGTCAATTGCCCTTGTAAATACGATATCGTCATCTGTGTTATTAGTGAAAAATAATTTTGTAGAGTTATTACCCTGCCAATAGATTTTATCTTTTCCGCCTGCAGATTCCCCGTCAATATAAATGTATGTTGGAGATTCAGGAGATGTGTAAACTGAATCGTCTCCGTTCCCTAAATATATATGGGTGATTCCGCTGTTACCTGCGTAAACTATATTGTCTCCGGAACCTGTATAATATTTATCTTCGCCTGTTTCTCTTGCAACATTTGAGCCGTAAATAACATCATCTCCGTCTCCTGCATCAATTATACATTCCTGTGTGCTGTTTGATGCATAAATAATATCTTTGCCGCTTCCTCCGTTTACGGTTTGAGCGATGCTTCCGTTAGCTATAATGATATTACCTTCGGAATGAGTACTTTCTATTAGGGCAGCTTTACTGTCAATGATACGTCCTTCATATTTTATTAATTGTTCTATATTAAAAATTCTTCCTTCGTTTTCAATACTTTTTACAGAAGAAATAGCATAACCGTCTTTGTCATAATAGTTTTTTATAGTGATTGCATCCTGTGCCACATCGTTTTCATCTAAATTATAATTTATGACGAGGTCTTTGTAAGATTTGCCTGCTCTTGGAACAAATTCTAATTTAGAAACAGATGTATCATTAAATTTTATAATGTCATTACCTATGCCTGAAGTAATAGTGTCGAAGCCATCTCCCATGTTGAATACGAATGTGTTTGTTCCTGCTTCTCCGTATAACTGATCATCTCCAAGCCCGCCTGTAATTGTATCGTCTCCGGTTCCGCCTTTTAGTGTGTCATTATATTGAGATCCTATGACGAGATCATTACCTGCCATACTGTTTATTGTTACACCTGCATTTGTCTTTGTGCCTTTAGCGTTAGCCGGTTTAACTAACTCACTTGCGTTTATATTGTCAGCAACGGCTGTACCTGTATATTTTGTATTTATTTTTTGCGGAGATAACTGAAAATAATTTGCGGCATTAACTTCACCCAATACAGCTTCTTCTAAAACATTTATTTCTTTAGCTCCGTTTATTATTTTAAAAGTTGCACCCAAATCTTTTGATAGGTAATTTTTAATAGTAATTGTGCCTTCTTTTGTAGTAATTAGCAAATCACTTTTGTTTTTAACGGGTTTTGAAAATTCAAGTTTTTCGTTTTCAAGGTCTCCGTCAAATACTATTGTAAGGTTTTCGCCTTTTGTTAAAATAACGGTGTCATCACCAAAATTATCAGTTCTGTAGTATATTTTATTATTTCCGATGCCGCCTATAATTACGTCATTATTTCCTGATGCGATTATGGTATCATCTCCGTCAACCCCTTTTATGTTATCAATATATTTGCTTCCGTAAATACTGTCATCTCCAACCTTTCCGTCTATTTTTACGGTTATTTTTTTAGAAGTATTAGCGTCATATGCGCGTAAATCAATTACATCATCAAGTATAGAACCGTTAACAGCTGTTCCTTTTTGCGGTTCTGTAATAGGCCCGATTTTTGGAAGTGTAGCATCAGCCAATTCCCCTGCTTCGTGTGTGCATATGACTGTTCGAGTGGTTTTTCGCGTTGATTTATTTTTTGTTTCAGTGTATACAATGACAGGTAATTTTTGAATATCTTTAAAGTTCACAAAGGTTAAAAGAGTTTGTGTGTTATTATTAAGTATTACGGATAAAGTGCTTCCCGTTGCACTTGCAGTTTTTATAAGTGAGTTTAAGCTCTTTGTCCCAAAAAGCAGGTTTGTATCTTTGATTTCTATTTTTGTCACTCCGTTAAGGCTATAACTTTTTCTAAGTTTGCCTGTATCAATTTTTAGTATTTTTTCTGCCATGGGTATCTCCTGAACTAAGATAGATTCATATTTTACTTTTATCTATAAAACTGAACAAAAAAAAATTTGCTAGTTTATATTTTAATTAAATAATTATTTTTTTTTCATTATCAATATAGCATAAAACGGTAGACGTGGTCTCCTATATAAGTACGGTTTTTATTAGTCTCTCAGGCTTTTTATAGCCTGAACTCTGTCGGGGTTTTTAAAAATGTAACTTCCTGCAACAAGTGAGTTTGCCCCAAGAGATGTACAAATTTTTGAAGTTGCGTTATTAATTCCTCCGTCAACCTGAATTATAAGTTCGGGTTTTGCAATTTTTCGGATTTCCGGGATTTTCATAGATGTATAGTGAATAAATTCCTGCCCGCCAAAGCCGGGTTCAACAGTCATAATCAAGAATAAATCAAGTTCAGAGTTCGGCAGTTCATCGACAAATCTCAGGTGGCTTGTTTTGGGTTTTATAGACATGCCCGCTTTTATTCCGAAAGATTTAATATAAGAAATAACTTCTTTATAAGTATCTTCGCACGCTTCATAGTGAAAAGTAATTATGTCGGCTCCTGCTTCAACAAAAGGTTTTACATAAAACTTAGGATCGTCAATCATTAAATGAACATCAAGCGGTAATTTTGTGATTTTTTTGATAGATTTTACAACCGGAACACCAATTGTTATGTTCGGGACAAAATGCCCGTCCATAACATCAATATGTAGCCAATCTGCTCCTGCTTCTTCAACTGACTTGATTTCTCTCTCTAAATTTGCAAAATCAGCCGAAAGTATTGATGGTGAAATGATTATGTTATCCATATAAGTATTCTATAAGTTTCATAAAAAATAGTCAATTTTGTTATCCAAACCGGAATATTGTAAAAAATTGTAAATTTATGAGGGGAAAATTATTAAAAAATTTTTTTTCACGTTTTAGCATATTTGTGGGTTTACTTAAAATTAAAGAAAAGATAGGAGTCTCAAAATGATAGGTATTAATTCAATTGTTAATTCAAATGCAATTCAGTTTAAAGCTAAAGCATCAACTGTTGATGCACAAACTGCAAAAATTGAAGAAAGAATGAATAAATTATTCGGTGTAAATCTTGATACATTTACAAGAGTAATTACCGAAAAACAAAATGAACAAGCTTGGCAAGAAAGAATGGCTGAAATTGATGATCCAAATTGGGATCCTTCGATATAGTTTGAATTAATTGTCTTTAAACTTGTCTAATTGCTTTTTTCTTATATAATTGTTCTATGGAAAATTTCAAATTAGACACAACAAAATTAACCATATTAGCAGGCCCATGTGTTATTGAGTCTGCTAATGTCGTTTTTAAAACTGCAGAAGAATTAAAAAAAATCTGTGCTGATTTAGATATCAATTTTGTGTTCAAATCTTCTTTTGATAAGGCAAATAGAACATCAATTGATTCTTTCAGAGGTCCGGGGTTAGAAGATGGTTTAAAAATTTTAGCTGAGGTAAAAGAAAAATTTGAAGTTCCTATAGTTACGGATATTCATTTGCCCGAACAGGCAAAACCTGTTTCGGAAGTTGCTGATATAATTCAGATTCCTGCATTTTTATGCAGACAGACTGATATTTTGGTTGCAGCTGCAAAAACAGGTAAATATGTAAACATTAAAAAAGGTCAGTTCCTCGCACCTCAGCAGATGAAATCTCTGATTAAAAAAGTTGAGGACAGCGGAAATAAAAAAATAATGCTGACTGAGAGAGGAACAACTTTCGGGTATAACAATTTGGTTGTTGATTTCAGATCAATTGCAATAATGAAAGAGTTTGGTTATCCTGTTGTGTTTGATGCTACTCACAGTGTCCAGATGCCGGGTTCAAACGGTACATCAACAGGAGGGGACAGACGTTTTGTACCGATGCTTGCAAAAGCAGCTATGACATGCGGAGCTGATGTTTTATTCTTTGAAATTCATCCTGACCCTGATAATGCGCTTTGTGACGGAGCAAATATGATAGCACTTTCTTCTGCAAGAAAATTATTTGAAGAATGCAAAATGCTTTTTGAGGTTGCAAGAAAATGATTTTAAAACATTTTGTGCAGGGAGCTTTGGCAAATAACAATTATCTTTTGATAGATGAGACTTCAAAAGAGGCTGTTTTGATTGACTGTACCGATTACAATCCCGAGATAAAAATGGAACTCGATGTCTATAAGGCAAAACTAAAATACATTTTGCTGACGCACGGACATTTTGATCATATTTTAGGAGTTGAAAATACAAAGAAAAATATTGGAGGTGAAATTGTAGCACCTCTTGCCGATAAAGAATTAATTAATCATGTGGATACTTTTTTGTATGCCTACGGGGTAGAAAATGTTAAAGTGCCCCATATTGACAGATATATTACTGGTGAGGACAGTTTATCTTTCGGCGATATTCAGATAAAAGTTTTGGACCTGCCGGGACACACTGAAGGTGGTTTGGGTTACGTAATTGAAGATAAATTATTTTCAGGTGATACAATATTTAAAGAAAGTGTAGGGCGTACTGATTTGCCCGGCGGTAGTTTTGAAAAACTTAAAGACAGTATAGAGACAAAAGTTTTTACACTTCCGGAGGACTACACAATATATCCGGGACACGGACCGTTTTCTACGGTAAAACATGAAAAAGAAAACAACAGATTTATGTAGAGGTTAATATGAAGGTAAAATTAGAAGAAATATATAATTCAGCTGTAAAAGAGTTAGAAAATGTTAAATCTATAGAAAATATAGAAGAGTTAAAACTTAAATACCTTAGCAGAAAAGGTGAACTTAATTCTATTAAAAAAGGTTTGAAAGATTTATCAGATGAAGATAAGAGAATTGTCGGCGCTTATGCGAATGAGATTTCTCAAAAACTCGAAAATGCAGTAAGTCAAAAATATGACGTTTTATATGCAGAAGAACTCAACAGTAAGTTAAAATCCGAAAAAATAGATATAACTCTGACAGGAAAATCTTTACCGAAAGGAAAAATTCATCCTTTGACTTCTACAACAAAAGAAATTGTATCAATTTTGCAGAGTTTGGGCTTTTCGCTTGTTGCGGATTCTGATTCTCCTGAAATAGAAACAGAATACTACAATTTTGATATGCTTAATGTTCCGAAAGACCACCCGGCAAGAGATATGCAGGATACATTCTATACAAATCTTGCCTCAAATGTAGTTTTAAGAAGCCAGACATCAGGTGCACAAATTCACGTTATGGAAAATCAGAAGCCTCCTATTCGTGTAATTGCACCGGGCAGAGTTTACAGAAACGAAAATATTAACGCAAGAAAAAATAACTTCTTCCATCAGATAGAAGGACTTTATGTTGATAAAGATATAACTTTGGCTGATTTAAAAGGCGTTCTTAATGAGTTTATAAGAATATATTTTGGCTCGGCAAGACCGACAAGATACAGAAGCAGCTTCTTCCCGTTTACTGAACCGTCAGTTGAAATTGATGTTCAGTGTGCAATGTGTGGCGGAAAAGGCTGCAGAACATGTTCTAATACAGGCTGGCTTGAAGTTCTCGGCGCAGGCATGGTCGATGTGAATGTCCTTAAAGGTGCAGGAATTGATCCTGAAATATATTCGGGCTTTGCTTTTGGTATGGGCGTAGAAAGACTTGCCATGCTGAAATATGCAATTGACGATATCAGATTGTTCTACAATAACGACAGAAGATTTTTGGAACAATTCTAAAAACCGCTTCTGATAATTCCCGAAACTTTACCTATTATCATAAGATTTTGTAAATCTTTTGATGATATTATTTTTGTGCTGTATTCGGGGTTGTCTGATTTTACGATTACTTCATCAATGTTTTTTGAAAGTCTTTTAACAAAAAGTTCGTTTTTGTAGCAGAAGACATAAATTTTATTATCTTCAATTTGTTCAAAATCACTGTGACGGATAATCAATTTGTCATTAGGATAAATTGATGGGGACATACTGTCGCCTTTTGCATTTATCAATGAATAAGTACAATCGGAAGAGTATTCGCTTATTATTTCTTTGGGCAGTAATATCGGATATTTTTCTTCAGAAAAAGAAACTGTTCCCAAACCGCAGCTTACAAAAACATCAGGATAATAATTGGCAAAAAAGGTGTTTTGCGGCTGAACATATGAAGGAATATCGAGTTTAATATTAAAAAATTTTTCTATTTTTTGAATTTCTGAAACAGTAACTTCACTTCCGTTTTTAATTCGGTTACTTACAGTTTGTCGGGTGATCCCCAGACTTTCAGCGAGGACTGTCTGATTTACGGACATACCGTTTTGTTTTGTGATTATTTCAAGAACTTCCCCTAATTTCATATCATCCTTTTGTAAATTTGTATTACAATGTTTGACAGTTGTAAAATATTATCTTACAATTAGTTATTATATGTCAATTATTTACTGACATTTAAACACGACAAAATTTTTTAGTCAAGCGACTGTCACAAATGGAGGAGATATGCAATTTTTTAAGGATAAGAGAATTACTATGCTTTTTAAAGAGTATTCTTATGTCGGACTCGGAGTTTATGTCCTGATTTTAAAAGAGTTACAAAAGGGTAAAGTGAGCATTGATTACATAAGTGTAATTTCAAAAGAAAACGGGCTTTCTGAAGAGTTTATAAAATCGCTTATTGATGATTGTTGTGAAAAATTCAAAACAAAAGAGAGGGGAAGTCTGATTACAAAAGACGAAAATTATTTCTGGAGTGATGAAATTTTAAAAGAAAAAATGAAACAGGAAAAGTCGAAGCAAATGAGCAGTTTTTACGGTAAAAAGGGCGGACGACCAAAGTATGAAGTAAAAAATAATTATGTTACAAATCCTGTTAATTTAACTCCTGAGCAGGTTAAAAGTTTAAAAAATAAATTCGGAGAAAATGTAATAGAGAAAAGCATAGAAATTTTTACGGAATATATTCAAAAGAATAAAAAATTAAAAGAGAAATCTCATTATTGGTATTTCAGGAAAGACGGATGGCTGATAAATACTGCAATTAAAGAATTAGAACAAGATTCAAAATATACATCCCCATAAATTGATTTATACACTATTAACCGTTTAATTTATGAGTTTTAAAATTTAGTTTTTAAAACTCTTTTTTTTAGCTCAAAATCAGTAAAAATGATATCCTTAAAAAGTGTAATCTGTACGTCTTTTAAGGGATTGTAACAAATTGTAAATAATTGCTTTTTTTAAGGCAAAAATATTTTTTTTTAAGTCTTTTTCTATATATAGGTTTCGGGAATAGCTATGATATCAGCAAACAACAAAATTAATGGTTCTTTTTCTGCAAAGATTGACTTACCGCAAAATTCAGGTCATTCAGCAGATGAAACTCATTTGTCTAAGAATAATTTAAGGACAAATACAAGAAGATTTGTGCAAAAAACCGGAGCCGCTTTTATTGAATGTCCTCCGAGAGGGTTGAAGGGAGACCCGAACTTTGATTTTTATGATTTTCTGACACTCGGAACTGTTCCGTACGCAGTAGGAAGTTTGACTTTTATGGCTTTGTTTAACGGAGTTGGAAGACATTTTGATTCTTTCTCTAAATCAATGGCTGCAAAAACAGGAAATAAGTTAGCGCTCGGCGTATTATTTTACGGAATTGCGAAGGGTTTATCAAAAAATCTGATAACAAAACCTGTAAAATGGGCAACAGGCGTTGATACTGAAATGCCTTTTGAAAATGTAGTGTATTCAATCCCTACAAAACCGGGGGAAACTAATATAACAAAAATTCAACAGAGAAAAGTTTTTGACAGTGTTGAATTTCCGAGATTTGATCTGCTGTATGACAACAGCGGCGACAAAAATCAATACATGAAATACTATGACAGTGTTGCAAAGAGATTGGGTGTTCATGATGATATGTCTGCATCTGATGCAAAGATTAAACCTGTTATAAAAGATATTGTTTCAAGAACTACAACTGCAAATCATATTTCTTCATATTTATGGGCAGCAACAGGAGTTGCATATGCACTTCAGCAACCGTGGGACGGTTTCTTTAATGCATTATCTTCAAAGGCATGGAAACGTGCATCAGGAAATAGCGGTATGGCTGAAAAATTAGCAAATGTAGGTTCTAATTTAAAGAGAATAGGTTCAGGATTTGCAGATTCAGCAATTGAAAGTGCAAAATCATTATGGAACGGAGCAAATGGTGCTACAGGTTTGAAGAAACATGCAGGAAAAATTGTATTAGGTGTGGCTCTTGCATCCAGTGTGCTTGGTGCAACTAATGCGATTATTGGCGCAAGAAAGAAAGCTCAACAGCAAAAAGCTGAAGTTATAGACAGAACAAAACAGACAACGGTGATGTAATGTACGGTGATTTATTACAAGATTATTTAAACAGAACCCCTGGACAACCAAAAGTTGCCCCGGACGTAAAAACGCCTTCATATACACCTGCTTTAAATAATCCCGGTAAAAAAGGATATTTAACCGTTACAGATACTATTGATATTGAAAACAAAGTAAAACCTGATAAAGGTCAGGGACATTTAATAGATGATACACTTAAAGATAAAATCAAATACTTTGGTTTTGACAGAAAATATGATGCAAAAGCTTTAGTTGATGGTTATAACGGCAGAGCAAAAGATCATCAGTTGGGAAGATTAAATGATGTTGGACTGCTTGCAGGCGGAATTGCAATAGCAAGTTATATTGCCGCATCTAAGCAAACTCCGAAAGCAAAAGTTATGGAATTTGTAGGTTTGACATCATTCCTGCTTGCAATGAAGGTATGGCCGAAAGTTGCAATTGAAATTCCTGCAAAATTAGTTCACGGATTTAATGTTAATAAACAGTATATAGATGATCAGGGCAGAAAAAAATCTGTATTCCAGGATTCTCAGTATATTCCCTGGGATTTATATACAGGTGAAAAACCTGATGAAAATTTGAGTTTAATCGGCGATAAGATGGGAATTAAAAAAGATATTCCTAATAGAGAAGAAGTTGTAAAAGATCAGATGAGAAAAATTGCAACTCAAAATAATGCTCTCTGGATGTTATCAGCAGGTGTAGCAACTCCGGTACTCGGGGCATTAGGTGCTTGTGCCGCTGAAGGCGTTGTTGATGATGCTATTGAAAATATTAGAGATAAAAAAGCAAATACAAAAATCAGGGATATGTTCCGTTCTTTGGTCGGAGCTGAAGATACAAGAAAAGTTAATACAAAGACTGCTGATAAAATTTCAGGTTTACTTAGCGGTAAACAGGGTGCAGCAGTTGATGAAGCATTTATTGATTCATTAACTGAAGCAGTTTCGGGAGAAGTAAAAGATTCTAAATTACTTGAAGGGGTAAAGGCTGATTTGACTCAGATTTTGAGACCTTCAAACCCTGTATTAAATGGAGAAGCAAAAAACAAGATATTAAATAATTTATCTTCAGAATTAGAAAAAATGAATTTAGGCAACGGAATTAATCTTTCAGAAGTTATTCCGAATATGGAAGAATTAGATGCAAGATTAAGTGAAGCATTCAGAACTCCGGTGGGAGAAACGATTACTGTTAATTCTGAAGCTAAAGCAAAACAAATATCAGATGTTTTAGAAACTTTGATGCAGGATAAGTTGTATGACAAAGTGCCAAAAGAGGAAATAGAAAAAGTAACAGGTACTGTAAGAAGAGTTTCAGTCGGAGGACTTAAATCTTCATCTGCAACACTTACTGCAGAAAGTTCAAAAACTATTTCTTCTTATCTTAATGAAGTTTTAAAATTCCAGGAGACACATAAAGGTCTTGACGAATGCATGAACGTCAAAATTGGTGCAAGAGAAGATTCTGTTCTTGCCAAGAACTGGAAAAGAGTTGAAAAAGCGCTGGCTAAGTCTTTAGGTATTACAGATAAGGAATTGAAAGCCGCAAGATTAGGCAGAATAAATGCAGAAGAATTGTTTGCAAAAAAATTAGAACAGCTTGCTGCAGCAGGAAATGAAGAAAATTACAAGAAGGCACTTGATAGTCTCGCAAGAGAAATGGATAAACTTAATATAAAACTTAACGGATCTGAAGCAGGTTCTTCTGTTATAGAAGATTTGTTCGGCGCTGTTGATAAGAACTATGAGACTACAAAGAAGGGAATAAACAGAGTTGCAGGAGAAAGTAACGGAGCTCTCAGCAGATCAAAATTCCTTGAAGCTTTAACTGAAGAACGTTTTGAAGGCGCAGGTTCTCATAAAAATAATTTTGTTACAGGCGCAAGAGAAAGAATAAATTCGGTTAAATCTACTTATAACAGAATTATTAACGCATTTGATGTCTTTAAAAGAGCAGGTGCGATTGATAAGGCAGATAAAGAAGCAGTTGATGTAGCAAATAAAGTTAAAGATGTTGTATTAAATGCTCATTCAAAAGATTTTTCCGAAAAATTCTTTACTGATAATAATTTGAGTTTCTACAAGAAAATTTATAACTTTATGTGTGGCGGAAAAGCAAAAGAAACGCAGGAAGTTTTGGATGGTGTATCCGCTGCAATGAATGGTTCTTTAGATGAATACAGAAAAAAACTTTATAATATAGTCGGAAACGATGCAAGTAAGATTAAAACTAAACACACTGTTACGGAAAATGCTGAAAAATTATACAGAGAAGGCGGCAGCGTATATTCAAAAGGTGAAGCTACCGCAAACAAAATATTTAATTCTATAGGTAAAGCACCTTCTGAGTTTTTAAAGGATTTATCTCAAAAACAATATAATTCAAATAAATGGTTAAGAACATTTGGTGCTATCGGTGCAGGTGTTTTTGCAATTACGACAGCAGCACAGTTTGCATTCGGCGGAAAAGACGATGCAATAAAGGAGGTTAAATAATGATTAAGTCTGTAGGTATATCGAATTTAACTTCTTTCAGTGCCGATTCTGCACAGGGTAAGCAAGCCCAAAAATTTGATTTGAGCGGATTAGACAGCAATAAAAATATGATTATGCAATATCTTAATGCGACATCTGTTGTAAATCAGGCAGCAGTTACTGCTCCTCAGGTTCAAAATGTACAGAATGCTCCTGCTCAGACAGTTTCAAATTATAAAAATAATTTAAAATCTATGATAAACAATAATGAATCGGTAATTTTGGCAATAATTCCGAGAACTTTCAACGCAAAAGATGCAGACGGAAATGAAAAAATCGATTCTAATAAAGGTGAACAAAACAGTACATTCTTAAGTTGTATTGAAAGACTTGATGAAGTAAAACAAAATGGTTTTAATACATTGCACCTTCTTCCTATTCACCAGCCGGGTGATGAAAATGCAATGGGAACAGCAGGTTCAGTTTATGCACCGAAAGAAATAGTCGGTGCAGACGGAAAGATTGCAATTGATCCTGCATTAATCGATAAAAACGATCCGAGAAGTCCGCAGGAACAGTTCAAAGCATTTATCGATGCTTGTCACGAAAGAAACATCAAGGTAATGATTGATTTACCGAGCTGCGCATCTTGTGATTTGTACGATAACGAACCTGAATTAATGGCAAGAACAAGATTTGGGGTTGAAAAAACTCCTCAGGGATGGGCAGATATCAGAATGTTCCAGCCTTGGGAAGATGAAAGCAAGAGAACATTAAATCCGAAACTTTTGGAAATGCATAAACAATTCGTTGATAATTGTATCGAATTAGGAATTGACGGAATCAGAGCCGATGTAGCCAGAGCGAAACCGACTGAATTCTGGAGTGTTTTAATTCCTTATTCTCATCAGAAGGACAAAGAATTTGCATGGTTAGGAGAAACATATACTTATGAATGTGCATCACCTCAGGTAAATATGCCTTATGACAGACCGAAAGATTCTTTAAAAGCGGGATTTGATTCATATTACGGACAATATCACATTTTCCACGAATGGCAGAATGCAAAAGAATTTAATACCTATGTAAAAGAAAATCTTGCAATGACTAAAGAAAACGGTTTGGCAGGAAAATCATTAATCGGTTCTTTCTCAACTCACGATGACGTATCTCCGATGGTACACGGCGGTGCTGATTACTGCAATATGACAACAGTTATTCAGGCAACAATTCCGCAATGTAATCCTTATTTTGTAGATGGTTATCAATCAGGTGATTATTACAAATACAATTACGCTAATAAATCTTACGATAAGAAAAACGGTCAGGAAATTAATCAGGAAAAAGACGAAAACGGTAAAAACAATGTAATGACCGTTCACCCATACAAACTTGATATCTTTAATTTATCAAGAAAACCGGGTGGTGATGAACCTGAAATCGGACAGTTTGCTCAAAAAACTTTTGAAATGAGAAATAACTATAAAGATGTTATTACTAAGGGTTCTTATATAGAATTAGAGAAAAAAGCAGACAAGAATGATCAGGTAATTGCGTATGCAAGACATCTTAACGGAAAGACTCTTCTCGTAGTTGCAAACAAAGATGTAAACTGCCCGTCATCTGCTGTAATTTCAGTTCCTACATTGAAAGCTACTCAAAAGTTAAACAATTTAGTTCCTAATTACGGTGAAAAGAGCGAATTGCAGGTTGCAGACGGCGAATTGAGAGTTGAACTCGGCAAAGCAAGAGCAATGGTATTTGAAATCGATACCCCAAATATCGAACAAAATGCTCAGGGACACGTTTTTAAAGAAAATATGTAATAAGTCATTCTGAGGTGCGGGAGCGGGTGTTGCGAAGCAACACATTCCCGAGAGACGCGATGAAGAATCTCTTTTTCGGTAGACTAAAGCCTACTCTGTAACTTTCTGTATAATTCATATTGTCATTCTGAACTTGTTTCAGAATCTTTATAGTTAATTAGATGCTGAAATAAATTCAGCATAACATTTTTCGTCATTCTGAGAATTTGAAAAAAAACGAAGAATCTCTTTTTTTGTAGACTAAAGCCTACCCTACGAACTACTCTGTAACTTTCGGTATAATTCATATTGTCATTCTGAACTTGTTTCAGAATCTATCCGATTGTAAAGAAAAAAAATAAGCTTTTTTATCAGTAATGTTTGTAAGACCCTGAAATAAATTCAGGGTGACAAAA
>JAFRHR010000032.1 GCA_017433195.1 bacterium
AATACACTTAATCTAAATTTTTGTAAAAAAAAATTAAGTTAAGTAAAAAAAAAGGCAATTTTTTTTTAAAAAATGCGTTCATATATATGTGTAGATATTTTTGTTGATTAGGATGTGTTAATTGTATATAAATCCAGTAGGAAATTCTAAAGAAACGAAATACCCCAATACTGAACGAAAGAATACATCGTTTAAAGGGTTGGGGCAGGCAGCATTAAATGCTTCAGGCAGTTTGATGCAGGCTATAGAGAATGGCGGTTTTGCTGCATCTTTCCTTATACAGGACGGACTTGGCATGTTAACCCCGAGAGCAATTACAGGTTTTAACAGAGACAGGGAAGAAACCGGTAAAATAAACGTTAAAGAAGGTGTTGAGGTTCTGCTCAGAGAATCAATAACAGGACCTGTTATGATGGCAACACCGTTTATAGTTTTGGGCTTGTTAGCTGCAACTGTCGGCAAATCTACATTCTCAAACTCAAACTTAATTAAGAGAATGGGTAAGACTTTAAAGAATACTTTTGCAAAAAGACCTGAAAATTTAAAGCAGGCTTTCTATAAAGATACAATAGAAAATATATCTAAGGATACTCTTGGCGGTAAATTAACGGCTGAGTCTTCAAATAAAATAATGGATAAATTATTAGAAATGGACAGAATTGAAGCAGCGGCTGATTTATCCAAAAAAGCAAGAAAAACCGAAGTTAAGAAATTATCGGGTGAAATAGTTGAAGAACTGAATAATGCTGTTAAATCAAATACATCTAACTTCTATGAAGTTAACCGTATAAAATTAGACGGAAGAAATTTTGATTCGAAGCAGACAATCGATGCAATGCGTGCATATGCAAAAGATTTTTCAAAGGTTCCGCAGGAAAATTTAAATCCGGATCAGTTAATGCATAAATCTCTTGCAAACAGATTTGTAACAAATGTTTTAACCTTGGGTGCTACGCTTTTGGCTATGTTTAACATTCCTAAGATATATGCATTCAATAAAGTTCCGCCCGGATGTCATGATACTAATTATGTAAATGAAGAAAAAGGTTCAAAACTTGATAAAATAACTCAAAAAGCGGAAGAAAATACTGAGAAAAAAGACGGAAATGTTTCGTTTAAAGGTGCATATGATAAGTTCGGAAAAGCTTTAGCCGAAAAAGTTCCGGAAAAAATATTCCATTTGTTTGAATTTAATGGTGCAAACTTCACCCCTGCGTTAATGACTGGTATGTCAGTAGGCGGTTTGCTCGTCCCAAGAGGCGCAAAGGCTGTAAAAAGAGCACCTATCAAACTTGACGGAGAAAAAGATCAGACAGAATTGCATGAAGTATTGATAAGAGATACTGCATCTACATTCGGTGTAATTTACGCTGTTCCTATTCTCTCTAATTTACTTGTTAAATCATACGAAGAAAAATCAGGTTTTGTTTTGAGAAACGGAAATAGTGTATTAAGTACGGCAGATTTAAAACAAATATACGGAGATATCAGTACTCCTGATAAGATGAAAAACTTCTGCGGCTTTATATCCGAAAACAAAGGTGATTTGAGAAAAGTTTTGGGTTCTCTTGATAATGCCGATGAAATGCTTAATTTGAAAGATTTGGCAAGTGAAACAAAAGAAGTTGCAAATGCAAAGATAAAAGATAAGGTATCAGTACTTAAAGATACAGAGATAGCAAAACTGTTAGAAAGCAGAAGACCGATGAAAAACGGTATGAATAAGATGCTTGCAAGAGCAAGAAATCTGAATTCTGTTCCGGGTTTAGTTGCGACAATGGTATTGTCACCGATAATACTTGGTGTATTGATTCCGAAACTTACTTACAGATTAACAAAAGAAGCTCATGAAGAGGAAAAAGCAAGAAAAACTCCTGAAAAAATCAATGCTTTATACGCAAAAATAAATCCGAATGACAGATTGGCAAGTTTTGCCGGCAAAGTTCAGGCTTAGAGATAATTAGCGAGTATGTTGCGTACATAATTTTGAGTTTCTTTGTATGGAGGAACCCCTGTATATTTATCTACTGCTCCGGGACCTGCGTTGTATGCCGCAAGTGCCAAGATGATATTTCCGTTATATTTATCTAACATAGAACGAAGGTATTTAACTCCTCCTTCAATGTTTTGTTCGGGGTTCATAGGATCAGTTACACCCATACTCTTTGCCGTTGCAGGCATTAATTGCATGAGTCCCTGTGCCCCAACTTTTGATTTTGCATTTACGTTAAATCCTGATTCCTGCTTAATAAGTGCATTAACAAGTTTTTCGTCAACGCCGTATTTACGGGAAATTTCTGAAACCTTGTTCAGAATTTGTGCTTTTGTTGTAATTGGTTGTTTATTTACTCCGGCGGCAGTATTTGCATAAATGTTTGCGTTTACTTTTGTCATTGCCGGATTCAGAAGTAATGAGCCGAATTTCGTTTTAGCTGAATCTTTTAAAACTTTATCAAATGAAACTGCGTTTGGGTTGCTGTTGTAGCCGTTTACTCCGTTTACTTTGTTATTATTTGCTGCTTGAGTTTTTAATTCTGAGTTGAAAGAATCAACATAGTTGTTTAACTGTGAAAATCTTCTCATTGCAGCAGCTTCACCGCCTGATGATATAAGATTTTGAATCATTGATGAAAACATAAATATACCTCTGTTAGTTAATACGACCTTTAAATGCCTTCCTTGAATTATTTATTTCAATAATCCTCTATTTGATTTAATTAAAAATTTTCAAAAGTCAAAATTTTATAAAATCAAATTTTTATGGTTTAAAAGCAGGGGGGGTATTATTCTGTCTCAATCAGAGAAACAAATTCGTTAACGAGGTTTTTGCTCCATTTTTTGCCGATATCGTCACGAATTACGTCTAATGCTTCTTCTTTGCTCATGGCATTACGATATGGACGTTGTTCTGTCAGTGCAAAATAAGAATCTATAATTAAAACTATCTGAGAAGCAAGCGGAATTGTTGAACCTGCAACATTTCCGGGATATCCGCTGCCGTCCCAGTTTTCGTGGTGATGTTCAACTATATCGAGAACCCCGCTTATGTTGGAAATCGGTTTAAGAATATCTCTTGCTGCGATTATAGGATGTTGTTTTATGCTTTGTAATTCTTCGTCTGTTAACGGGCCTTGTTTTTGCAGTATGCTTTTGGGAATCATAAGGTTTCCGATGTCATACAGAAGAATTGCGATTTTTAATTTATCAGTATCTTCTTTTGATAAGTCAAATCTTTTGGCAAGAGATGTAGCCAAAAGAACTTTTGCTTTTGTCATACCGTCTTCGTGTTGCGGGTTGTACATTTCTGACAGTTTGTCCGAAACGGAGAACAGTACGTCTTTTCCTACGTTAATTGTTTCAAGCTTTTCACAAAGTTTGTCTGATATACTTTTTTCAAGTGGTATTCTGTGTTCTGACAGGATGCTTACAAATGTTTCAATAGCAATTTCCTGCCATGAAACATCAGAAACAGGTACGGCAAGAGAAACTTTGTTTCTTCCGTTTCTTTTTGAAAGATACATTGCCTGATCCGTGATTTCCATAAGTTCATCAATATCTTCCGTATGATCAGGAAATGTAGCAACTCCGATACTTGCAGTGATGTGTCCCAATTTTTCTATTTGCTGAGATTCTATTGCCTTTCTGATACGTTCTGCGGCAATCATAGCCCCGTCACTGTCAACACCGGGTAATATAATATTAAATTCCTCTCCGCCCATTCTGGCAGCCACATCAATTGATCTTGCATTAGTTTTTAATACTTCCGCTATAGTTTTGATAGCTATATCTCCATAGGAGTGTCCGTATTTATCGTTTATTTTCTTTAGGTGATCGAGGTCAAGCCCGATTACAGAAAACTTCAGGTTTTGTCTTAAAGCTCTCATTGCTTCTTTTTTTGTATATTCTTCAAAATATCTTCTGTTGTATAAACCGGTTAAACTATCTGTAACAGCCTGTTCTCTGACAACCTGGAAAAGTTCGGCAATAGTAATTGCCTGTTCTATTTGTTGTGCAAACAGTTCCAGAAAACCTAATTCTTTTTCTGCAAGTTCGTTTCTCGGTGAAAATATCGCCATTAAACCCCATATGCCTTTTGTTGAATGTAAAGGTACGAGAATGAATGAATTTGCAAAAGACGTATCTAAAAGGGTATCTATTTTGTTCATTCCGGCACCTGCCATGCCTGAATTTAAGAGCGAACTCAGGTCAGTACTGCAATATATTTTCCCTTCTTTCAGTATTTTGTCGATATATCCGCCGTGTTCACAGTTAATTTTCCAATCTCCGATAGGCATTCCCAATACGGCATTAACGTTTTTGATAAGGTCACTGTCTGAGTGGGCTATGACGTTGAGATAATAACCTTTATCGTCTTGTTTTCTCTGGGCAATGTCACAATGAAGATATCCCAAATCTCCGTATAATGTATTTACGATTTTGTTCAAAACGTTAGAAAGCGGACATGACGAGTTCATCATGTCGTAAATGTGCCTTAATGACAGCATTCGCTTGTTTGCGATATCTAACTCTTCGGTTCTTTTGGTAATTTCTTTTTCTAACTGAATATTCTTTTCATAAATTTCTATATAGTCTTGTTTACCCGTATAGATATTAGCTTCAACGTTATTGACTTTTTGAAAATAATCTTTAATATCGCCGAAAAAACCCATAGAAACTCCTTAGGTTTCCTATTATAAACTATATTTATAAATAATTTCAAGCGGATTTAATAAAACTTATTATTCTATGTAGTCATGGAAGTGTTTGACATAAGCGTTATTCCTTAATTTTTTGAGTGCTTCATTTTCAAGTTGTCTTATACGTTCCTTTGAAAAGCCGAGTTTTAACCCTAATTTTTCCAAAGTCATATATTCTTCGTTGTTTATTCCGAAACGGCAGGTTAAAATAGCCTTTTCTCTTTGATTTAAAAAGGATAATAACTCATCCATACTTTCCGTAAGCATTTTTTCCTGTAATTTATGCTCGGGACTTTTGTAACTTTCATCCGCTAAATAATCTTTTATCGTCAAATCTTCTGTTATAGGTGTTTCAAGGCTGACAGGTGCTTTTAATTCTGATTTTTGAATTGCTCTTAATTTATTGCAAGAGATTTGCATTTTTTCTGCAATTTCTTCGTCTTTAGGTTCACGCCCGAGTTTTAAACACAATTCAGTTTTTATTTTTTTGGCTTTTCTTATTTTATCCAGCATGTGGACAGGAATTCTTATTGTCTTAGAATTGTTTGCAATTGCGCGCATTATTGTTTGTTTAATCCACCATGTCGCATAAGTAGAAAATTTAAAATTCTTTGAGTAATCAAATTTTTCTGCGGCTTTTACAAGTCCGAGTGCGCCTTCCTGTACAAGATCCATAAATAAAAGACCTTGTCCCGTATATTTTTTTGCAATGCTTATAACAAGACGCAAATTAGCCTGAACAAGTTCTTTTTTTGCTCTTCTTGCACTTAATTCATCTCCGTTTTTTATTTGCTTGCCGAGACTTATTTCTTTTTCTCTTGATATTCTTTTTGTTCTTCCTACATCTTTTAAATACATTTGCAAAATGTCGTCTTCGCATACTACTGCATTGAATATTCTGACTTCATCATCGCAGGTTCCGTCATTTTCATTTAACATTGTAAGTTTGTTAAGATACTTTTCTCCAAGGTTTTGTTCTCCCAAATAATCAATATCACAACTCTCTATCAAATCCATACTCCTTTCACTTACTTCCCTAAATACCCTTGTAAATTATCAGACGTATATTTGAAAAAAAAGTTCCGAAAATTAAACGAAATATATGGTTATAAATTGATAAAATCAGGTATAATAGTTATATGGATTATTTGAATATCGGCTTGCTGCTGGCTAAATTGGAAAATAACGAACTGCTTGCGAAACAACAAAAAATTAATGCTTCGGAAGAACAATTTGTTGCGCCGCAGCAGACAAGAACGGAAACATCTGCGGAAAAACTTATAAGAAATATGCAGTTTCAGGAGTTAACACCTGCCGATTTAAAAATGAATTGTCTGAAAAGTATAGATAGAGCCGCATATATAAAAGAAGTTCTAAATTTACCGAAAACGCTTCCGGAACTGTTTTTCTTTTTAAAAAATCCGGAAAATGCAAAAATCCAGCATGAACTTCTTATGAAGTCAAATCTTTCCGATGATAAGATGCAAAAAAATGCTTCTCTTTCAAATACTCTTATGAACCTTCCTGATACTGTTGTTAAGGATCCTGTGATGCAGCAGTTAATTCAGCAGATTATAAAGGAAGAAACTCCTAATCAAAATCAAAATTTAGAAGCGGAACAAAATCAGGAAAATCCGCAAAATAACAGTGAAAATAACAGTAATAAAAACAATTCAGGTGACCAAAATCTGAATAATTCAGGTACTGCCCCGCAAAGAAATAATTCTCAGGATATAAATTTTAAAAATACTATTCAAAACACTGCAAATCAAGGGGTAAATCAGGGACAAAATCAAAATACAACCCCGGTAAACAGTGCTTCGGAACAATGGGTAATGTCAAATCATGCAACCGTAAAAGATGCCTCGCAGCAACCTCAACCCCAAAATCAGGTGGAAAATCAGCAACAGGTAAATCAGCAAAACGCACAACAACTACAGAATAATCAGCAACAACCCGTACAACAACAGACTCAGCAGATACAACCTCAAAATCAGCAAATACCTGTGCAGCAGCAAAATGATTTACCACCTCAGGTAAATCAGCCTAATATGGCGGAGAATATTCAACAATCTGTTACTCAACAATTGCAGCAGGAAATTTCTCAGGTGCAGACACAAACGTTGCCTCAGAATGATAATCCTGTAAATACTGCAGATGTTCCTAAAAATAATCAAATGCAAACACAAGTGCAACCACAAACACAACAAGCATCGCCACAGCAGACAAGCGGACAAGAAAATATTGTTCAAAATCAAACGCAGCAGATACAGGTTCAGCCTGCTAATCAGCAACAGACTGCGCAACAAATTCAAATGCAGCCTCAGCCGCAGGTACAACCGCAACAGAATAATTTACAGATTCAGCAGAATATCCCTAAGGTTACGGAAACTGTGCAAACACAGGCTCAACAAATTCAGCCTCAAGTAGTTACCCCTGAAACGTCTGTTCAAAATCAGCCTGTTCAAAATCAAACGCAGCAGATACAGGCACAGGTTCAGCCTGCTAATCAGCAACAACCTCAGGTAGTACAGCAAACTCAGGTTCAGCCTCAAGCTCAGGTACAGTCGCAACAAAATAATTTACAGATTCAGCAGGATATCCCTAATGTTACGGAAACTGTGCAAACACAGGCTCAACAACTTCAGCCTCAAGTAGTTACCCCTGAAACGCCTGTTCAAAATCAGCCTGTTCAAAATCAAACGCAGCAGATACAGGTTCAGCCTCAGCAAATTCAGGCTCCGATAAATCAACCTCAGACTGTACAAGTTCAACCTCAAATTCAGCCGCAACCTCCTCAGATACAGGTTCAACAACCTCAAATTCCATCTAATGTTCAACCGCAGACTGCACAAATTCAGCAGCCGCAAATTCAACCGCAAATGCCCCATAATATGCCGATTAATAACGGAAATTTAAATCCTCAAAGTCCGTTAAATCAGATAAATTTATTTCCGTCAAATTATCAGCAGGTGATGATAAATTTTCCTGATAAGCCTGTTATGGAATACGATATTTCGATGCCGAAAACAATTCCTTCTGACGGGGGAAAACCAACGGGGATGGCTGCTCCTGTTACTGATTCCACTTTGAAGGATATTCAGCAATTCATACTGAATAATATGAATATTAATGCACAGCAGATTACTGCGGTAAATGCGGCTAATTCTATTGAAAATAAAGATGCGATGGAGTTGTTTTTATCAGGTTTGATAAATATACATGACGTAGGAAATCTATTAAAAACGAACGGTAAACATGCCGCTTCTGCAATAGTACTTGCAATGGCTGCAGCCGCTAAAAAAGGGCTTGATACTTCTCAATTGCAGGATACTCTGAAATTTATTAATGCAAGTGTTTCGACAGCAGCACAGGATACTCCTGCTCAGACTCTGAAGTCACTAATGATGCTTTATTTGCCATGGCTGCCTTTAAACAGCGGAGTCGGTTTTGATTTGGAAATAGAAACCGCTCCGGGTGATGATAATAAAACATTATCTGTTCTTACTGTTTTAATTCAGACACTAAATTACGGAAACCTAAAAGGATTATTTTCTCTTACAACAAGTAATTCTGTAAATATTCACATAATTTGTTCCGATAAATTCCCAAAAGATAAACTTATAGAAAAACTAAATGCAGAAACAAAAGTTTATTCAATGCAATCGTATATAGAATTTGAAGAACAAAAACCTTTAAAAGAAGAAGAAAAAGAAAACAGGGAAACAAAAGTCAATTTGTCAGCAACTGATGAATTGAATCCCTATCTGCTTCTTATGGCACATTCGTTTATAAGAAATACAATCCTGCTGGATAATATTGCAGGTCAGATATCCGAAAAAACCGACTGATAACAGTCGGTTTTAAGCGCTTTATTTTTTGAATTTAATCATTATCTTTAATCGGAATTGTGATAATATATTTATCTCTTATTTTTTCTTTTTTTACTTTAGAAATATCGATTTCATCCGATAAAACATAAGATTGTGTAAAACTCAGAACAGATTCTTCTCTTTTTCTGCTTTTGTCAATGCCGCCGCTTACAGTGACCATGTCCTTGTCAAAACTTACATTGACATTTTTTTCATCGTTATCAAGATTTCGTAAATCAATTATAAGTTTATATTCATCACTGTTTTTTACAAGATGAACTAATGACGGCATGTGTTTCATTTTTTTATCAAAATGTTTAAATTCTTTATTCATGATTTTTTCTGCATGTTTCATTCGGTACATTGGATTAAACATTCTTTCAAGTGTTATATCGACAGCAAAGTAAAAAGCCAGAAAAGCCCCGATTAATGTGGCTAAAACAAAGCCCAAATACTTTAAAATACAAAAATTTTTCTCATCGCTCATAATAAAATGCTCCTTTCTTACTTACTCAAAAAGTAAAATTTATATCAAATTTAATATCAATTAGCCGTGTGGATAATTTCTTATTATAACAGGGTTTTAGGTGATATTTGTAAAGTTTTGTAACAGAATATCTACTTTGTATATACAAAATAGCAATTATTTATATCAAAATTACTTTATATAAATATCAGAGGAAATTAGGATACAGAGATATAAAAAGAATAGGAGATTAAAATTATGGCAAGAGTATTAATTTCAATGCCCGAAAGATTTTTAGGGGAAATTGATGAAGTAGCAGGAACAGAAAACCGTTCACGTTCAGAATTGATTAGAGAAGCGTTGAGAACATACATTCACAGAAACAAAGTAAGAAATACAGGCTATGCTACTAAAAATGCTCAGTTATTAGATGCTTTGCTGGATTAAGTTTGAAAGAGGAAATTAAGAAGTATAAAAAAGATTTAGAAAAGGTGACATTTATGTCACCTTCTTTTTTGCTTATTTTTTAATATTATCTGTTGCGGCTTGTTGATTTGCCTGAATATTTTTGTTTTGTTCGTAGTCGTATGTTCCCGGGAAGGCATCAACACCTGTTTTGGTTTTTGTTACGTAGTATTGGAATTTCGGAATAAGTGTTGAGAGGAATAATGCGCTGACTGCAAAACCTGCCAGGAAGTTTAATCCGTTGAGTTTAAGGTTCTTAGATTTAGCATTCCGTAAGGTTTCTCTTGTAATTGTCTCAGCAGAATCGCACATATCTTTTACGTAATCAACCATTTGTTTTTTGAATTTGTATAATTGTTTGTGAGAGTAGTATTTGTTCGGCATTGATGAAGCACCGCCGCTTTCAAATTCAAATGCTTTTTTCAGAAATTCAGGTTTGTTAATCTGACCGCTTCTGTAAATATCTTTAACCTGTTCTCTGGTTAACAATTCTATTCCGTCTCTTGCAGGCTGAAGTTTTGTCATTTCTTTTGCAATTCCGCTTAATCTTTCATATTCAGCTTCAGTTGAATTTGCTTTTAAGAATTCTAAGAATTTTTCAGTTTCAATTGTCTGAACCGGTTTTTTGGGTTTTGTTCTGAATTTATTAAAGAATTTTGTAATACCTGATTGTTTTTCTGTATTTGTAAATTCTAAATTTTCAGGCAAATTAACTTTATCTGCACCAAGGAATTTAGTGCTAAATTCTTTTGCATCCATTTTATCCCCATTTGCAGCGAGGAATTGTTCAAGTTCTTGATTTAATAATTCTGCAGCATTCGGATTTAAACGGTTAGAATACTTACCGCCTGATTCAGCCAAATTCATAAGTTTTCCGACATGTGGTGCAGCCCACATATAGAAGTAAATTGAACCTCCGTCACGGATAAGAATTTCGCGTCTTTCTTCTTTTCTTCTTGCATTAATTGTACGACCGCCCATAACTCCGATATCGCAGGAAAGTAATTTACCGGTTGATGTATTTTCAATAAAGTTTGTAAATACATTAATGCCTGACATTGCACCGGTAAATGACGGATTTGACGGTTTTTCGGAATTTACGCTGTCTTGTTTTTCCATAAACTGTTTGAAACGTGAAGTATCACATTTTACTTCACTTTGTTGTTCAGGAGTGAGTTTAAACCATCCTTTTTCTTCTTCGGAACGTTTTTTGTTTGTCAGCATGTGGTTAAATTTCGGAACAGCCATTCCGATAACGAGGTTTGCCGCAACAACGCTCATGAGAACTTTTGCTGCTTTACATGCCGCAAGTGCTCCTGATGAAATCTCAGGACGGGTTTTACCAAGGGTATTCATGTAATTTTTAAACGGATCTCTGACTATATCTTTACCAACATCTACGTTAATATCTTTTAATTTCAGGATAGACGACATTATTTTATTGCCGATAAAATTAAAGAACTGAACTCCCCATAACCAGACAACAGAACCGGACAATTCTTCAATAAGTCTTTCTCTGGACTCGTCTCTTCCGCCTCTTTTCTTTGCCTGAATAGTTCTTCCGCCCACAACAGTAGCTTCTAATGCCACAACCGGCAATAGTGCTTCTTTTTTAGTAAATGCTGTGATAACTTTTCCGAGTCCGGAAGATATAGTAGAGTTCATTATAAATTTACTTTCCTGAATATGTTATTTATAAGGTCTCTAAAAATAATAATTGCTACTTGTTTTTATAAAAAGTTACAAAAATAAACATTTTATTTTAAATGTAAACTTATGTAACAAAATGAACTAAAAAATTAAAGTTTTCAAAAAATATGCCGTTATAGAAAGTACTGATTAGGAATATTGTAAAAGAAAAGGAAAATTACTGATGGGAATGTCAGCGTCACAAGTTAGATATTTGACCTTAACGGCACGAATACACGACGTTGAAAATCAAGCACAAAGAATACAAAACCAAAAGTTACTTTTGGCGAATGATTCTGACGAGGTTTATCAGAGATATCTCGATGCACTTGAGCGAACGAAAATACAGGTGCGTCAATTTGCTGACGATTCCGGTATCAGCCAGATGGTTGATGTTAATTTGAATATTCTGTACAGAGAATCATGTTCAACATTCACGAACGGTTATATGCTTACAGGTGTTGATGGAACTCTGTATTTACCGTTTCAGGTAAATGATGAAAGCATGGGAAGTTTTGATAATTTCTTAACCACCTATAAAGGTTTTTTGGGTGTAACTGAGGATAATGATAACTTTAGAAAAAATCATCAACAGCAGTATAACTACGCCTTAGGCATGTGGCGATATATAAATGAGCAGGCAGGTACAAGTATGTTTGCTATTCCAAATGGCGAATCATGTACTATCTATATATCAGATGATGCAGAAATAGCATGTTCACCTCATGGATATGATGATGATTCTAATGATTCTGACGGTACGACTACCGTAGAAGTGAGAAAGAGTGTAATTCATTGCGATGTGCCTACTGAATATTTAGATGATACAAATTGGATTCGAGATATTATAGGGTACGGCTATGCTAATTTCCAGATGATGTCTGATGGCGGTACTGATTTAGAAGTTGATAGTGAACATTATACTGTTTCTGTACAAACAGCTACCGGTATGCATCCATTAGATTCTTCTATTCATTCATATACTGTTCAAATGCATGAATTTGCCTCATCAACTGTATCAACAGATACTCAGATGGGTGAAGCCGCGGACGAAGTAGAACTTGCAAAGGCTGAAGTCGAATACGAATCGGATATGAAAAAAATAAACGCAAAAGATAAAAGATACGATACGGAACTATCAACGCTGGAAAACCAGCGATCCGCAATGAAAGAAGAGATGGAATCAATGAAAACGGTCATCAAAGAGAATATTGACCGAACGTTCAAAATCTTCAGTTAACAAGATGTAAGATGATTCAAGAGTGAATCAAAGTTTCCCCATAATTTCCTTTTTCCTTTAATTTAGCCACGCAAGTGGTTTTTTTTTGCGGATTTTGGCAAGTGCGCCGTGTGAGTGAAACGAACCCAGCACGTCCCTGTGAGTAACCTAACGGAGTGGCTGTTTTTCGATAGAAAAACAAAAACGGAGTGAAATGGTTACGAACTGCCAATAATCCAAGACATGGTCTTTTTAAGGGATAAAGCAATAAACTCCGTTCAATCATAACTCGGCGAAGCGGAAAAATTCGAAGGATTTTTGAAGCAGAGTGAAGAGTTGGCGAGCGGAAATAATCCAAGACAGCGAATTTTCTTAGGACTATGCGTACCCGAATAATTCGCATTCAGTCAATTATTTTTAAACAAAATAAAAGTTTACGAACTGCCAATAATCCAAGATATTAGAATTAGCACCTCACCCTAACCCTCTCCTCAAAGGAGAGGGAAATACTATGCTTCCCCGAATAATTCTCATACAAACATTTTTGTCATGCTGAACTTGCGAATTTACGGACGGACGGAGTAAAACGAGTCCGGATAGCGAACAGATTGAGCGGACAGGCACAAAGTGCCGAAAGCGAGACTCTGTGAGCGTGGAGTAAATCCAAGACGGTTTCAGCATCTTATCAACATTATAAAAGAAAATTAAATCTTCCTTTGCAAAGTCTGTAAGATCCTGAAATAAATTCAGGATAGCAATATACTTTTACCCCAGAATATTTATTACCTAACCGGCTAATATACACTAAATTTTCATTAAGATAAATTAGTTTTGTAAAGAGGAGATTATAATATGAATACAGTTTCAAAAACTATCAAAGTAATTATTGTTGAAGATTTTAAACTTACAAGGGTAGGTTTAAGGTGCGCATTGAACACGTACGAAGATATTGACGTTGTTGGAGAAAGTGAAAATGCAACAGACGGAATTAATTTAGTTGCAAAATTTCATCCTGATGTAATAGTTATGGATTTGGGACTTCCCGGCATGAACGGAATTGAGGCAACATTAAAGATAAAAGAAAATTTTCCGGATACAAAGATTATAGTTTTGACCTCCCATGACAGAGAAGATGAAGTTATAGCAGCTTTAAGTTCGGGTGCAACGGCATACTGCCTGAAAGATATAGAACCGGATAAACTTGCGGATGTCGTCAGGGATGTTTACCAAGGTATTTGCTGGCTTGATGCGGATATTGCCCCGAAGGTTATGAAGTCTTTCCCGAAACAGAACAGTGAAGGTATTTTACTCGCAAAACATGAAGAAGAGGGAAGAGTTCCTCTGACAGAAAGAGAGTATGAAGTATTAAAGCAGGTTGTACAGGGAAAAAGTAATACAGAGATTGCAAAGGAATTGATAGTAAGTGTACATACTGCAAAAGCGCATGTGTGTTCTATTTTACAGAAAATGTGTGTGAATGACAGAGTTCAGGCTGCGGTAAAAGCGGTTAAAGAAGGTTTGGTCTGAGAATTGTTGCCCTTATTTGCATATTTCTGATAAAATAGAGACAGATTAGTTATAGCGGGATATTTGTTATGTCGATAGTTATAATGATACTGTTATTGAGTATGCTTATACTGGTGCACGAAGCCGGACACTTTTTTGTTGCAAAGATGTTCGGAATGAAAGTTGAAAGATTCGGCTTCGGACTTCCAATCGGCCCTACGCTTTATGAGACTAAATGGGGAGACGTAAAAATACTCGTTCATGCATGTCTTTTAGGCGGATATATTTCTTTCCCTGATGATGAAAAAGACTGTGATCTTCCCGCAGATTCGGAGGACAGATTCGTAAATAAACCGATTTATCAGAGAATGGCAGTTGTGTCAGCAGGTGTTCTTGCAAATATATTGATTGCATTTGTTTTGGTTATATTTACCGCATTAGTATGGAAACAGTTGCCGACAGGTAATTATGATATAAAAATTGCTGATATTGTTGCTCCTGAGGATGAGGCTATATGGAATTCAGGGCTGCAAAAAGGAGACAAAATTGTTTCGATAAACGGAACTCCAATAAATAATTCATATACTCTTCTTACGATAGTTAAATTGAGCAGAAATAAAGATGGCTATGTTTCTGCTGAAGATGTTGATAGAAATTATGAGCTTTTAAAAGCGTTGAATCCTGCATTTTTAAAAGATGAAGAAATTATAAAAGATACTGTAATAAGATTGCCTGAAAAAAATAACGAAAAACCGATAATTCTTGATAAGTATATGGCAAAAGGTGCTAAACTTTATAAAAATGATCAGTATCGAATATCAGAAGATATTGTTCGTTTGAGAGATGAAATCGGCAGATCAACGTATTATGTATCAGATGGAAAGCATACTCTTGCGGATTTAGCGGAAGCCTTATCCGATAGTGTTCATCCGATAAATATGGTGGTTGAAAGAGAAGACCGGTTGTATGAAATTGATTCATTATACCCGACATCTACAGGGGCTTTGGGGATAAAAATTGATCAAAACAAAACTATAAAAAGAATAAACAGTTTGCCACAGGCAGTAAAAGAAAGTTGCAAATATCTGTATGAAAATACAGAGTTAATGGTATATGGTTTGGGACAGATATTTACGGGAAATATACCATTGAAGGAATTACACGGAATAATTGCGGTTACAAAAGTCGGCGGTGACGTTATTTCTCATAACGGAATATTTTATGGCATATTGCTTGCGGCAATTATATCCATTGACTTGGCAATAATAAATTTCTTGCCGATACCTGCTTTGGACGGCGGACATTTTCTGTTTCTGATAATTGAAAAAATAAGAAGAAAACCTTTGCCGGAAAAAGTTACCGAATATATTGCAAATGCTTGTTTTATCTTCTTGATTTTACTGACTATTTTGGTTTTATGTAACGATATTTTTGCATTAGTAACGCAAAAATTATAATTGCTATCGACTTTTTTTTTTGTTTTGTTTATTATAAACTTATTACACTGGTAAAAGAAATAGTTAAGGAGAATAAAAATGCAGGTTATTTTAAAAAAAGACGTTCAAAACGTAGGTGAAGCAGGCGATGTCGTAAATGTAAAAGACGGATATGCAAGAAACTTTTTATTTCCAAAGAACTTTGCAGAATTAGCAACAAAAGGTGCTATGGATAACAGAGAAAAGAATTTGGCAAGATTACAGGCTAAACAGGAAAAATTACACAATGAAGCTTTGGAAAAAGCAAAAGAAATAGAAAAAATCGGTACTTTGGAATTATCTGCAAAAGCAGGTGAAAGCGGTAAGTTATTCGGTACAATCACTACTAAGAAATTATGTGAAGAACTTAAAGAAAAAGCAGGTATCGAATTAGACAGAAAAATGGTTTCATTGAATGCTCCGATAAACAAAATCGGTGAATACAAAATGCTTATCAAGTTAACTTCAAAAGTAAAAACAGAATTAAATATTGTTGTTACAGCTTCTGAAATAATCAAGGAAAGCATTGAAGAAACAGAAGAAACAAAAACTGAAGAAGCAGCAGAATAATTA
>JAFRHR010000033.1 GCA_017433195.1 bacterium
ACTTCTAAAACCAAATAACCTGAAAATTTAATAATATAAAATTTGGACGGGCCTGTGGCGCAGTGGTAGCGCAGAGGACTCATAATCCTTTGGTCGCGGGTTCGAATCCCTCCGGGCCCAAATTTTAATATAAGAGAGCAATTTAGCTCTCTTTTTTAGTATCCGGAGAAATTCTCACCCGACGGGTTCGCCCTCCATTGGCTCTTTTTTATTGCTATGTTATTTTCTATTTGCAACGCAAAACAATACTTAATTGTTTTGCTGTTCGCCAACGGAGTCCTTCTCCGGGCCCAAATTTTAAACAAAAGAGAACCATTTAGGTTCTCTTTTTTAATGGATTTTTTAGCTTTGCATACTGCGCCTCGCGTTAAACGGTAACGCTCACACTTGCAACGAAAACTCATCGTTTCCGTTGACTCGTGTTCGTCTCTCGCTTCGCTCGTGCCTCTGCTCGGCTTGCTCCGGGCCCAAATTTTAATATAAGAGAGCAATTTAGCTCTCTTTTTTAGTACTTATTTTTTATTTTTGTAAAATTTTTATTTTTTTGTTAAAAATTATTTATAATTCGAGTCGTTTTTAGCAAAAAATAATTTTACGGGTTTTATTCTACTGAGAAAGGATATTTCATGATAATTTTAAACACAATAAAACAATGTGCTTTTAATTATTCTCAGCCAAAAGCAAGGCAGTTTTATCAGCCATGCCAGACTTATCCTAACCTCAAACCGCTTGAGAGAGATACAATATCCTTCACGCGTTCAACAGAATTAAACCGAACACTTATGTCGGCTTTTGATAACAAAGAGGTTTGTAATTCGATTTACGAAAACTCAAAAGATGCGGCAAATGACTTTCAAGATACATTAAACAAGTATTTTGGCGATTTAATTTCAAATGATGAGGACAAAAACCTTCCTATCCATCACATCGATTTCAGGACAAAAACACCCGAAAGTATCCGTGAAAAAACCGCAGATAAACTTGGAAACTCAATTCTGCACGATGTAAAAAACACGTTCAACCCGAACAGCGCAAAAGATATTAAAAAGAATATAAACGACTTAATAGGGGCACGTTTTGTACTGGATAATTTCAGCAAAAGAGATACAACAAAAATTATAGAAAGACTTTCCGAAGCCTGCCATAACGGAGATCTGAAAATAGTTTCAATAGAAAGTTATGAACCCGACAGTTCTGATAAAAATTTAAAATACTTCAGCGACACAGATTTAAAAAATCTGAGAAAAGCCGCAAACACCAATAAACACGCAGGTGTTGATTCAGTTAAACTTTTAAAAAGTAACAAAAAAACAGGTTATATAGGACTCCACATAAACGTAGATTTATCAAATCCTGACAAATACGTTTCCAACAAAGACAATTATTTGGGTGAAATTCAAATTTTAGGATATGATGTTTCAAAACTGAAAGAAGTCGAAGATGCCTGCTACAAACTTAAAAGCAACAAAGATTTAAAGCGCGGAAACGTTGCCTACAAACCGTTTACAGAATACTTTTTGAAGTATCTGAATTCTACACCTGAAATAAAAGATAATTTTGAAGAATATACAAAACGTGCTTACATCGAACAGAGAAGAAAAGAACCGGCAAGGAAAAACTGCAGAAAAGAAGACACAGCACTTCCTACAATAAAAGAATGTGGTATGGAAGGAAAAATTCCTCCTGAACTCGATTTCAACCTGTTATACGAACTTAAAAACAGATGTGATGAAGTTTATAAATACACTGTTAACTTATAAACTATTTTGTTATGAGTCTCTGCCAGGTCTTTGATACCTGATTTAGAATATCTTCGGCCTTACCCTTATTC
The DNA here is from genome assembly GCA_017433195.1 of bacterium. Taxonomy (GTDB): domain Bacteria; phylum Cyanobacteriota; class Vampirovibrionia; order Gastranaerophilales; family Gastranaerophilaceae; genus RGIG2479. The sequence goes on from JAFRHR010000033.1 coordinate 1,832, forward strand.
AAAAGTATTCTCTGAACAGCAGTATTAATCAGGTTATTTATTTCTTTTTGATTTTGATTTTGTCTTAAAACGGGTTCTAAGTTAAAAAGTTGTTTAGCACTTATTGAGCGTGCCTTTGATATTAAATCTTTATCGTCATTATAAAATTCATTTTCCAAAACATTGTCACGTGTTGCAAGTATATTTGTCATCCTTGCAAGTTCAATTTGATTTTCATCGTTTGTCAAAAACAGACAAAAATCCAGTGCAGCATCAGGATTTTTTGATTTCAAAGGAATTACAAAATTCATCAATGAAAAATCATTCTGTCCCAAACTGCCTTTCATCTGATAAGATACCTCGGTATTTTTGAACACATCAGGAGCATTATCTCTTATCATATTAAGGAAATTTGCTCCTGCCTGAAGCATTACAATTTCACCGGACATATATTTTTCAAGCGCTTCTCTGTGAGTCTGTGTAATTGTTTCTGGGGGTAGCAATTCTTCCTGATACATAGTTCTGAATTTTTCAAACAAATTAACAGCTTGTTTTGACTTTATATTTTTTGGATCATTCAAACCATATTTATTTAAAATTTTCACTGTCGTGTCATTCTCTGTTAGCGGTATAAGTGTAATATATTTACCTGTTTTTTCTTTAACCGTTTTTGCGGCACCTGACAAATCGTCATATTTTTCCGGAAGAATAATTTCCGCATCAGATAAAAGTTTTTTATTATAAATTGTGATGGCTGATGTTGCATACCACGGAACAATATAAAGTTTTTCGTCAAACTTTGAAGTGTCCAGAATTTCTTTATTAAAGCCCTCTAACCTGTCTTCCGGAATTTCTTTTAAAACACCTTTCTGTGCCAGAATTGCCGAAAAATCAGGATTTAAGTTTACAAGATCAGGCGGATTATCAGTCAAAACTGCAGCAAGTGTTCTCTTTTCTCCCTCAGAAAACGGAACATCTATCCACTCAACTTTTACATTGGGATTTTTCGCCTCGTATCTGGTGATTATTTTATTAAAATAATCGGCATAATCATTCATCTGTAAGGTCCAGAACGTTATTTTTACAGGCTCATCCAATTTTTTAACTTTATAAAAAGTCAGAAATGAAACGGCTGCTGTCAAAATAATAATAAATAAGATAAATAATATATTTTTCTTCATAGACTGATTATACTATGAACAAAAATAATGACTTAAAAATTTTTCTTCATTTTCACAAACATTGCAACGGCTACAATAACAACCAAAACAAGAGAAACTAACCTTGCTGTATCTAAATTCATATTGAACCCGATATTTGATGCCAATATAAACGCAAAGGTTATAAACAGATAAAACAGTCCGGGAATTAAAGTAATAAAGAAGTTCTTTGATTGTTTATACAAAAATACTGTTGCCGAAAGCAAAACAGGTATTGAAATCAGCTGATTTGAAAAATTAAAATATCTCCAGATAAGTCCGAAACTTTCAGCCTTAACTTTTGCCCAGTATAAAGCTGCCATTAAAACTATAATCATGGGGATTACAATTATAAGTCTGTTTTTTACGGGTTGCTGAGAAAGATTGAATTTTTCCGCTATAATCATTCGGAGACTTCTCATTGCCGTATCTCCTGAAGTTATCGGAAGAATTACAACTGCTATTGTTACAATAAATGCCAAATGCAGAGGAACAAATTTATCTGCAATAATATTTACAACGTTTGCCGTTCCGACAATGTGCTGAGGGACAATTCCGTCAGAATAAACACTCATTGCTGCAGCCGCCCAAATCATTGCAATAAGACTTTCTAATATCATCATAAAGTAGAAAACCTTTTTACCCTCAAATTCACTTTTAAGTGTTCTTGAAATTATTGTGGACTGAGTTGCGTGAAATCCTGATAACAAACCGCAGCTAACCGTCATGAAAAACATCGGAAGGATAGCAAGTTTTAAAGGATGTTCGTTTATCTGAGCGAAATTGAGTTCGTGCAAATGAACACCTTTTGTGAAAAATCCAATAACGATAAGTGCCGTTCCTATAAGCAACAGCATTGAAATAAAAGGATAAAATCTTCCGATTATTTTATCTATCGGGAACAAAGTTGCCAAAATAAAGTAGCCTAAAACTGTTAAATATATTGAAAGCACAACAGGGTTATAAAGCGAAAAGTCGCTCTGTCCGAAAAATCTTTCCGCAATAATATCACCTGATGTAAAAACAAAAACAGTTGTAAGCAATAATAAAAGAACACCTACTAACCATATATAAATTGATGCAATATGTTTACCCAAATAATCTCTTACAATTGAAACTACCTGTTCGCCCTTGTTTCTGACAGATAGCATACCTGCAAAGTAATCGTGCACACCGCCAAAAATAACCGCACCTAAAGGAATTATTATAAACGCAACAGGACCGAACAATGCACCCTGAATTGCACCCAAAATAGGTCCCATACCGGCTATGTTTAATAACTGAATAAACATATTTTTTCTGACGGATAACGGCATAAAGTCCATTCCGTCATTGTATTTTACGGCGGGCGTCTCTGCATCCGTTGGAACAAACTGTTTTTCAACATAGCCCGAATACAACAGACTTCCAACCAAAAGTATCAATAAACCAATAATAAATGTAATCATTTTCTCTCTCTTCCAACTATATTTCTATGTTAGCACTAAAAAACAATATGGAAGAAATAAGTTTTACGAATTCAGACTGTAAAACAGATTTTCTATTACCTCATAACCTTTTAAGAATGATTTGTAGTCAACTCTTTCTCTTTCGGAGTGCATATTGTATACATCAGCCGTACCTAATAAAAACGGCATTAATTTAACTCCGTTTGCATTCAGTTTCTGACAGTAAATATGGGTTTCAGCAGCTGCATGGAAAGACGAAATTTCATTTTTTACACCTGCTTTTTCTGATGCCAATGTGTGATGTTTCGCTATCAAATCATCGTTTGCTTTTTCAAAAGGTAATAAGTGGGGGATAAATTCAATTTTTGAGATTGCCAAATTTTTATACTTTTCGTTAAATTCATTTACTTTTTTCACAAATATATTTTTAAGTTCTTCTTCTTTTTCAGCAGATGCACTTCTTATTGAATAAGAACATTTTGCATAAGTATTAATTATGTTTGTTGCGGAATTATTGATTAAAGAATCAATAAAAGTTTTTGATGTTTTTATATCATATTCGTTAGATGGTTTTACCCCGCCTGCAACCAAAGCACCTGCATTACATGAAGTTATAACACCGCTTTCGTCGGCATAATAAACACCTTGCGGAAGTTCTGACACGAGTTCGGATATAAGCTTCATAGCATTGAGTCTGTCTTTATCCTGAATATCAATTCCGGAATGACCGCCCAAAAGTCCTTCAACAGTTATCTGTAATTTTGTGTAACCTGCACCAGATATCTGAAGTTGTCCCATTTTATCGGCATCAAGCACCATAACATATTTTGAATTGATTTTATCAAATTCGACGTGGTCAATTCCTGACATACCGGATTCTTCATCTCTTGTAAAAATAGCTTCAAAACCACCGTGTTTGAGTGAAGAATTTTTTATATTTTTTGCGAGAAGAAGAGAACATGCAACGCCTGCTTTATCGTCAGCCCCAAGAGTTCTGTCGCCGACATAAATAAAATCACCGTCGAGTTTAGGGATAACAGGAGAGTTATCTCCGACAACGTCCATATGTGCAGAAAATGCAAACGGTTGTTTTGTATTATCAGTAGCTTCAACTTTCAGATAAACGTTTCCGTAAGCATCCTGACGGAAATTTATTCCCTCTTTCTGACAAAATCCTTTTATCCATTCAATTAAATTATCCTCCTTTTTTGAGGGAGAAGGAATTGAAACCAAATTGTAGAAAATATCCAATAACTCGTGTTCTTTTAATAAATCACTGTCTTTTAATAAATTATTCTGCACGGAAAAACCTCCTGTTCGTACCATCATTTCCTATTCTTACACTCAATCTTCTGAGACACCTCGGACAACTGCCGACATAATGTGTCCCCTGTTTGTTCGGATAAAGTCTGCCGTAAACATTACAGCATGAAAACCATATTCCCAAAAATTTTCTTTTTGGATTTTCTTCTGTATTATTTTGATTTTCTGTATTATCGCTCATATTATCCTTTATTTTTTAAACACGCCTGCTTTTAGTATGTTTACATATTTATTATCAAAATGCGCATAATCAAAGAAAATTATGCCGTGTGTATTGAGTTTTCTTGCTTCATGAATTTGTCTCAGCAAATCTTCGGGCGCACCGTTCATAAAAGTAACAAACAATCCAGAATAAATTTTTGTATTATAAGGTTTGCATCTCAAAACTTCTTCCATAAGCGAAGCAGCCGTTTTTGAATCGCAAGTCAGAAGAAGCGGAGTTACCCCATCAACGTAGCCTTCCTGCAACCATGTTTTCCAATCCTGTTGTTTTGTATGCAAAGCGGCACACCTATCAGGGAAAATAACCGCCGTAAATAACACATTGTTTGCTTTTGCAAGCTCAGAAACTTTAATTACAAAATCTGTTACGTTATCCTGTCTGAATTTGGACCAGTTATCCCACATCTCTGTATTTGGTTTTATATCAACAGGATCAACTCCGTAATTTCCTTTAAATGTATCCCTTGCACATTTTGTATAACCCCAGTTTGAAAGATCGTGACCGTTATTTTTAGGGCTTATACACTGCGGATTTCTGAGATAATCCATATTAATGCCGTCGGGTTTGTACTGACATATAATTTCACCGACAAGTTCAAGCAAAAACTTTTTAACATCAGGATTTGCCGGATCTAAGAAAAATCCGTTATGTTCGGATGCCGAAGAAACAGGGCTTTCCGAATTATAACTGCGCTTCGGTAAATTTGACCATTCGGGTTTTACACCCAAAATGCTCTGAGAGTAATATTTAGGATTTTTATTCCCTACATAAAAAGTCTCAAACCATATATTTACCTTAATTCCTCTTGCGTGCGCAAGTTTTATCCATGTACCCAAAACATCTCCTTTAAATTTAGGGTTTTGCGGGGTAAATCCGTAACTTGCCATTACTTTGCTCGGATATATCGTATATCCGTGGAAATACGTTTCCAAAAATATATTGTTTATTCCGACAGATGCCATTCTGTCCAAAATTTTTGCTATATCTTTAGGATTTGAACTCTCCGGGCGAATCCAGACTCCTTTTAATTCATCATCCTGATAAGGAATTACTGTTGCAAGAGCATTATTTGCGTTTTTAATTGCCAAAGCCGCATACTTTTGGGAATTAAACGAATGTTTTTCTGCTTTTTCAATGTATTTTTTTGCCTTATTCAGATAATAGTTTGCTTTTTGAGGATTATAACCGTCAAAATACTGCGAATAATAGTTCATTATGGTACAAACTTCACTTACTTTCGCCTTTGCTCCATACAAAAAACTTTCGGATGTAATATAAGAGGAAACTATCTTTTTATTTTTATCAATAGTTATCTTTGTTCCGACCATTAAGTTTTCATTTATCCATATTTTTGCTGTCCCATGCCCGCTTATGACAATACCGTTTGCGGGAATCAGAGAATCTGCTCCGCTTAAAGCAACAACAGTTCCGTCAACAACTATGGCCTCTGATCCGTATTCGTTTGTATTTGTTTTTCTTCCGTATTCCGGAGTGTAAATTATTAACTGATTTGCTCCTCTCATACCCGGATAATAACTTCCGCTTGCGTTAGTAGTTAATGTCGGGTTTATGCTATCAATAGAGTGCAAATTCTGAGAAAAAATAATTTCATTTTTCTTTGTATTATAAGGACTGTAAATATCGTGTGCATAAGCTTTTACGCACACAAAAAGTAACATCAAAAGAAGTAAAAGTTTTTTTCTCATCCCTTATTAGTCCGAAAAATGAATTCTACTGTTTTGATAGTACAACAAATTTTGAGAGTTGATGTCCTCTAATAGTCGTATTTTTTCCTGCAGATCTTCATCGTTCGGTGTTAGTTCAAGCAGCATATTAAAATACCTTAGTGCAGCCTTTGTATCACCAAGTTTTTCATATATTACAGCCATATTTTTCAGAGTGTAATAATGATTTGAAAAACCGTACTGATATGACTGCTTATAGTATTTTAAGGCTTTTCTGTATATTTCTCTTTTATAATAATAATTTCCGAAAGCGTAAAAAGGATAAGCCTGTTTTCTTTTCATATTCAGCGCTTTTGAATAATATCCTTTTGCATAACGGTCTTCACCTGCAATATCATATAGTATTGCTAATTTTACACAATAACTAAGATTATCCGGATACATATCACCGAGCAACTTATAATACCTTTTTGCAGATTCTAAACTCGATTTACCCTCCGCCGAGCCTATTTTATTTATTGCATTTACATAATCTTTATTAGCCGCGGCAGCCAATTCACTTTCTTCCAAAACCGAGTAATCAATAGGAACAGAGTAATCTATTTTTCCTTCGAGTAAAG
>JAFRHR010000034.1 GCA_017433195.1 bacterium
AGATTGAAACCTCACCCCAACCCTCTCACGATGGCGAGGGAGTAAAGATTGAAACCTCACCCTAACCCTCTGTCTTGACCTGCTCGCATTAAACGGATACGCTGCCGCTTTCATCCTCTGCTCGCAGGTCGTTCCTAAAAGGAGAGGGTATGATTGAATAAAGGAGTTTTTATGGCTTTAAAATTTATTGATATTTATAACGATGCAGCCGCACAAGCCTGGTCCATGTTCGATTCCGAAATAGAAGATAAATCCGATTTTGATAAAGCCCTCGTATCTTCAATAAACAAGGCACTATCAGATTTATGGGCATCGTACCCGTTTCCGTTCAGATTAAAAAATTATTCGTTCTATACAAGACCGCATGTTGTATCCTATCCCCTTCCTTATGGTCAAATTATGGCCGATAGTAGTGGGTTTGACATTTCTCTTAACGGAGAAAGGCTTATTTTAAGTGAGTCAGAATACGAAGATAAAGAGGATTTGCCTCAGAAATTTTATTTTAAAAACAATTATATCTGTCTAAATCCTATCCCTGATAAGCGTTACAAAGTCGATATGAGTTTCCTCACCCTCGCTTATTCCGTTAAATCTGACGGGACGCCTGTTTTTGAATTAAAAAATGAGGAGGATTTAATCGACATCCCTGACTATCTGAATACATTATTTAAAAATGCCTTAATAACAAAAACTATGCTGTATTCGATTTCGTCAAAATCAGATGAAATTTATTCCGGCTACAAAGAACAGTTTGAAAAGGCTTTTAGGCTCCTGGTCAAGTATTCTAAATCCGTTAACACTGATAAAAAGGTCATTCTATGAATTACGATTATTTGGTTTGTAATAAATTTTCAGGTATTTCACGTTCAAAATCTTCTTTTTCCGATAAACTAATCACAGCATCCGATCTTCAAAACGTCGAGTTGTTTGATACGGGTATAAATTCCGGAACAGGCATAAGAACAGCGTTGGGTAATGTTTCAGTATGCAATCTTATTCCGTCAGGGGAAAAAGTTATTGCAATGTTCCAAAGTGTGCAAAATTCGCAAAACTATTTCTTCGTTTATACGGAATCAGAAACTGAAGGCAAGATATATTCTTTTTCCCCCTCTGCTAATACTTTGACGTTATTGCTTGATTCGTTATCCGTGACAGGAAATGCATCTGCCTGCGATTATGCTCAAGGATATTCTGATCTTTTCCTTTTCTCAAATAGTGTTGAATTGGTCAAAATAGATATGTCTCTAAATTCGCCGGCATCTGTTTTTACCTCCGTTGATTCTGAAAACAGAAACGTAAAAGGCTCCGGTATGGTGAATTTTGGCGGGCGTTTGTGGATATTTGATAATAACATTTTGCACTATTCCGTACAACAGGATTTTGATGATTTTGCAACTTCCGATGCCGATATCATAACTTCTGCCGGATTTATTGAGTATTCTTCTCCCATAACCGCAATATGTCCGTTTATGAATTCCTTAGTGGTTTTCTTTGAAAATTCTTCAGTTATAATTTCGTCTCCTTACCCCTTTTCTCAGACAAAATCAATTCCTGCGGGCTGTTCCGGAAAGAACGCTCTTGCTATACACAATACTCAGCTTTTCTTCTATGACAGTAACAAAAATGCAGTATTCTCTTTTAAAGAAATTTCAACAGGTGATGTGTCTTTGCAGGAAAATATTGCACAAGATTTGCACGAAGAATTTTTTAATATCCCTCTGACGTTAAAACAAAAGGTATTTGCTCACTCTGTTGTAACAAGCGATAAAAATGAAATATGGTGGCTCCTTCCCTCATCAGATAACAATTTTTCAACAATTCTTATCTATGATTCTTTTCGTAAGACTTGGCTTAAAAGAAAATGTCAAAAAATTAATTGTCTTGTGGTCTGTAATTCTGTTTTGTATTCAGGCGGTGAAAAAATTTATCGGGAATATACCGGTAATGCTTTTGATAACGTATTTATTCCCTCTTTTTATAACTGTTCCCCTCTTAACTTTGGCACGGATAATGTGATTAAAATTCTCTATTATCCCCCGAAAGTTTCACTCGATATAAATTATTCAAATAATTTCTTTGTAAAATACATAAAAAATTATGACATCTTTAACAGAATAAAAATAAAAAATATAAAAACAAAGTTCCTGAATAAAGTTTTGTATTGGGATATCGGGTATTTTGATTCGGTTTACTGCTATCCGCCGGATAAAGCTAATGCTGTTGCAACTTTGCCTCCTGCATCTTTTAAAATACTTGAAATGCAATTCTTTACGCAAAATCAAAGTCAGGAGTTTGCTATTAAAAACATAGAGTTTCATAAAATAAAAGCAAAATTTTCAGGAGCATAATCTTGAACAAAATATTTTTCGCAACTCAATTTATGCCGTTGTTTGATTATGATGCCTGCAAATCAATGTATCTGAAAAATCAGGAAAAAATAAGTGATTCTTCCGATTTTAATTCGGTTTTATCAAATTCTATGTTCTTCTCTTTTTATGACAATCAGGGGTTAATAGGTTGTATCTACTTTTATCTAAAATCAGATAAATTGTTCTGCAACGCATTTGCAAGACGTAAATCTCACCAAATAGTGCTAAAATGTTTTGACTTCTCTCTGAAATGCTTTGTCTGTGATATTTATGCATTTTCCAAAAATAAACCAGCTGTCTTTGTTTTATTAAAGTCAGGATTTAAAAAACTCGGCGAAAATTTGTTTTTTCTTCCCTACAATCCCAACCGTACAGGGGCGGTTCAGGATTGAAGTATTACTTCCCCTCGGAGATTTTTTATGGGCGGTTCTTCTCAACCTACTACTTCTTCTGTTGTAACAAATAAAAATGTTAAATACGGCTCAACTGCTACAGTAAACCCTTTTGCAAGCGCCGCTACAAATAATTCAGGCACAATTGCCGGACTTAAAAATAATACTGCTTTGAATACAGTTTATAATTATTTAAATTCAAATATGACAAAACTGTTAAATGACTATTTATATCCGTCTCTTAATTCTGATGTGAATAAAGCAAAATTGAACAGTTTTATGAATACTCTGAGTGCAAATTCAAGAAAATCGCTTGAAAATGACATCATAAATCCATTAACCGAACGCAACATGATTCGGTCAAGTGCTGCAACAGACATGATTAACAAACTTGCACAAAATAATGCAAATTCTGTTGCCGATTACTCAACCCAATTATTATCAGAGTCGCAAAGTAATTCCGCTGACGTGCTTAATAATCTGCTGGATGCATATATGCTCGGTTATAACGTCATCTCCGATATTCAAAATCAGTCTCTAAATACAAGTAAAGGCAACGCAACCGAATCTTCCAGAAAAATTACTTCCCTGGATAATTCTTCGAGTTTCAAAAATCTGTCTTCAATTTTGGATAGTCTTGAACCATACGCTAAACTTGCACTTAAATCGTCAGGGTATAATTTGTAGGGGGGGGTAAATGTAAGAGATTGTTCCCTCACCCTCGGCAGACTATGTTGCTTACGCAACACCCGCTGCCGCACCCTCTCCCGTTGGGCGAGGAAGTTTGATTGGCACCCCCACCTAACCCTCTGTCTTGGATTTACTCCACGCTCATGTCTGTCGTTCGCTTGACTACGTCAGTGTTCACTTCGACATTCGCTATCCGGATTACACTTCGTTTCATCCGTACGTAAATCCGCGAGTTCAGGATGACAAATTGATACCCACCCCAGCCCTCCCTCAATAGGGAGGGAGAGATTGAAACCTCACCCTAACTTTCCCCTCAAGGAGAAGGAACAAAAGCGGGATTGCCCCCTCACCCCAACCCTCTCCCGATGGGCGAGGGAGTAAAGATTGACACCTCACCCTAACCCTCTCCTGTTAGGAGAGGGAAACTTTTATCAATGAGTTGTAGGTTGTTACTCAAAGGTGAGGGAATGTTTGCAACATTCATAAAGGGGTTAAAACTAAAATTAACCTTGAAACTATTGGAATAAATGGGACTTATTTAATAACAGAGAGCGAACACGAAATTATCGGATCAAAAGAAATAGTAAAAACTAAATTAAAATGTATTGACGAAAAATTTGTAGTTTTAATCGCCGATGTCGGAAATTCTTCCGTCTGAATAACTTACTCTCATATCGCCAATGCTGATAATAGTTCCGTCAGTACGATAAAAAACGTGTAAATCGCCGATGTCGGAAA
>JAFRHR010000035.1 GCA_017433195.1 bacterium
ATACCCGAATCTTCACTCTTTGAACCGAATGAAGAAAATTTTTATACATACAAACCGAAATTAACAAGCAAAGGCAAAGAAGAACTTAACATAAGAAACATGGGGTTTGACCAAAATATATATAGTTTTTTAGAATGCTGCGAAAACAATTTATCTTTAATGGAAATTTCCGTAAATAAATTTTTTACAATAGAAGAAGTTGCCAAGTTCTTAATATTTTCAACAGAACAAGGTTTTATAGCAAAGCAAATTTCTCCAAAAATTAAAGCAATGGCAGGCTTCTTAGCCGGCAAATACAGAATCGGAGAATATTTTCTTCACAGCGGGAAAATTACAGACGAACAAATATCAGAAATTATTGATATTCAAAAAAATCTTGTCCAATCAGGCATGCACTTAATGTTTGCTGAATTGCTTATACAAAAAGGCTATATTGAAGAAAAAGATATTAAAAGTATTTTTCTGTTAAAAGCTGAAGCAACTAAAAGATTTTTTATAGATATAAATACAGTTTCTGATTTTCCGTCTCATTCCAATCCTAACACAGAGGCAGATTTGGCAATGCTAAAAGAAGAAAATGAAATCTTAAAGAAAAAACTTAATCAGCTTTTGACATACTGCATGAATAACAAAGAAACAACAGGTAAATAAAATGCTTCTGACATATATAAGAGACGGGTTAAGAGAAGAAGAACATGACGGATACGTTTATTCTTTTTCTAAAGGTTTTTTATCAAAAAACAAAACAACAGAACCCTTTTATTTAAGGTCATGCGCAAAACCATTACAATCTGTATTATTAATAATATATAATGCAATAAACAAATATAATTTTACGCCCGAAGAAATTGCCCTTTGTTGTGCTTCACATACCGGAGACGAAGAACACCTGAATGTTGCAAATTCGATCCTTAAAAAAACAGGATTAAATATTAATAATATAAAATGCGGAATACATCCCCCTCTATCCGAAAAAATGAGAAAAAAATTAGAAGATATGCATCAGGAACCGACAGTTCTTCACAACAACTGCTCAGGGAAACATTTAATGTTTCTTTCTATTACAAAATTAAACAATTGGGACTTAAACACTTACGATGAATTAACACACCCGGTACAACAGGAAACAGCAAACCTCATAAACCAATTATGCGAAACAGATGTAAAAAATTATCCGATTACAGCTGACGGATGCGGAGTTCCTATTTTTTCAATGCCGTTAAAAAATATAGTAACAGGATATATAAATCTTTTTACAAATCCGAAATATGAACAGATTAAAAATGCAATTTTAAAATTTCCAAAACTCGCAGGAGGCGAAAATCGGTTAGATACAATTGTAATCGAAAACGGGAATAATAACCTAATCGCAAAAGTCGGTGCAGGCGGGCTTTGTGCGGTTGTAAACCTCAAAGAAAAAGATGCATTTATCGTCAAAATTAATGATTGTTCAGAAAACGCACGAAAAATCGTAGTTTATGAAACACTCAAAAGACTCGGATGGGCCGATATTCCTTACGACCGCACAATCAAAACATTAAGCGGTAAAGGCGTAGGAACTATAAAAACAGACCTTTTAATTTAAGGTTTTCTGAAAATCATTACATATTCATGTTTGAATACATAAAAACCACCTGCCAAAGAACGATATCTCCATAGATTTGCCTTTTTGCCTTTGGCTCTTTCATTTCCCTGAATATCTTTTACAATAATCGCTTTATTAATAAATCCAATCTCTTCCATTGCAGACATACAGCCAAAACCAAGCGGAATACATCTTGAATTTGCATATTTATCACCGATAATCAATACGGCAAATCTTCCGCTATCAAGCATATCGTAACCATTTTGAGCAACCTTTTTAAATAACTTATAAAATTCTTCCGTACTTGAGCAATTCGATAAATCTTCTTTTTTATCTGAAAACTTAATAATATCATCATATGGCGGATGTAAAATAAGCAATTGCGCTTTCTTTCTGCCCATAATATCAAGTCTTGCCTTTATTTTTTCTTTCGCAAGTTCTGAGGCTGAATCGGCACATATAATATTAACATCAGTAACTAACTGTTTTGGAGTAAACTTTTCTGATACTTCTTCCGCAAGATCTTCTTTCAGCTCAACACCTATACATCTTCTGTTCATATTTATTGCTTCAATACCTGACGTACCCGAACCAAAGAATAAATCTAAAACAATATCATTTTCTTTTGTAAATCTTTCATAAACCTGCTGGGCAATCTGAGGAATATAATTGCCATGGTACTCATTTGTATGACCACCGGTTTTTAATCTTTCCGGGAAAGTCCATAGAGTATCTGTTAATATATGACCGTAATTTCTCCATTCCTTTAGATTAATATCACTGTAAGATGTAGTTTTAATCGCTCTCTTATCTACAAGTTTTAATTCCGGTTTTTCTTCCCTGATAACAGGTTTTATATTAACTTTACTCAAATCACAACCTCCCGACTATGAATAACACACTTATTCTAATTTATGTTTTTATTTTTTAAATCAAGTAAAAGGATGATATTTAGGGGTTGAATTTTTCAAATTTGTGTTATAATAAAGATATCTGCAAAAGTTAGTTAATGGTTAATACAGGTACAAAAAATTAAAAGGTTTTAAAGGAGTGCTATATGATAGTACAAAAGGTAAATTCTTTTAATGGCTTTAATGCAAAACTGAAACAAACATCTAAGGGAAACTTTTACACTGAAACGACTACCGGCAAAACTGCCGGAACCGTATTAGGTTTAACAGGCGCCGGTCTGCTGGCATCATCAGAAAAAGTGCAGGATGTTTCCAAAAACTTTGTTTCAAAAATAGCAAAGAACCCCAAATTAAATCCGGGCTGGGCTGCAGCTGGTATTATTATCGCAGGTGCCTCTTTAATTGTTGTTCTTGGCCGTAAATTAGGAAATGCAATGGATAATTCCGTTAATTTCGGACGTCTGCATAAAGCCGATTTCGTTGCTTAAAATTTAATAACTAAACCTAAAAGAGCGAAAATTGTTAACAATTTTCGCTCTTTTTAAATTCGTTAAAACGCCTGTTTCTATTGTCTTTTGTCCTTATTTTTTAAACATCATAACTTTACAAAACTTAACAATTAACAACCAAAAAGGCAATTTTTAAAAACAAAAAAACTTTATCATAGTGTAAGGTTAAGGTTAGGTCACACAAACATAAAATCTTAAAACTGATAAAAAGGTTAGTATTAAAAAATAATATAAGTTAGGTAGGTTTAAAATGGGTGTTTCAGTTTTATTTCAAAGAAAATTATCTTTACAAAGTCAGAAACATGATTTAGAACTCAAATTGTTGCAAATCAGTGACGAATTGTTAGATCACCAAGCATACGCAGCAGCAATTTCCGAAGGCGGTGTTTCAGCATCCAACTTGATTTCATTACCTAACAGCGTATTCGGCAGAGGAATGAATTATGTACAAACCTCCGGAGCATATGCAACAATGAGTGCTAATGAAAAATTCGCATTACTTCAAAATTCCGGAGCTTTGAATTCATTTATGACTTCAGGAATGTCACCTCAAGAACAACAAATGAGAATAAATCAAATATATCAAACATTCCACGCTCAGGCATTGGATGAATTCAAAAAACAGGAAACTCTTTTGTTAAATCAGAAAGAAAAACAAATTTCCAGATCAAAAACTATGGCAGAAACTCAACTTGAAGAAATTAAAGCACAGCTTCAGTCAATTGATAAAGCATTAGCGGAAGATGTTAAAGACGAAGTTCCAAAATTCGGTCTGTCATAATAAAAAAGTAGTATTGATTCTGTAAATAAATAAGTGTAGTAAGAAAATAAAGTGTAGATAATTTTATAAGTGTGTGTGTACCTTTTAAAAACGCCTCTGTTCAAGAGGTTTTTTTTTGCTTATTTTTTTAAAACATCATTTTCCGTAACTATTAAATCCATTTTTATATCATATTCTTCTGATGGGATTTCATCAAATAAAAATTCATTTATGCAGGGGCAGATTTTTATATTTTTATAATCGGAAAGAAACCGGTCATAAAAACCGCCACCATATCCCAAACGGTTAAAATTTTTATCTGCACAAAGCGCAGGTACAAAAACTATGTCAATATCGTTTTTGTCACAGGCTACGGTTTTTGGTTCAAAAATCTGATATTTTGAACACACAAGTTCATCTGTCGGATTATAACTACAACATTCCAAATTATTTTCTTTCATTCGGGGTAAATAAAAACTTTTGTCAGGAGATTGTTCCATCAGCTTAAGCAAATTTATTTCATATTTTAGGGGATAAAAGAGCATTATATTTTTTGCTCGTTTATACAAATCAAGACTAATTATATTCTCAATAATTTGCGAGGATATATTAGGAATATCCATATTTTTTCTTAAATCTTTAACTTTACGTCTTATGATTATTTTATTTTCCATAAGTTTAATATATAATAAAATCTGTTATGAATCCAACAGACAATTTATACAATCCGGACTGGGAAGAACACGGCTATATTCAGGTTTACACAGGTGATGGCAAAGGTAAAACTACTGCATCATTGGGACTTGCAATGCGTGCACTCGGGAGAGATTGGAAAGTCTTACTCATAATGTTTACAAAAGGAGGAGATAATTATGGAGAACTCAATTCTTTCAGAAACTTATCTCCAAAAATCACGAGAAATTTAACAATAGTACAGGCAGGACTTGACCGTATCATATATTCAGATAACAAAACAGAAGAAGATGAAAGAATTATCAAACAAGGCTGGGACCTTGCCAAAAGGGCAATCAAAAAAAATACTTATAACCTGATTATTTTAGACGAACTCAATATAGTAACTTCTCTCGGCATAATAGATATTGACGAAGTTGTTGAAGTTTTGAAAGCAAAACCGGAACGCTTGGAAATCGTACTTACAGGTCGTGATGCTGATCCCAAAATTATAGAAATTGCAAATCTTGTTTCAAAAATAATGCCGGTCAAACATTATTGGGAATCCGGAATTACTGCCAGAAAAGGCATTGAATATTAGTCTCATTTACCTACCCGAATATTACTGAATTAAAAATTGAACAATAATTGATTTGTTCAATTCAAAACTTTAATAGGCAAAGTTAAACTTTGTTTATTAAAGGGGGAAAAATGAAACATATAATCTATGCAATTATACTTATGGTTTTATTTTTAAACCTGCCCTCATATGCAAATAACACTCTTTCTAAAATTGAAAACAGCCTGTTTGGAATTGAATACACAGGACAAAATGATTCCGAAAGACTTGCAAGACTCGAAAAAAGCATTTACGGGAAAACGTTTAATGACAGTAATTTAAAACGTACGCAACGAATTTTTGATGATTTATCCGCTGATGAAATAGGAAACGAAATAGAACCGAAATTCGACACCTTTGCGGAAGAAGATGAAATTATTGAACTGCAGGAAAAAGTAAACTATCCCGTAATAGACGAGATTGAAGAAAAAGTTTTTAAAAAGAAATTTTCAGATAAAGATATAAATACAAGACTTGCATCGTTAGAAAAATTTTCTTTCAGCCAAACATACGAAAAGGATAGTTTTTCAGATCGAGTAGAACGACTCAGAAAAGACATTTTAGGTACAAGAATAGATGATATGAACTATGAGTATCAGGAAGAAGAGTACAACGATTACCCCAAAAGTAATGGTCTTGCAAATTCCTTTGATAATCCTGATTACAATTATTATTCAGCACCTAAAAATGATATCGAAAAAGATGAAATTTACTATTTCAACCGAACTTTTGATAACGAAACAATGTCTCAGCGTAAAAAAAGAATAAAAAGCATAAAAAAGGCTCAAAGACAGGCCTCAGGTTACGATAACAACAAATTCCAACAGGGGCTGTCGACTGCTATGCAGGTCGGGGCATTTATTTTAATGATTTTGGCCATTGTTTTATAACTATTTTACAACCATAAACGATTTTAAAAGTCTGCCGCTGTCTTTTGTGTAATCATCATTACCCTTTGTAACCGTTTGTCCTAAAACGACCTGAATTTTCTTATAATTTAAAGATGTTGAACTACCGCCATCAAAGGCCATTGCTTTTTCTAACCCCAACGATTTACATAAATCTGCTGCCTCATATATAGTCATAGGATTTTTTTCGGTAATAATTAAAATATGAGCCTCATTATTTTTTATCCCGATAAGCGTTCTTGCAGTCTTATGCAGAACAGATGCCGATTCCCTTACGACCTTATCCCCGTCTTTTACTATAAAAAATTCTTCCTCAAGCCGCAAATCAGGAACTAACATCGGCCCGCCCTGAGCTGAATTTTCAATAAAACAACTTATATCGTGAGAGGTATTGTGAGGAACAATATCATAACTGTATCTGCCGTTACAGTTAATCACTCTGAATTCCGAACGGTTCATAATCTTATCGAGATTATTTCTCAAAACAGGATTTAAAAAGATATTCTCATTATAATAAGGATCTGCTGCCGGCTGTCCTTTTGTCACTATATACGATATTGTTTTTTGGTTTTTGGGATCAAAAAAACCTGTATTTATAGTAAGTTTCGAACGAAAATATCTGTGCGCATCTCTGTTTGTGATAAGCGTAGGCGATGCAACAAACCTTATCTTCTTTTTTATTCTTTCACCCTTTAACACAATATGATAAATACCGTTATCATAAGTTACATCAATATCTCTTGCAAAAGAAACATTAAAAGAACACATTACAGTAATAAGTAATATAAATATTTTTTTTATCATAATTCCTTCGTTTTATAAAAAGCTATTATACAAGACAAAAAGGCAATAAGCGGGAAAGATGCCGTTATAATAGGCGGTAAAACATTCTTCTCTGCAAGTAAATCAAAGAATGGCAGAGTAATGTAATAGAGGAAAATACAACCTATTGCAATTGTAAAACCTATCAACCTTTGTTCCCTTGGCTTGCTAAAACCAAGCAGACAGCCCATTATTGCAAACAAAATACATACGCACGGATGTAAGAAACGCTGATAGTATTTATTTAGCATAAATCTGTATTCTTCTTCCAACTGGTTTTTCTTCAAAAGTTTTATGTAATGTCTTAAATCTTTATTTGTAATCTCTCTGTCGCGTTTAGTTGAATAAGTAAGCAAAATATACGCTTCTTCACCCTCTTCTCCTTCTAATATAGGCATTTCGTCAATTGATGAAATACTCTCAAACATTTCATCGTTATACATATTGAAAACCTTAATATCTGAAAGTATCCACTTTTTATTTTCATAACGGCCGTTGTTCGCAACATAAATTCTGTTTAAGCCATGCAAATCCTTGTAAACTTTATTAGAAAAATCCAAAACAATAACATTTTTCATTTTATCTTTGGAAAATCTTGAAACAATTATAGTTTTTTGCGGATAATCATGTTCATCCTTTTGTGTATAAATATACTGAATTGCCTCAGCACCGCCATGTATTTTTTCATTTTGAGCACAGGCATACGGAATAAGTCTGTCATATACTACAAAACAAAATACGGTAATAATTACACTAAGCACAATAACAGGTGCTATTATTCTTTTAAACGACATCCCTACAGCTCTGAAAATAGTAAGTTCCGAATCTTTACTGAGTTTATCAAAAGTAAAAATAGTTCCTAATAACAAACCCACAGGAAGCGCCTTACCGAGGATTTTGGGCAATTCGTACAAAATTACAAGAATAGCCATCTTAACAGTATATAAACCCGCAAGCGTTTTCTTAATTGTATTCAGGAGCATTTCCGGTGCAATCCATACAACCGTAAAAAGCAGAATAGCAACAAATGTCGTCAGCAAAACCTGTTTGAAAATATATTTATCGTATATTTTTATCAAAGCTGAAAATCCTTTCCTAAATAAAATTCTTTTGCAACCGGATTTACAGCAACTTCTTCGCTTTTACCCTGGATTTTAATTTTACCGTCAAAAATAACGTAGGCTCTGTCTGTAATTGATAACGTAGCCTTTGGGTTGTGGTCTGTAATCAAAACCCCTAACCCCTTATCTTCTGATAAGCGTCTGATATTTTCTTTAATATCCCCTATAGCAATAGGATCAATCCCTGTAAAAGGTTCGTCTAACAAAATAAAATCAGGACTTGCTGCAAGTGCCCTTGCCAATTCAACTCTTCTTCTTTCCCCGCCTGATAAAGATACTGACGGATACCCTCTTAATCTTGTCATTCCAAATTCATCAAGTAATTCTTCAAGTTTTCTTCTCTTTTCATCAACCGTAAGCTTATTATTCATCTGAAGAACAAGTTTTATATTATCTTCAACGTTTAATTTACGAAAAATAGAAGTTTCCTGAGGCAAATATCCAATACCAGATTGTGCTCTCACATTCATAGGCCATGAAGATATATCTTCACCGTTAAGATAAATATTCCCTTTGTTTGGCTTTACCAAACCTACAACCATATAAAATGTTGTTGTTTTCCCCGCACCATTAGGTCCTAACAAACAAACAACCTCTCCCTTATTAACTTCAAAGGAAACATCATTTACAACACTTCTGTCCCCGTATATTTTTACTAAATTTTTTGCCTCAATTCTCATAAGCACCTCTCTATTTATCATACAACAAAAACAGAGATTAAGGCTAAATATGTATAAAAATTAATCAACAGAGAAGATTTCTTTAATATCTTCCATAGTAAGAGATTTTGTAATGTTTCTGTCAATTGAAATTACACTGTCAACAAGATTTCTCTTTTTGGTTTTCAATTTCTGGATTTTTTCTTCAACAGTATTTTTTGTAATCAATCTGTAAACAAACACTTTCTTAGTCTGCCCGATACGATATGCTCTGTCTGTTGCCTGATCTTCAACAGCCGGATTCCACCACGGGTCATAGTGTATTACATAATCTGCGCCTGTTAAGTTCAACCCAGTACCGCCGGCTTTCAAACTTATCAGGAATATCTTTATATTCGGATTTGAATTAAAATTTTCAACGGCAGATTGTCTGTCTTTTGTCTTACCCGTCAGGTATTCATAAGGAATTCCTTCTCTGTCTAACCAATCCTTTATAATATCGAGCATATCTACAAACTGACTGAACAAAAGAACTCTGTGTTTTTCTTCAAAAATCTGTTCCAGCATGCCTTTCAGATATTCAAATTTACCCGATTTCATTACACCCTTAACGCTTTCTTTATCGTACAATCTCGGGTGACAGCAAATTTGTCTTAAACGCAACAGTGCTGAGAATATAGACATTCTGCTTTTTTCAAGACCGTTCATTTCAATACTCTTGAACAGTTCTTCCTTCGTACTGTCAAGGACATCAAGATAGAAGTCTCTCTGTTCATCAGTTAATTCGCAATATGCCATGTTTTCAACTTTATCAGGCAGGTCTTTTGCAACATCTCTTTTCATACGTCTTAAGATGAATGGGAAGATTTGAAGTTTCAAACGTTTTTCAACCGTTTTATCAGCTCTTTCCATAATCGGATTTACATATCTAAAATTAAATTCCGAAATACTGAACAGGAAGCCCGGCATTAAGAAGTCAAACACTGACCACAATTCTTCAAGTTTGTTTTCAATAGGCGTCCCTGAAAGTGCAAGCCTGTGTTCCCCGACTAATGTTTTAACAGCCTGTGCAGTCTGAGAAAGTGCATTCTTGATATTCTGAGACTCATCAAGAATAATATATCTGAAATTGTGCTTTCTGAATTTTGCAATATCACGTCTTACAAGTGCATAACTCGTTATGACAATATCGTAATTAGGTATTTCCTTGAATAAACCTATTCTGTCAGCACCAGTTATTTTTAAACAAGTTAAATCGGGAGTAAATTTCTGAATTTCGTTTTCCCAGTTAAATACAACAGTAGTAGGACAAACAACCAACGTGGGCGCAGGGCCGTCTACATCTTTTGCCTTTTTCAATAAACTCAGAGCCTGTAATGTTTTTCCAAGCCCCATATCATCAGCCAAGATACCGTTCAAACCGTATTGGTACATAAACCACAACCAGTGGAAACCTTTTATCTGATATTCTCTGAACTCTGCATTTACACCATCGGGTAAATCAGTACCTTCTTCTGTAGAGAAAGTAGATATTTGCTGCCAGAATTTTTCAAATTCAGGAGAGAAGACAAGTTCAAAGCCCTGATTCTTTAATTCAGAAATCAAACCTGCACGGTAAGTTTTGACAATAAACTTATTTTCATCGTTTCTGTATGCATCAAATGAGTTAAACGATCTCATCATCTGATAAATATTCTGCGCAGGGTATTCAACAAAACCTAAACTTCTGACACGACTATATTTTTCGCCGTTTTGGATAGTTTCATAAATTTCATCAAAGTTAATTATATTATCCCCTGCCTGACCGTATAACTGAATTTCAAAACTGTCTTTATTTGTGTTGCAGAAATCAATCTTTGCACACATTCTGAACGGGTCATCCATTAACTTAAAGAATGACATATCGTCTTTTTCAACAAATTTCCAGTTATCTCCGGCCTGTTTAATATAGTAATTATAAAAATCAATTGCGTTTTCTTTTTCCAATGCAAGGTTATTTGTCTGCATAGGAACGAATTTACATGCCAAAAGCATCTGATAAGCCTGCTGTTCAAGCTCATAATCTCTTTTAACCCAGTAAATAATATCTTCATCAGGTTTTGTAACAGTAACATAAGGAGATTTATCCGCACCCTTTGTATAAGGGACTCTGACTCCGTCATATTCAAATTCCAAAGATGCTTTCAAAGACTGGTCATAATCAATACCAAGTGTTACGACATTAACTGGCGGTCTGTTTTCAAGAAGCAGCTTACTAATCTGCGGAGCCATTTCAACAGGGATAAGTTCTTTTATCTTTGGCAAATCCTCATATACAAATTTAGCACCTTCTGAATCTTTTAAATCGACAAAAGAAGATTTAATAAGATTTTGCGGTAACTCGTTCATTGCAATAGGAATTGGGAAGATTACATTCTTATATCTTGCCCATTTTAACTGTCTTGAAAAATACTTAACTTCTTCAAAGGGGTAAATCTCGTCTTTATCCGGACGGGACCACTGAAGAGCCAAAGTCAGCGCTCCACCCTGAGCAGCACTGACATTAAGTGATAAATTCCATTCTTTATCGGCAAACTTAATTCTCTGTTTTGTCTTTTCATCCAAAACTTCTTCCGCTTTTGCTAACAGAGGAAACATCTGCCCGAATTTTGTAAGCGGAATATCATACCATCCTGCTTTTTTATCAGCTCTTGCTATACTCAGAAGCAACTGAAAGATTTCTACTTCATTTTTCTGAATATCGTTCAGTTTGAAGTTCGGATCTTCTGCCTGCAATTTTATAAGATTTTTCAAATGATTTTCAATTGTTCTTACAACTTTATCCTTTTCTCTGCTTCTTACAAGTATAGAAAAGAAATTTTGCTTTCTTTTGGGGTTAAAGTGAAAAATAAAATCACCTACCGGATTTTCAATAAAGCCTGTATCTTCATCATCAAATGTATAACCTGCATTATATTTTTCGTTAAGCCACTTTTCGTAAGCATTTTCAGAAATAGCCTTCATTGCAACCGCAACAGAATGTTTACACCATTCTTCTTTTAAAGGGCAGCTGCATCTTGCTTCAACTTTGTTCTTTTTAAATATTAAATCAGTTCTGTATGCATCCTGAAAATTTCCTTTTACTTTTGCAATATAGAAATTTTTGTCAGCCTTACTTTCGAGTATCATATCTTTTTGATAATACTCGTAACCTCTCCGCCAACTACCCGGGGAAGCAACCTCTTTTAAATACTTAAAATTAAACTGACTTTCACTCATAAACGAGTTTTCTTATCCTTTGGGTTTAAAATTTAACTTAATACGAACTAACGCAGAGAAACCCCAACATTTAGTAATGCAATTATGACATGAATTTTTTTAAATTGCAAGAAGTATTTAAAAACGCTAAATTTCAACTATTTGGAGTATTCGGTATTTAGCGAAAATTGGTATTATAAATATGGAGTTTGTTAGGAGTCCATTCATTGTACGCTTATAAATACGACAGTTATGAATATGTAGTTCAGCCCGGGGGAAGAGGAACGAGAAGAGTAAAGCCTTTACCCAAACGTAAGGTTGTAAAAAAGAAACCAAACGGGCTTAAAAGATTTGTCGCATTATTTGTAACTTTGCCGTTACTTGTTTCTTATGCGATGTACATCATGCCATTCGGCTTAAAAAATATAACAATGCCGCTTATAACCGACAGGATCGTTCCTATGACAACAAATACTCCATCATATCCGGCAAACAATAATTATCGTTATGATTACGCTGAGAACACAAGAAGTATTATGTTCCCTACTTCTAACTATCTCGAAAATGAAAATTATTTAGGCAGCAGATACTTCGTAAAAAAGAATATAAAAAAAACAAGTCAGGGAATGAGTGACTTATACCTGACAGATGTAATGTATGACTTAAAACAAAAACTTCAGGCTTTGGGGAATAATTACAAATCTCTTTCTCCAAGTATATTTGTCTGGGATTTTAATTCAGGAAGATATATGGATCTCAACGCAGAAACTCCATACCCTGCAGCAAGTATTATTAAACTTCCTGTTCTTGTAAGTTTATTTAAAAATACCGAAATTGAGGCTACAAACCTCTATGACGATATGACTCTCACTGAATACTATCGTTCGTCAGGTTCAGGTCAAATGCAGTATCAGCCTGCGGGAACAAAATACACGGTAGATAATTTGGCAAAAGTTATGATGCAAAATTCTGATAATACCGCTACTAATATGCTGATTGCAAAACTCGGCTCAATGAATTCGGTTAATGCGGATATCAGAAAATGGGGACTCCAAAACACCTACATAAAAACATGGTTACCGGATTTATCAGGAACAAATACCACAAGTGCAAGAGATATTGCTAAGATTTTATGTAACCTTGATAACCCTGCCTTCTTAAACGTAAATTCAAGAAGTTACATTTATGATTATATGTCACATATCAAAAACAACGGATTAATTCCGAAAGGTTTGCCAGAAGGAACACCTTTTGTTCATAAAACAGGAGATATAGGTTCAATGTTAGGTGATGCCGGTATCGTTCATATGTCAAACGGAAACAGATATGCCGTTGTCATAATGGTAAAACGCCCGCATAATTCACCACAGGCAGTAACTTATATTCAGCAGGCATCAAAAATTATTTATGATTATTGCATTAGAAATCTCTAATATTAAAACTAATGCTTGCAATTATTTTTTGTCTGTACTAACATAATACTTGTCAGAAATCCCAACATCTGAATATTTTTTCAAATAAGCGTAACTGCTTTGTTTTTGATGTATTCAGAAAAATAAATTTAAAGGCTAAAAAAGTATTATCAAGTAAGAAAGGTAAAATATGGCTAAGAAAAAATTAGAAGACGAAATGTTAGATGAGATTTCAGAAGAAGTTATTGAAGAAGTTGCAGAAGAAACTGAAGATGCAGCAGAAGAAAATACTGAATCTGAAGAAATGACAGTTACAACTCTTCCTGCAAAGAAATCTCGTTCAAGAAGAAAAAAAATAGAAACTACAGAACAGGCTCCTCAGTCTGAATGGAAAGAACAGGTTGTTCAGGTAAGACGTGTTACCAAAGTTGTTAAGGGCGGTAAGAAATTAAGTTTCAGAGCTGTTGTTATCGTTGGTAACCAAAAAGGAC
Organism: bacterium; assembly: GCA_017433195.1. Taxonomy (GTDB): domain Bacteria; phylum Cyanobacteriota; class Vampirovibrionia; order Gastranaerophilales; family Gastranaerophilaceae; genus RGIG2479. The sequence goes on from JAFRHR010000035.1 coordinate 13,707, forward strand.
AGGTTGGTATAGGTTGTGCTAAAGCATCTGAAGTTATCATCGCTATCCAGAAAGCAATCGCTGACGGAAGAAAGAGACTTATCAACGTTCCTATATTCAAAACTACAATTCCTCACCCGATTACAGGAAGATCAGGTGCCGGTGCAGTTATGTTAAGACCTGCATCACAAGGTACAGGAATTATCGCAGGTGGTGCGGTTCGTTCAGTTTTGGAACTTGCAGGTATAGAAAACATTCTTTCTAAATCTTTAGGTTCAAAATCTCCGCTTAACGCAGCTAATGCAACTATTGAAGCTTTAAAATCTTTAAAACCATTCAAAGAAGTTGCTGCTAAGCGTGGTTTAACAATGTCTGAATTATTAAATTAATCGGACAACAGAGTAATACAATTTTGTAAATTAACAACAATAATACAGAAAAGGAAAATAAAATGGCTAAAAAAGAAACTGCTAAAATAAAATTTAAACTCGTAAGAAGTTTAATAGGTGCGTCAAAGGCACAGGTTAAAATAGCTACAGCAATGGGATTTAAAAAATTAAACCAGGTTGTTGAGCACTCAAATAGCGAAACTATCAAGGGTATGGCTAATAAAATTGCCCACATGGTAGAAATAGTTGAATAACAGAAAGAGGATAAATATTATGTCAGATAAAACAATAACACTTGAAGATTTAAAACCTGCAAAAGGTTCAGTATCAAAATCAAAAAGAGTTGGCAGAGGCCGTTCATCAGGTCACGGTAAAACTTCATGCCGTGGTAACAACGGTGAAGGACAACGTTCAGGAAGCTCAGCTAAAAGAGGTTTCGAAGGCGGTCAGATGCCATCATACAGAAGATTACCGAAATTAAAAGGATTCCAATTAATCAATCCTTTGAAATATGAAGAAATCAATGTCGGAAGATTAGATGCTTTAAAACTTAAAGAAGTTTCTCTTGAAGTTCTTAAAGAAATGAAAAAAGCTCATCCGGCAAGCGATGCTTTAAGAGTTTTGGGTAACGGCGAAATCAAAAAAGCTGTTACAGTAAAAGCTTCTTATGTATCACCATCAGCAAAAGAAAAAATTGAAGCTGCAGGCGGAAAGGTTGAGTTAGTATAATGGCACAGGGTATAAAATTACCGACATCTGCTGACTTAATGTCAATGTGGAATGCTTCAGGATTAAAAAGTAAAATCATTTTTACTTTAATCATGATTGCAGCCTTCAGATTCGGAGTTCAGCTTCCTATCTACGGTATTAATAATGCCGCTTTTGCAAACATTGCAAGCAGCAATAACATTATCGGATTTTTGGACTTGTTCTCCGGCGGTGCATTGGGTAAAGTTTCTATCTTCGCTTTGGGGATAGGTCCTTATATCACTTCTTCAATTATTATTCAGTTAGTTTCGGTAGTTATACCGTCACTTGAAAAACTGCAAAAAGAAGAAGGTGAAGCAGGAAGAAGAAAATTATCACAGTATACAAGATTGTTTACTGTCGTTTTGGCAGTATTCCAATCTGTTATATTTATGATGTATTTAGCTCATGCACAGAATGCAATAATGCCGGGAATAAACCATGCAATGTTCTATGTAAGTTCAATAACATCACTGACAGCAGGATCAATCCTCGTAATGTGGTTATCTGAACTGATTACAGAAAAAGGTATCGGAAACGGAGGTTCATTAATAATCTTCGTTGGTATTATATCCGGTATTCCGTTGTATTCGGCAAGAACAGCACAGCTCGTATCTCAAAATCCGGCTTTACAATGGGGATTATTCTTCCTTATTATTATCTTCTTAATGACAATTGTATTAATTGTTATTATGCAGGAAGCAGTAAGAAAGGTTATTATTGTAAACCCTAAGAGACAGGTAGGAAATAAAGTTTACGGCGGAGTAAATACATTCATTCCGTTCAAACTTAATCCGGGCGGTGTAATGCCGATAATCTTTGCAATTGCAATTCTGCTTTTCCCGTCAACTGTTTTAAGTTTGGTCGGGCAGGCAAATCTTCCTCCCGGAACCATACAAAATATCGTTCTGTTTATGAACAGAATCTTCAGTTCAGACGGTATTATATATTACGTATTATACTTCCTGATGATTGTTGCTTTGACTTTCTTCTATGCATCTATTATTCCGAACATGCAACCAAAAGAAATTGCAAACAATCTGAAAAAATACGGCTCATCAATTCCTGGTATCAAACCTGGCAGACCGACAGCCGAAGCACTCGATAAAATATTATCAAAAACTACATTTATCGGTGCAATATCATTAGGTATAATCGCATTAGTTCCGTCATTTGTAAGTTATGCGACAAGCATCAAAACCTTACAGGGTATCGGAGCAACATCACTTATAATCATGGTCGGAGTTGCACTTGATTTAATAAATCAGGTAAGAACACACCTCCTTGCCAGAAATTATGAGTCATTCCTTAAAAATTAATCTTTAATTTTTAAATATAAAAAAGGTACATTCAATATAAAAGAATGTATCTTTTTTTATGTTTAATAAATATTGTATTATAATTAATATAATATGTGGTTCGTTGAATATGAAGAAATTTAGTTTTTTTAATAAGTATTATGATCCAATTATGGTAATAGAAGGCAAAGATAGCCTTGTATACACAAACAACGCTTTTAAAAGAACTTTTCCGGATTTTACCGATTTAAAAAGATTTGAACACAAACTAAATTACGAAATTTGCCCGCTCGACATATCGGACGACACAATTTCACCGATTTCACAGGCAATCGCATCAAAGCAAAATTTCAGCACTTTTGTAACATATCAAAATTTGCAAAACGAATATCTGTATTTCACAATAAACGCAGAGAAAAAAGGCAACTACACAATAATCGTTTTCAACGATTTAAGTAACTCTGTAAAATACCAAAACCTTTTAAATAAGTATCAGCAGCTTGAAATTGAATGCAGCAACCTAAAACAGGAAAATAGCTCTCTTTTAAAAGCAAAAGACAAAACTCAGGCGCAAGCTCTGAAATTGGTACTTGTAAACAAAATGCTCAATATAATCAGAGAATCTATTGATGCTGACAAAATAATAAAATCAATACTTAAAGAACTTTCACTGACCTTCGGTACTTTCGATGCATATTACGTTTCTTACGAAAACAAAAAATACAGAATAACAGTTACTACAAAAAGAAAAAAAGAAGAATTTATAACCTTTGACGAACAGGTTCAAAAAAGCATAGACAGAAATGAAATATCAGATACTGTCTGCCTTAAAGAATACACAGAAGCAACACCATTTAAAGAACCGGTGCAAAGACTTGTTGTCCCGATAAAATATCTTAACAAACTTTTGGGCGTAATAATACTTCTTTCAAGACAAAAAAGAAAATCAGATTCTGAGCATGATATTTTGGAAAATATAGCAATACAATTAGGTATCGCAATTGTTCAGGCGGAATTATATGAAAAGAACGCAAAAAACGTAAAAGAATTGCAGGAGACACTGAAAGAGCTGAAAGAGACACAATTAAAACTTGTAAACACAGAAAAAATGGCATCTTTGGGACAATTGATAGCTGGTGTTGCGCATGAAATAAATACCCCTGTAGCATCAATAAAATCAAACAACGAGATAATCAAAAAACTTATAACAAAAATTGAAAGCGAAAATATACAAAAAATTCTGACCGAAATTAACGACATAGATAAAGAAGCCATCAGCAGAATAAGTAAACTCGTTATTTCATTAAAGAAATTTATAAGGCTTGATGAAGCGGAATTACAGGAAGCGGATATTAACGAAGAATTAAATATAACACTAAATTTAATAAGGCATGAAACCAAAAACAGAATTGAAGTTATCAGAAACTACGGCAAAAGCCACCTTATAAAATGTTATCCGGGGGCTTTAAACCACGTATTTATGAATATTCTTGTAAACGCAACTCAGGCAATAGAAGGCAAAGGCACAATAACAATAACAACAGAATACTATGATGACAGAGTTGTTATTAAGATAAAAGATACCGGAAAAGGCATCAAAAACACCAAGAAAATTTTCGATGCAGGCTACACGACAAAGGGCGTAGGAGTCGGAACAGGGCTTGGGCTTGCTATTGCTGCACAAAGTATAGAAAAACACAATGGAACAATAGATGTTAACAGTGTGGTCGGAAAAGGAAGCGAATTTGTTATTACTATCCCAAGTGAGTAATATATATTAAGAAATGTTACAATAATACCATGCCAAAAGCGACATTCTGACAAGGTTTTAAAATTTTACTATAAAGTGTCATATATACATTTATTAAAGGATACGAAAGTAATATTAAATATGTTATATTGTAAATATAAAGTGTCGCTTTTACCCTTAATAAGCGGAACTCGGTAGAAAAAGTGAAAGGAAATTTGTTACATAACTTAAACAAAAACATTTAAAAAAGCAATTATTAAAAAAAATTTGTTTTTATATAGATGTGTAGATAATGTTGTTTAATATATTTTATGTCGGAGGTAACGTGTATGACAATTACTGTTAGTAGCAAGAAAAAACAAGTAAAAAAATCTTTTGATGAATTACTCAACGATTTAAGAATGAGCAGTTCAGAAAAAGTTCGTTATAATGCCGCAAGAGTTCTCGGCGAAATAGGTGATTCCAAAGCCGTAGAACCGTTAATAGATGTTTTAAGAAATGACAAAAACGGATCTGTAAGATTATATGCAGCAAGAGCACTCGGGGAATTAGGTGACTCTAAGGCAACTGAATTTTTAATTGAATCATTACGTGAAGACAGAAACGTTGATGTAAGAGTAAGAGCTGCAAGAGCATTAGGTCGCTTGGGCGGTGCAATTGTTGTTGAACCGTTAGTTGAAGCTTTAAATGACGAAAATCCTCAGGTTTGCGTTACCGCTACTGACGCATTAATTGAAATTGGGGATGTCGCTACCGATGCTTTATTAAACTCATTAGATCACGAAAAAGTTAATGTAAGATGCGATGCTACAAGAGCATTAGGCGAAATCGGAAACAAAAAAGCAGTTGATAAGATTATTAATATGCTGTATGACGAATGGGTTAACGTACGAATTTACGCCGTAACTTCATTAGGTAAATTAAACGATACAAAAGCAGTTCCTGCATTGATTGAAGTTATGAAGAACCATTCCGAAAATGAGTTAGTGAGAGCCGGTGCAGCAGCAGCATTAGGGGTATTAAGAGATCAAAGAGCACTTCTTCCGTTAAGAGAACTTATAATGGAAGCCGAAGAATTAGGTGAACTTGAAGATACAGCACTTAAGTCATTCAAGAAGATAATGGCTGCTAACTGGCAGTCAATACCGGGTGCTGCTCCTCAAAAGAAACCCGCTGCAGTATAATTTATAAACTGCAATTAAAGATTTAAAAAAAAGAGAAATTAAAAATTAATTTCTCTTTTTTGTATATTAATAAGTTGATCTCTTCATTATTGTTTTGCCTTCTTTGTCATAGAAGTTTTTCTTATACCAGAGACCTTTGAACTCACCCTTTGGAGTAAACACATACTGACATTCTTTTGATACAAAATAAATTGCGCCCGCCATTTTGCCGTTTATTCTGTACTGTCTTGAATAGTACGGAAAATCAGGATACGGGCCGTAAATATAATCAACGTATCTCAGATGTCCCAAAGCATCATAGTAATAATTTTTCATTAAATCGTCTTTATACTGAATGCCGTACATATACATTCTTGTAGATTTAGGAGGATAAAATGCCGCCAAGTTAACATTTCCCCATTCTTTACGTCCCGCAGCAGCAGCATAATAGTGTTCCTTAACTAATTTATCTTTCAGCAAATCTTTATACTGAGCTTTAAACTCTTTCTTTTGGTATTTAATAACACATTCATTACCAAACAGGATAGAATAAATCTGAGCAATGCTGCTGTCTCTTTCGGTTTGGGTTAATTTATCCCAGTTGTATTCAACATTTCCGTAATAGAAATCCTCATAATCGGCAAATACTGCCAACTGAGTGATAAATAAAGCAAATAAAAATATAAATATCTTCTTCATAGAAATAATTATAACACATAAATTTTGTACTATAATAAATGTTATGAGTATTATCGATAATAAATTTGACGTCATAGTAGTCGGAGCGGGACACGCCGGAATTGAAGCGGCAATTGCGCCTGCAAAACTCGGCATGAAAGTTTTATTATGCAGTTTAAATATCGATAACATCGGCTTAATGCCCTGCAACCCCGCTATCGGAGGGCCTGCTAAATCAACTCTTGTCAGTGAAATAGATGCGTTAGGCGGAGTTATGGGTGAAGCCGCAGATGCGACTTACGTTCAGATGAAAGTTTTAAATTCATCAAAAGGACCTGCAGTAAGAGCATTAAGAGCACAGTCCGACAAAAAAGAATATATGAAATACATGAGAGATTTACTCGAAAGTTTCGATAATATCTCACTCAGACAGGCATGCATTACGGAACTTCTCTGTGAAAACGGGGAAGTAACAGGTGTTGTTGATGAATTTGGAATAACTTATTATGCAGGAGCAGTAATTTTAACGACAGGGACATCACTTGACGGAAGAATTTTTGTAGGGCTTAAATCATACAGAGCAGGACGTTTGGGAGAGATGCCTGCTATCGGGCTTTCTGATTCTCTCAGAAGCCACGGACTAACACTTGGCAAACTCAAAACAGGAACACCTCCGAGAGTTGATAAGAGAACTATTGATTATTCAAAAATGACAATACAGCCGGGGGACGAAGAATTAACTTTTTATTCCTTTAAGCCTAACCGTCCGATAAGACCGCAGGTTCCCTGCTATCTTACAAGAACAAACGAAAAGACACACGAAATAATAAAGAGTAATTTAGACAAATCACCTATGTATCAAGGTTTGATAAAAGGGAAAGGGCCGAGATACTGCCCGTCTATTGAGGATAAGATAATAAGATTCGCTTCAAACCCGTCACACCATATATTTATCGAACCTGAAGGTTTGAATACGTATGAAGTTTATATTCAGGGATTTTCAAGCAGTCTTCCTGCCGATGTTCAGGTACAAATGTTAAGAACTCTGCCGGGACTCGAAAACGCACACATAATTAAACCCGCCTATGCGGTTGAATACGATTATGTTCCGGCAATTCAGACTCAGCACTCGCTCATGAGTAAAAAAATCAAAGGTTTATTCCTCGCAGGTCAGATTAACGGAACAAGCGGTTATGAAGAAGCGGCGGCACAAGGTTTAATAGCAGGAATTAATGCTTATAACTACCTTAACGGAAGTGAACCGGTTGAACTTTCGAGAATTTCTTCATACACGGGAACTTTAATCGACGATTTGGTAACAAAAGACATTGAAGAACCATACAGAATGCTGCCCTCACGTTCAGAATACCGCTTAATTTTAAGACAGGATAATGCAGATGAAAGATTGACCGAATTAGGACACAAAATCGGGCTTATTGACGATACTCAATACAATTTGTTCCTTGAAAAACAAAGACAAATCCAAGAAGGTATTGAAATTCTGAAAACCCAAAAAGTATCCGCAACGGAAGAAGTTAATGAAATTCTTGCTGAATACGGGGACCATATCGAAAGAGGAATGAATTTACACGATTTATTAAAACACCCGAATATCGATATTAAAACAATTCAGAAATTACAGGAAAAATTTATAAGCGATAATCAAATGAAAGACTTTATGCCGAGTGTTTACCCCCAATTAGAAATTTTGATAAAATATGGCGGTTACATAAAAAGGCAAAATATGCAGGCAGATAATGCTGATAAATTAGAAAAAATAAGAATACCCGACAACATAAACTTTATGGAATTACAGCACATTTCGACGGAAACAAAAGAAAAATTGGATAAAATCCGTCCGAAAACACTTGCGCAGGCTTCCCGTATTGGCGGAGTAAAACCCGCAGACATTTCCGTTTTGATGGTTATGTTAGGCAAATAAGGATAAAGTCCTCTGTTTTATTTACACCTACATTTTTTCGGGAGCAGTAACGGCAAGTATATCCAATGCAGTTTTTAGAACTGTTTTTACTGCTTTCACAAGCGCAAGTCTGTATAAAGTAGTTTCTTTATCATCAGAGAGAACTCTGTTTGCATTGTAGAAAGAGTGGAAATCGCTTGCAAGTTCCTGTGCATATCTGCAAATTGTATAAACAGTTCTGTTTTCTGCTGAAAGCGAAATAACCGTTTCAAATTCCTCTAACTTCAAAATCAGTTTCTTAACTGACGGATTAATTTCGTCATTAACATCTTTAAAGCGTTGTTCTAACGAATTTAATTCATCAGCTGACAAGAACGGAGGAAGTTTTTCACCTGTTTCCTGATTAACTCTTTCCGCAACGGCATTTCTTAAAATTGAACAAGCTCTTGCATGAGCGTACTGAACATAAAATACAGGGTTTTCGTCAGTTGATTTTTTAGCTAATTCAATATCAAAGTCGAGTGTAACATCGATATTTCTCATACACATCCAAAATCTTGTCGCATCGACACCGACTTCTTCTATCAAATCATCAAGAGTAACCATATTGCGGCGTTTGCCCATTCTGACTTCTTCACCGTTTACGATTAAGTTAACCAACTGTCCCAAAAGAACTTCGAGTTTATTTGAATCGTAACCGAGAGCCTCTAATGAAGCCTTAACCCTTGCAATATAGCCATGGTGGTCTGCCCCCCAGATATTAATCATTCGGTCAAAACCTCTGTTAAGTTTATCTGCGTGGTATGCAATATCAGCCGTCAGATAAGTATTTGAGCCATCCGCTTTTTTAATTACTCTGTCCTGATCATCGCCGTATTCTGACGATTTAAACCACATTGCGCCATCCTGTTCGTAAAGTTTGCCGCTCTCTTTCAGAAGATTAAAGCATTTTTCAACTTTTCCCGAATTGTGCAAATCGAGTTCCGAATAGAATTTATCAAAGTATGTTCTGAAATTTTCAAGAAGTTTCTTCTGCAATTCTTCCATTTCAAGTTTTGCAAAATCAGACAACAATTGAACATTTTCGCATAATTCTTTTGCGTTCGGATTCTTTTCGATAAACTTTTTCGCAACAGGAATTAAATAATCGCCCGGGTAGTAATTTTTTCTTTCAACTTCGTCTGTCGGAAAATCAATCTTTTCGCCAAGTTCCTGTCTTATACGGATAGCAAGAGATTTGCCGAGTTTTTGAATCTGGCTTCCCGCATCGTTTATATAAAATTCCTGATAAACATCATGTCCATAGAATTTAAGCAAATTAGCAAGCGCACTTCCCATAGCAGCCCATCTGCCGTGCCCGATATGAAAAGGACCTGTCGGGTTTGCAGAAACGTATTCCAAAAGAATTTTTTCTTTATTGATTTTATTTGGTTTTCCGTAATTTTCTTTTGTTTCGAGAATTTTTGCGATAACTCTTTTCAGCATATCGTCAGATATTTTAAAATTGATAAACCCGCCGATTACGTTGATTTCGTATCCGTCTTTTGATAAGTATTCACAAACGGCATTTGCAATCAAAGGCGGTGCCATTTTTGCGTTTCTTGCCAAAGAAGAAACGTTTACCGCAAAATCTCCAAATTCTGCGTTTTTCGGTTTTTCAATAATCAAACCGCCGTCAAAACTTTCCATACCGCCGAGTTTTTTATCTTTAACGGCATTATTTATCGCATTTGTAACTTCATCTAAAAAATATTCTCTAAACATACTCTTTCTCTTTCCGTAACTGATTAAAATAATTATAAACCAAAAAAATTGTTTAATATATAATATAGTTATGATTAACTTAGAGAATTCAATAGAAAGAATACGCGATTTACTTGCCGATGAGGACAGTTTAGAACATCTTCGGCAGGAACTTGACGGCTATCACTCAGCTGATTTGGCCGATATTTTTCTTGAATTAAAAAGCGATGAGCGACTTGCCTGCTTTCAGTTAATTGAGGAAGAAAAAGCTGTTGACCTTCTTGAATATTTATCCCCGCAAATTCAGGTTGAAATTCTCGGAGAAATTGATGAAACACAGGCTTCAAGATTGATTTCAAAGATGCCTCACGATGAAGCTGCAGACGTCTTGGGGGATATGGAAGATGATGAGAGTGAAACTTATCTCGACAAATTACCTCACAAATTCTCAAGCGAATTAAGAGAACTGCTTAAATATGACGAGGACACAGCGGGCGGTCTTATGACACCTCTTGTTTTGACAGTTAATTCCGACATGACTGTTGAAAATGTAATGAAAACAATAAGAATAAAAGCAGAAAAAGACAATATGGACCTCTATTACGTCTATGTTGTTGATAAACAAAACCACTTATTAGGCGTTGTTTCACTCAGAACACTTTTAACTTCACCGATTACACAAAACGTATCCGACATAATGTCCCGTGATATCGTAAAACTCCACGTTGATGATTACAGAGACTACATCGCAGATACTTTTATGAAATACCAGTTCAATGCATTGCCTGTAGTCGATTTATATGACAGATTAAAAGGTATTGTAACCTGGGACGATGCTCAAGACGTAATTGAAGAAGAAACAACCGAAGAGATCTACGCTTCTTCTGGTATCGCAACAGAAGTTGTTGAAGATAATATACTTTCAGGAAGTATTCTGAACGCAGTAAGAGCAAGAACCCCATGGCTTTTTATAACACTATTGGGTGAGTTTTTGGCAGTATATGTTGCAAACCATTTTGACCATGCTATTCAGGCATTGCCGATTATTGCGGTATTTATTCCATTACTTGTAGGTTTGGGCGGTAACATCGGCACACAGAGTATCACACTTATGGTCCGTGGTTTATCAACAGGCGAAGTAACATTAAGCACCGCAGTACACCACGTTTTCCGTGAAACCTCTATAGGTTTGTTAATCGGATGTATATTCGGTTTCCTTGTAATTATCACGACATGGGGCTGGCAGAGGAACTTTGAATTAGGATTTATTGTCGGACTTGCCATGGCAATAAACATGATGCTTGCAACAATTATCGGAACAGTTACACCGTTTGCACTTAAAAAAATCAAAATTGACCCCGCAGTAGCATCAGGTCCTGTAATCACAACAGCAATTGACGTAATCGGGCTTGCGGTTTATTTTGTGCTTGTTTCGGCATATTTATTTGAATGCAGAATTGCATAAATTGTAATGCGTACAATTAAAGTTAACTTTTGTAAATTTTATTTTCCGATTTTAGCAAAATAATTTATTTAGCGGATTTAAAATAGTACACAGAAGGATATGCTTATATAAACGGGGACACATCACTGAGCATGTGTAGGTTATAAAAATAGAGGTAAAAAAATGGTTGATAACAGAGCAGCCGGTTTTTATGGTATAGGCGGATCTTTCAATTTCAAAAGCGGAGATATTTCAGGCACAGCCGCAAAAACAAGTGACGATAGGTCAAGTCAGGGGACAGAATACGCACCGCCGGGACAGGGAGAAGACGAAAACGAAGCAGGTTTCAGAAATGAACCATTTGTTGACCGAAGCGCACAACTCAGAGCAACACTTAATTCACTTGCTATGATGAACGTTGCCTCTGTTATAAATTCAAAACTACCCCAAAAGACAAAGCAATTCTCGGAAATTTTGGAAGACTCAGAACGAATTACACCTATTAAAGAAAAGTCCAAAAACAAGCATAAAAACAGTAAAGACAAAAAGAAAAAACTTAAAGTCTCCAAGAAACAGGACGAAATAGAAGAAGCTTATTACTAAACCGCATTACCTATATAAGGAATGTTTCTGCAATATCCGTCAAAGTCTAAACCGTATCCTACCAAAAATACGTCATCGACATCAAAGCCATAATAATCAGGCTTTACATCAACTTGTCTTTTGCATTTTTTATCAAGCAAAGAACAGAATTTTGTTGATTTCGTTCTGAAATTTAAAGCTATAAAATCAAGTAAAAACTTTGCGGTCAAACCTGTATCAACAATATCTTCTATAATAAGAACATTTTTATCATTCAAATCAGGAAGAGAAATATCAACGGCATTAACCTTACCGCTTGATGTCATGTTTGAACCGTAACTTGATAATCTTATAAATTCCATCTTCATAGGCATAGTGAAATTCTTTACCAAATCAACCATAAACATAACAGAACCTTTTAAAACACATATAACAGTAACTTCTTCGCCGTTATAATACTTATCAATTTCACAGCCTAATTCTTTAATTCTTGTCTGAAGTTCCTCTTCTGAAATCAATTTATTCAATTTTAAATCTTCCAATTTTGTAACCATATACAACACCTCTCTTATTCACACTTCCTTAATATCAAAACATGCGTCGGATTTTTATCTACTATAATTTTATCACTTAAACCGTAACCCGGCACCCATAAAATTTCATTTTCTTTACATAACAATATCAAATTTTCTTTTATATGCTTTGGAATTGCTTTCCCTGTAAAGTATTTTTTAAGTTTCATAGTCCCTGCCATTCCAAGCGGATTTATAATATCACCGTCACGTCTCGTCCTCAAAACAAAATCTATATCAACTCTGCTCAAATCAACGTAAGAATAGCACATGCTGTCATCAGGAAATTCATCAATTTCTTCCCCTGTATATCCGCAGAGTTCAAATATATAATCACCTATTTTATATTCTCCGCATACTCTTACTGTAACCTCATCTTCGAGTTTTTTGGTTTTGTTGATTATTTCAACAACATCTCTGTTTACAAAAAGCCATGACTCTGCAGACAAAGATTTTGACATTCCGCTTTTAGAATTTTTATTTTCATTTATAAACATACAAATTCTGTTTATAACATCATAGTCATAATCTAAACCATGTTCCAAAACCCAATCGTAAATTATTCTTCTCTGAACATTTTGGCTTAATTTCAAAAACTCCTGAGTAATAATCGATTTTTTATCAAATATTATCTTTCTTAACTCATCGAGATACTCTTCAACAACATCATAATCTTCATTTGCAAGATTAATCAAAGAGCTCAATGCTTCCATTACATCAGGATTTATCTTTTCAAGCATCGGGATAACTTTATGTCTTATAAAATTGCGTTTGTACTTGATATCGTTGTTTGAGGAATCAAAATTCGGCGATAGTTCATTATCTTCGCAATATTTTTCAATTTCTGCTCTCGATATATTTAACAACGGACGGTAAAAAATCTCTCTATGTTCCGCAATTCCTCTCAGGCCGTTTACCCCTGTACCTTTTACAATACGGTAAAGAATAGTTTCCGCATTATCGTTTTTATTATGTGCCGTAAAAAAGGCATCTGCCTTATATTTATCTATAGCTTCATCAAAAAATTTATACCTTAAAGCCCTTGCAACAGTTTCCGTCTGTTTTAATCCCGCTGATGCAGTTTTGGTATAAAATTCAATCCTTCTGTCCTCACAAAAAGCTTTACATTTTTCCTGTTCCTGCAAGGCTTCTTCGCCTCTCCAATTGTGATTAAGATGTACTGCAACGACTTTAAGAGAATATTCTGCCTCAATTTTAAACAGCATATCAAGTAGACACATCGAGTCAAATCCACCTGAGAAACCAACTAATATTGTTTTCCCTTTCAGATTATACTTATCAAGAAAATTTTTAAGTCTGTCTATCAAGATTTATTCTTCTCTTTCAGAATTCCGTATTTTATTTCAACGGCATCAACACCTAATTGTTCCAAAACCTTCATTGCCAAAGACGTGGGCTCATCTACAATTGCCATTAATAAATTATCCGAGCCTATTCTTATTTTATTTTCACTTTTTGCTGACTTCCACGCACGTTCCAAAACTCTTTTTGCTCTCTTTGTATAAGTTATTTCCTTATCAAAATACTCATCACCAAAGCCGACTAATTTTTCAACAACGTTTCTCGTATCTTTAAGCGTTATTTCCAAATCATTCAAAACTGTAGCGCCAATGCCTGCTCCTTCTTCAATTATACCGAGCAGAAACATTTCCGTTCCGACAACATTTTTACCTATTCTTCTTGCTTCTTCTTTTGCCAATCGAAGAATTCTCAACGTTTCGGGCATTTGTCTTTCTATCGGTTTTATAATTTGTTGCTCAAGATTATCACTGTTTATATATAATTCTTTAAAAATATCAGATGCAATTCCTTTTCCTGTTTTTAATACGGCAAGTATAATATGCTCAGGCAAAACAACAGACGAACCGAGCTCCTTCGCTATCTGTAAAGCCGTATTCATTGCACGGAAAGCATTCGGAGTAAAGACAATCTTCTTATCATCATACTCAGCCTCTCTTGATTTCTTCTGCATTAATTTTTCATCAAAATTTTCTAAATTTATTCCGTTGTTATTCAGTATTTTAACCAAATCAGAATCTTTATCTTCAAGTATAGATTCAACAATCTGTTCAGTACCTAAAATTTCATAATTTTTTGCGGATAACTTAGAAACCGCCCTCTCAAAAACTTTTGATGCAATTTCCCCCTCATAAACCGACTCTAATTGAGTTTTATATTCATCCTCTTCAACTTCAGGATGCTCCATTCTCTTTATTTTCTTTTCAACGAGTTTTGACAAAATTTCTATGGATTTACAAATATCAAAATTGTATTTTTCGAGAATTTCAATGTTTTTTGAACCCTTATAAGTTATTGCAGAAAGGAACAAATGTTCAAATAATATATTGTTATTCCCTGATTTAACCGCAGAATCCAGAGTTTTTTTCAGCAAGTCTTTAAATTCTTTACTGAATACTATTTCTTTATTGTCTTTATTCTTCGGAAAATCAGCATTTCGCAGTTCATTTTCAATTTTATCAGGAGTAAGCCCGTACATTCTGACCAATTTCAAAGAAATACCCTTTGCTTCCTTTGATAAAGCACAAAGCAAATGTTCCGGTCTGACTTCACTGTGATTAAAGCCTGCTGCTATATTTTGGGCTTCATAAACTGCATTTATTGCTTTTTCTGTAAACTTTTCAAACAATTTATTCTTCCTCTTCCTGAAGACTTGATATATAATTCGAAACTTTTTTAAATTCCGCATCATCTATTAGTTCAAGCGAATAATCATCACCTTTTTGATCAAGACGCATTACAACTATATCTCCGTTTTCAAGAACGTTTCCATCTTTATCGACATTATTTAACAGTGCATACTCCTTGTTTTCAAAGTCAATAATGTCAACAATACTGAACAAAACAGTATTTCCGTTGTCATCTAAAGTTTCAATAATTTGATTTTCCTGATCTTCACTCATTAATCTTTCCTCGTACTCAAGTATTGTTCCAGTATAACACAAGCACTTTCCATATCAACCAAACCTTTTTCTTTTGTATATTGAACATGCCTGTTTTTTAAATTTTCTTCCGCAGTTTCAGATGTCAGTCTTTCATCCTCAAACAGTATTTCGTATCCTTCAATTTTGTTAGCGAAATCAATACAGTCCTGAGCCTGAAATCCCTGTGTTCCATCCATATTATAAGGAACACCTACTACTATTTTTCCAACATGATTCTCAGCAGCAATCTTTTTTATTTTCTCAATTGCTGCTGCTTCGGGATTTCTGTCAATGTAGGAATGACCGTTTGCTATCATCAGCAAAAAATCACTAAGCGCAATACCTATACGCTTTGTCCCTACATCTAAAGCCATTACTTTATACATTTTGTACCCATTTTGCTTCTATGGTCGAAATTATCAAATCAAGCTCCATCAGCTCAAATTCCATCTTTGAATCATTATTGCGTTTTCTGAAGATATTTGTAGTATTTTTCTCTTCAGCTATTTTATAACGTTCTGAAACGTAATGTTCATATATACTCTTTCTTATTATATTTGTCAGGAACTGATAGTTATCTCTTAATGAATACAATTGTTGTGCTTCATCATTTTTATTTTCAAGAACTTTCAGATATGCTGATAACTCAAATATCTCTTTCCACGCTTTAATATCCTCTTCGCCATAAATATCGTCATAATTTTTGGCAATGAATTTATCAAAGTCCAAATCGAAATTATATTCTCTTAAATCGTGGTTTAATTTGTTGATAAACAAGTTGAATGCATCATTTGTTCTGACATCAATAAACCAATGCTGAGCAATATCTGATAAACAAAGACTGTCAACTTCACTCTGAGATAATTCTTTTCTCTCTATTTCAAATCTAAGTTCTTTTTCTTCTATATCGGATAACAAGGTCTTCCAGCAGATAAATTCATATGAAACTTCATCATTATTCTTTCTGGAAATTTTCTCTGCCAAATTTACAAGATATTTAACATAGTTTTCTGAAATTTCAAGATAATTTGTATTTTCAAAAAATCTTGCAACAATTCTTTCGAAATCAGATATAAGCAGTTCATTAAAACCAAAGCAATCCATTACTCCGAATCTGTTATTCAAAACCATTGCAACGAACTGAAGTGTTTCATCGTTTCTTAATCTTGAAAATACAACTGCAATATTTCCATGTCCGTCAGGATAACTTACATATGACTTATAAGGTTTTGAAACGGATAAAATATCTTTATAAAATTCATCTGTACTGTCAACTCTTATCCCAGAGATTTTTAAAGAAGACAGACTTTTATTCACTGCAGATTTTAAATGCTGAGGAACAAAGTCTTTTGCCAAATCCAAAGCATGGAATGCCAAAACCGATTTTGTTTCACCCAAAATTTCTAATGCTCTCTTACCTTCATTTGATTCAGGTTTATTCAAAAATACCGGAATCAAAATATTCGCAAGCGCATCATCAGAATAATCATTTGCCAATGAATTAATCAAAGCCATTCTGTCATTTTCGGGAACAGAGAACAAGAAGTCCATAAAATCAATTTGAGCTTCAGGATTAATTATTGCGCTCTTCAAAAGTCTTATTGTATCTTCATCAATAATTGCGTCAAATTCATCAAAATATTGTCCGACATCTTCATATTTAACCTTATTACCCAAATCTTTCAAAAGGTTAAATGCAACCATTTTTGCATAATCACTAATTGATTTGTCTTTTATAAATTCCCATAATGAATTTTCCAAAACATCGTTCGGGAAAATTCTTGTAAGCATATAACAAATAACAAATGCTTTTTGTTCTGTCGCTCTTGATAATTCCTTTAACAGAATTTTCATAACGGCATCCTGATCATTACAATTAAGCAAATTATTAAATTCGCTGTCCGGAAGATTTGTAACATTCATCAATTTTGTAATTAATGTAAGAATTTCCGCTTTTATCTGAAGTTTATTCATATCTCATCCTTTATTATCTGCACTTATTCCACAAAGCATCCAGTAATGCCTGAACCTGAGCTGAAGGTAATCTGTCACCCAATATCAATGATTGCACTGCAATCATTGTACACTCAGAACATATATTAACACCCGGACCTTTTACCATTTTAACAACTTCAGTATTAGGTCTTCCGCAAAAACTGCAATATACAAGTTCTTTTTCTTTGTTATCCTCTGCAGCTTTTTCTTTTTTATCTTTTTTTCTTGCTCCGAGTTTTACAACTTTATCTGACATATAAGACTCCTCTCTTAAACAATTGTATCTCACACCTCAATAATTGTAAATAACAAAACAAATATATAATCTATTATCTTACAGGGCATAAAAAAAATTCTCAGAGAAGGATTCGAACCTCCGTAGCAAAATCCAGAGTTTTGCGTCCTACCACTAGACGATCTGAGAATCTGTTCCTATATTCTATTTCAAAAAACTTTTTAAATCAAGTAAATTTGTTTTTAAAAATTTATCATAATATACTGTCTTATGACTGAATACGCTTACATACACATTCCTTTTTGCAAATCAAAATGCAAATACTGTTCGTTTACATCTTTTACAAACGATAATTTGATTACGCCTTATGTGTATTCTCTTCTCAAAGAAATTGAAACAAACTACGAATACGAACCATTAAAAACTTTGTATATCGGAGGCGGAACCCCGAGTATTTTACCCCTTAATCTGCTTGAAAAAATTATAAAAAAATTTCATTTTTCAGATTCCCCTGAAATCACAATTGAAACAAATCCATGTGACATTACGGAAGATTATTTGGAAAGTCTTTATAATCTCGGAATAAACAGAATAAGTGTAGGCGTACAGACATTTGATGACAACGTATTAAAAATCATAGGCAGGCGACACGACTCAAAACAGGCTCTCTCGGCTCTTGAACTGATTAAAAATTCAAATATAAAGAATTACAGCGCAGATTTAATTTACGGTCTTCCGTCACAAACGGAAGAAATATTTAAAAACGATTTAAAAACACTTTTAGAATGTGAGCCTAATCACATTTCTTTATACGGGCTAAAAATAGAAGAAAATTGTTATTTCTTCAAAAATCCGCCACAAAATCTACCAGATGATGATTTTCAGGCTGACTTATACTTATATGCGGTAAAGGAACTCGGGCAAAACGGATATGAACATTATGAAATAAGCAATTTTGCCAAACCCGACTATTTTTCAAGACACAATATGAATTACTGGAACAACGAATATTATTACGGGTTTGGAGTATCCGCTCACGGATATTCAGACGGCATAAGATACAACAACACAAATGAGCTTCAAAAATATATCGACAATCCTACCTTCCACGAATACGGGAAAGAACTTAACACCGAAGAAAAACTTCAGGAAGAAATATTTTTGGGTTTCAGAAGATGTAAGGGAATTTCTGTTTCAGAAATAAACGAAAAATTCGGAATTGATTTTGAAAACAAATACGCAAAACCTCTAAAAAAGTACTCAGAAGCGGGTTTTATAGAAAAAGAAAACGGCAGATACAAGTTATCACTGAACGGGGTACTTTTAAGTAATATAATTTTATCTGATTTTATGTAGAAATTTATTATTTTGTGTTATTATTTTATTGTTGTATACGATATATGAGGATTTTTACAGTGGATATTAGAGAAATTTTATCTAAAAAAAGAATTATAGATATTGATACCTGCTTACCTGATGGCGTTATTTTTGTTGCATCTGACGGTAAAATTTCGTGGACAAACACAAAAGCCCCGTTATTCTTTCAGTTATCAAAAAAAGAACTTTTATCTTTTAAAATAAACGATTTGTTGGAAAACGGCTTGGAACTTATAAAAAAAGCCGCACTCGAACATAAAGCTCTCGTTTCAAAAGTAAAAGGACAGGAAAAGTATTTAGAAATGACTGCAAATAGCGTTAGTGACGGTTATGTCGTTGATTTAAGAGACTCAACACAAAACTACAAAACAGTTACAAGTATGATGGTTGAGCAGGAAAGTTCAAAGAAAATTAACAGAGATAAAAACAATTTTTTACTGAAACTTTCTAACGAATTAAAATCACCGTTACACTCCATTGTAGGTTTTTCACAGGCTTTGCTTGACGGTTTGGGCGGGGCAATTTCCGACAAACAGGAAAAATATGTAAAAATAATAAACAAAAATTCCTGCGAATTATTATTCCTTCTTGAAAAACTTTTTGAATTATCTTCAAGCGAATTAGGAATTACGGACAAAGAACCAAAAGTAATCAATGCAATAAGCATTATAAATTCAACAGTAAAACTGAATGAACAACTTTATAAAGAAAAAAATCTGTCGATTAATATAACAGTTGACGAAAATGTTCCAAGACTTATGAGAACATCTGAAAAAACATACAAATTACTCATTCAGAATATGATAGAAACACTTATCAGAATGACGGATATCGGAGTTATTAAAATCAGCGCAATGCCGCCGAGTCCGGAATTTCTCGAGCTTCATAACATAAACCCTGATAATGACTATATCGTTTTATCATTTGTAAATTCCGGAGCAGGGTTGCCGGATAATGAAGCTGAAACAATTTTTGAACCTTATGCAGTTGTCGAAAAATCAAACAAAAAACATCTGTTAAGATCAATTGCAATGGCTTCGGTAAAAAATATGGTAAAACTTTTACACGGGGTTATCTGGACAGAATCAGAAGTTATTTCGGGAACAACATTTAACATACTTTTCCCGACAGGAATTTCACGTTCTGAAGTATTAACAGTCAAAGAAGATAACGAATACTCTTCTGACCTGAATGAAGAAGTAACAAACGAACAACCTGAAATGACAGTTAACGCTGAACCTGAAGAAGTACAGGAAGCTCAACTCACTGAAACTGCAAAAGAAGAACTTGAAAATATAGGGAAAGTTCAGGCCTAAATACAATGAGCAACGTAAGATTAAAAAACATTGTTAAATCTTATGACAGCAAGAGTAATGTAATTGATAACATTAGTCTTGATATTTGGGACAGAGAATTTGTTGTTCTTGTCGGAGGGTCAGGCTGCGGCAAATCGACTATTCTCAGGATGATTGCAGGACTTGAAGACATTACTTCAGGCGAAATCTACATAGGAGGAGAAAAAGTTAATAACGTTCACCCTAAAGACAGAGATATTGCCTTTGTTTTTCAAAGCTACGCTCTCTATCCTCATATGAGCGTATACGACAACATGGCCTTTGGTTTAAAAATGAGAGGCGTTGACAAAAAAGAAATTGATAAAAAGGTAAAAGAAGCGGCAAATACGCTTAACTTAACCGAATTTCTCGACAGAAAGCCAAAACAGTTATCAGGAGGGCAACGTCAGCGTGTAGCGTTAGGCCGAGCAATAGTAAGAAACCCGAAAGTATTTTTGATGGACGAACCTCTGTCAAACTTAGATGCTAAACTTCGTATACAGATGCGTTCTGAAATCAAAAAGTTACACGAAAAATTAAACACGACATTCATCTACGTAACTCATGACCAGACAGAAGCCATGACTTTAGGCGACAGAATTGTTGTACTTGATAAAGGTATAATTCAGCAAGTAGATACCCCGCTTAACATCTATAACAGACCTGCAAATGTCTTCGTTGCGGAATTTATAGGACAGATGAATTTCATCACTGCTTCTATAATTAACAGGACACTTATAATAGGAAACACCCCTATAAATCTTGATCCTGCCTCTTTTGAACAATTCGGAAACAGGCATGAAATTCTTCTCGGAATAAGACCTGAAAATATGACCGGAGGAGAAATAAAACTCAACGTAAAAGTAGATTTAGTTGAAATTCTCGGAAATGAAAAAATAATTTACTTCTATATAGATAACAGAAAATGTTCGGCAAGAGTTCCGGTTGATTACCAGGTCGGCGATACTTTTGAATGTGCCTTCTCCCCATCTAATGTTCATATCTTTGATATTAAAACGACTAAAAGAATAAATTAACATTCTTGTATTATTCTATTTTGTTATATAATATTAGAGTATGAAAGAGAGTGTGGATAAAAATAAACTTACTCATAAGCAATCTGAGTTCTTCATGTTAGTTTTTATTCTCATTTTTTTTATAATAATGTCTGCATTCTTTTATAAACGCCACGTTAATTCTTATGAATACCACAGGATATTTCTTCAGGACGTTGACGGTTTAATCGTAGGTTCACCTGTCAGAATGATGGGAATACAAATAGGTTATGTCAAAAAAGTTAAAATAATCGGAGACGAAGTTTACGTAAAATTTGTGATAACCGACAAATCAGTAAAAGTTCCGCAGGGAACAACCGCAACCGTAGAATTCAGCGGAATGGCAGGATCTAAATCATTAGAATTGTATCCGCCAACAGGGAAGGTAGATAAGCAAAATACCCCTGAACTTATTGTAGAATCACCAAAAAGACTACACGATTCTATGGCACTCGTAAATGTCATGTATACAAAAATTACAGATATTATAGACAAATCCGCACATTTTGGAAAACAATTACTATCAGCAGAAAAAGATATAAAAAATAATAAAGAGAAGTATTTACAAAAAGAAGATGTAGATGAATTTGTAGAAACATCAAACAGACACATAGAAAAAATAAAAGAAGTATTTAATAAAATAAAAAGGAGCAAAAAATGAACATGGAAAAAGTCAGAGTAATTACCAATCCGGTAATTTGCCAGAGTCTCTGCACAATGAGAGACAAAAATTCAGACTCTCAGAGTGTAAGAATTGCAGCAAGAAAAATTACAAGAGTATTGCTTTATGAGGCATCAAAAAACTTACCTATGATAAAAAAGGAAATTGAAACACCGCTTACAAAGTTTGAAGCGCTTACACTTGATGATGATATTACACTCATAATATCACCTATACTAAGAGCAGGACTTATTTTTACTGATGAAGCAATTGATATCCTGCCTCAGGCCTGCATACGACACCTCGGTATGTACAGAGATGAAAAAACTTTAAAACCTGTCTGGTATTACAATAAAGTTCCTATGGAAGCACCGAACCCTGAAAAATTCTATATCTACATTACAGATCCGATGCTTGCAACAGGTAATTCACTTATGAATGCAATTAAACTTTACCTTGATAAAGGAATTCCTGTAGAACATATAAAATGCATTTGTATTATTGCAGCACCTGAAGGGCTGGAAAACATCCAGAGAGAATACCCCGGAATTGAAATTATAACAGCAGCAGTTGATGACCATCTAAACGAAAAAGGTTATATAGTTCCGGGAATGGGCGATGCAGGAGACAGAATTTTTAATACATAGAGAGTTATATGATTGCAAAGAGGATATCCTTTTTTAAGAATATCCTCTTTTTTTTACATATAAAAATTAATTAATAGTACAAAGATGAACTCGTTCCCATACCCAACATGCTATACATTTTCGTATATGAACTCTGCATAGTGGCTATAAGTTTTTCCATAGAAGCAAATTTGTTTTCAAGTGAAGATTTATAATTTGAAACTCTTGTTTTTGCAGTAGAAATCAAATTATCATAACGTGAAACCTGCTTACTGTATAAATCATTTCTCGTTGCAAAGAAACCTTTTGATGACATAGAATCAAACATCAAATTGTTTAATCTGGTAAATACACCGTTTGTATATTCGGAATTATTACCTAATAATAATTTTTTAACATCATCAGAATTATTTGAAACTGCTTCATGTAATTTTCTTGCATCGAGCGAAAGTAATTCAGTATTTGCAGTAAGTGAAGCACCTGCACCCGCAGTAGATATACCGATTTGTGAAAGTAATTTGTATGTACCTTCATTATTTATCTGAGAATTTAATGTACTTTTTACTTTTGAAATTAATGATTTCAATGTTGAATCGGTATGCAATGCCCCTGATGCCGAAGTATATGAGTTTGCCTCTGATATTAAAGTATTGTACTTATCTACAAAATCAGCAATTGCATATTCCAAATCAGCTGTATCTGTTTCAACGGAAAGTTTTTCTGCGACAAGTTTTCCGTTTACAGTTTCACTTTCTTTTAACAAATTTATAGTCAAACCGGAAATACCGCTTACATCACTTGTAACTGTATTCGAATAAGAAACAATGTTAGTGCCGCCAACTATACCTTCTTCTGTTGCTCTGCCACCAATATTAATTAATGCGTTTTGACCTAAAGTCTGTGTATCCGGAGCACCTATATTAAACAATGATGAAAAATTAGTTGTACCCTCTTTTACATCGATATATTTTCCGCCAACTTCAGTTGATGTTAATATAAGCTTTCCTTCTGCATCATCCCAGGATGCTTTTACTTTTGCTGTTTCTGATGCATTTATAGCATTAATTAAATCACCTAAAGTAGTATTTTCGGTGATTTCAAAACCGGTTCTGTTTATTGTTAAAGTCCCTGCATTTAAAGAACCGCTGTTTGCATAAACATTGCTCTCATCAGTCTGTACAAGTTTTGTATTTAAACCCATTGCATAAAATTTCTTATCAGTTTCATAATAATAAGGACCGCTGACAGTATCCTGCTTTCTGGTCAGGCCTAATTTTGTAAGAAAATTAGATGTGTCGGTTGCAGAATTTAAAGCAACACTGTTATCATCAGTTCCTGCAAAAGTCAATGAACCGTC
Source organism: bacterium (assembly GCA_017433195.1). Taxonomy (GTDB): domain Bacteria; phylum Cyanobacteriota; class Vampirovibrionia; order Gastranaerophilales; family Gastranaerophilaceae; genus RGIG2479. Next base: position 37,576 of record JAFRHR010000035.1, read on the forward strand.
CTCATTAACACTCAACGCAGCACTAATACCTTCATTTGCTAATTTTTCGTTAAATTCTGCTATAGTGTCATTTTTATCTATCTGAATATCATACTTTTCAGAACCTGTCCAGAGTGTTAAACTTCCGCTTGTAACACCCAAATCAGATAAAGATGTGGATTCTGATATACGCTTTGAAACACCATCTGAAGACTTAGCAACTGTTGCAGTTGCTAACTGTTTTACAAAGATATTATATGTTCCTTCAGCAGCTTCTGAAGTTATTGAAGCTGTAAAATTCTGTGCATCTTCATAATTAACACCTTTTCTGTTAAATAAATCTGCACTGTTACCAAACTTGGAATCAGTAATTGCATCCAATGCGGTCTGGACATCACTGAATAAAGACTGAATTTTATTTACAGCCGCCTTTTCAGCATTAATACTATTCTGCTTTGATTGCAGGCTTGTAACTCCTACCTGTTTTATTGAGGTAAGTGCTTCAATCCATGATGAAGTGTCAATTCCTGACGCCAATCCGCTAAATGAAATAGTCATTTTGAATCCTTTAACTCTGTCGTATCCGTACTTAAAAAATGATATATTAATTATATACTATTTTAAATCATTTTTCAAGTGCTTTCGCCAATTATATTAACACATATTACAAAATTTTTAAATAGTAATTTTACTAAAATTTTATCAGGTTTCAAGCAAAACATTTTTGTATTATTATTTCCCTATGATAGAACTTTTAGCACCGGCACAAACACTTGAACACGGAATAGCAGCAATAAACTGCGGAGCAGATGCGGTATACATTGGAGCATCTGCTTTCGGAGCAAGAAAAAATGCGCCGAACTCTCTTGAAGATATAAAAACGCTTGTAAATTATGCTCATCAGTTCAATGTAAAAATATACGTAACAATAAATACTATACTCAAAGACGATGAACTCAAAGAAGCACAAAAATTAATTAACGAACTTTATAAAATAGGAGTTGATGCAATAATAGTTCAGGATATGGGGCTGCTGAACATCGAACTCCCGCCTATCCCGATTTTTGCAAGTACACAGTGCAACAACAGAGATTTGGAAAAAATAAAATTTTTCGAAAACATAGGAATTAAACGTGTAATTTTAGCAAGAGAACTGTCAATCGAACAGATAAGAAACATTTGCCAAAACACAAATCTTGAAGTTGAGACATTTATTCACGGAGCATTATGTGTATCTTACAGCGGACAGTGTTATTTAAGTGCTTCTATCGGATGGCGCTCAGCAAACAGAGGGGAGTGTGCACAACCCTGCAGAAAAACTTATTCATTGATAGATAAGAAAACAGGAAAATATATTAAAAAAGACGCACATCTTTTGTGTCTCAAGGATTTCAACGGCTCTAAACATATAAAAGCCTTGATAGATGCAGGGGTTACGTCATTTAAAATTGAAGGTCGCCTGAAAGATGTTAATTATGTAAAAAATACTGTTTTATATTACAGGCAATTAATTGATCAAATAGCCCCAAAATCCTCATCAGGAAAAATAATCGCGGACTTTACCCCTGATATAAACAAAACTTTTAACAGAGGATATACGGATTATTTTCTTGAAAAAAGAAAACTAATACACAATTTTATATCTCCAAAATTCACAGGAGAGTCTATCGGAAAAGTAAAATCATCAAATGAAAACTATTTCACACTTGATAATAAAACTGTTATTAACAAACAGGACGGCTTGTGCTACATCGAAAATGACACAGTAAAAGGTTTTCTTGTAAATAACGTAATGGACGGAAAAATTTATCCGAACAAAAAAATAAAATTGCCAGTAAATACAATGATTTACAGAAACATCGACACTGAATTTAATCAAAAGCTTACTAATTCAAAGACAAAGAGAGTTTTGGAAGTTTCACTTAAAATAGACACAAATAAAAAAACAATTTGTGCAAAAGATACTGAAAATAACGAATACATAATGAATTTTGACTACGATGAGACCGCAAACAACAGCGAAAAAATGAAAGACACGTTTATTCAGCAGTTCAAAAAAACAGGAAACACAAATATTGAGTTTACGGATATTGAATTTGTATCAGATACAATGCCGTTTTTAAAAATTGCTGAATTAAACAAAATAAGACGGAATTTATGCGAAAAGATTTTATATGAAAGAGTAAAAAATTATAAAGGCACAAAACAAGAATCAATAAAGCCTTCAAAATATCCGCAGGAAGAACTTGATTATCACGCAAATGTGTTTAATAAAGAAGCAAAAAAATTCTACGAAAAATGCGGTTGCACAGTAAAAGAATATGCGCCCGAATACACCAATGATTTCAGAAGCAAAGAACTTATGAGGACAAAACATTGTCTGAAATTTGCACTTGGAAAATGTCGAGCAAATGAAGAATGGCTGCTTGAAGATTCCGAACACAAAAAATATCAGCTAATTTTTGATTGCAAAAATTGTGAAATGGTTATAAAGAACCTTTAAAATTAAGCCTTTTTAAAAACAGATGCAATTTTGCTAAACACACCTGCCTTTTTTAACAAAGCAGTCGCAATCGTAAGCCCAACAACACCTGCAATAATTTTTACACCCAAAGGAGTTGGTAAGTCACTGTCTGTGCGCTTAGTTTTTCTGGCATTATCTATATCTTTATTAAGTTCTTTTTTTACTTTTGTTGATAATTCTAATTTATCCTGAGGTGTCGGCTCTGCAACACTCTTTGAAGGAGGCGTTATTATACCAAAACCCTTTGAAACTGCACCAACCACATTATTATTGTCATATTGTACTTTTTGTTCATTTTGCTCTTTTAGGTCTTTTGGCTGATAACTAAAAGATTTCATTTCTGCTAACTTGTACGGATTTTGAATTTTAGTAATTGTCATTTCACACCTACATTAAACATCTATACATCAATAGTTTCGATACATTTTCTTTAGGAAGGTACATCATTCCGGTAATCATCGGAGATACGCACGCCCCATGAGAAACTCTTAACCAGTCATCCATCTGAGCATTCAGATTTTTATCGGTAAATCTGAATCCCAATTTATAGAAAAATCCAACAGGAGAAGTTTCGCCGTCAGTAACTTTTGCATTTAAAATAATTCTTCCGTTTGTATCTTTATCCTGAATACTCATTTCAAGTAAAGACTTCAGTGTATCAGTGCCCCAACCTTGATATCTTTCAGGAGCCAAAATATCTTCAAGTTCATAGCAGGAATTAAAATAGTATTTTTTTATAATACTGCTGTCATTATTTTTATTAGCCTGCCCAATACCGCCTGTAATACCCAACAATGGAGTTTTAATATACAAACTCATATCATTCGGCTTATCAATACTGATTTCATATACATAATCTTCCGGATAGGTCCCGAATGCCATTCTCTTATCCGAAGCATTAATCTTTTTATACTTAATTTTAGGAGTACATATCTTCATGTATCCCGGCGTAGCATCTTTTTCGCGGCTGGTATTACTAACCCCGCTCATTGGAGCCAGAGAACTTATTGAACTTACATTTAAGAAATTAATATTTCCCATTTTCCTACACCGTTACGTAACCTTACTTATATAAAGTCAATTTTTTGAGAAAATTTGTTATTTAGAACGTAATTATTAAGAAAATTTAAGCACATAAAATTAGTCACCGCAAAGTTTTTTGATAATGATATAATCATTTTATGAGAAAAGGAAATCTTAAAAATTTAAAT
>JAFRHR010000036.1 GCA_017433195.1 bacterium
CTTTTAGGAACGACCTGCGAGCAGAGGATGAAAGCGGCAGCGTATCCGTTTAATGCGAGCAGGTCAAGACAGAGGGTTAGGGTGAGGTTTCAATCTTTACTCCCTCGCCATCGTGAGAGGGTTGGGGTGAGGTTTCAATCTGTACTCCCTCTCCCATCGGGAGAGGGGTGGGGTGAGGGAACAATCCAACTTTTGTTCCTTCTCCTTGAGGGGAAAGTTAGGGTGAGGTTTCAATCTTTACTCCCTCGCCATCGGGAGAGGGTTAGGGTGAGGTATCAATCTTTACTCCCTCGCCCATCGGGAGAGGGTTGGGGTGAGGGGGCAATCCAGCTTTTATTCATTTCACTTGCCGGGAAGCCCGGGGTGAGGGGACAACAGCTTATTTACCCCCCCTAATTCAAAAATCTTTGCGGATTATCAACCCCTTTTTGTTCAAAGAACCAGACAAAAATTTCTTGCAAGTTCAGAGGTAAGAGGTTAGTAAATTTATCTATTGCCTGCAAGATAATATCGGCATTAGCGGAACGATTTTCAAAGGCAGACCTGTCCGAATAGGTGTAATTGTAATCGCCTTGTCTTACGGAATCGTCAATTTCAATAAATTCCTTTTTGTTATCTTTATTTATGGAAATAAGTTCAATTCCTGATTTAAAGTTTGCACATAATTCGGCAACTTTTCGGACATTCGGGATAATGAGATATTGATTTATTGTATCAATAATCATAGAGAGACGTGTAATTTGCCCCTGCATTTTAACATTTATTTCCGTAGCTGTTTTAGAGGCAGGATCTGAAGCCCCTGTCATATTAGGAAATACTCCGGAGACCTGACACATCAAATCATCAAGGAATGAGATATCATTAAGGAAAATTGACGGATTAAACTGCAATTGCTGAAAAGCATTTTGCGGGGAGAGGTTATCCGAATACTCAATTATTTTTCCGGGATATAGAGATATTTCATCATCTTCGAAGAAGCCTTCAGGGGCTATTAATGGCGGATTTTCGGATAATGACTGTAAGTTCAGAGTCCTGTCAATAAGATTTTCCTGTAACTTTGATAAATCGAGAACAGAGAATAAGGGAGATATTCCTCTTTTTATGTTCGGATCTTCGACTAAGGTGCCGAAAGTAAACGGATTTATAATTCTTTCATTTTTGGAAAACTTAACGAGATACTTTCTGCCTACAATAACTGCATGCCAGTTATTTAAAATAGTGCCGTCAGACAGGGTGAAGTTACCCCAATGTTCAAGAACTTCAATTGTAGAGCCACGGACAACATCACCTGCTTTGTGATTTGTTACTCCAAAATCGTCATTGTAATTTCTGTAATCCGAAGATAACAGATTATAGATGTCAGTTTTTGTTTCGTTATTAATTTTATATAACTTGTTGTTTATAATATCGTGCGGAGTTTTAAAGGAACGGTAAATTTTCGGACAATTATCCCAATCGCTTTTTTGAGATATATCGAAAACCAAATCCTGCGGATTTACGGAATAGATATAAGGATTGTCATAAATTTTTCTTATGTCAGTCCAGTAATTTTGTCCTTTTGAAATTGCATTTAAGATATCGGGTAACTTTTTAAAATCGGAAGAAAACAGATTTTTGAAAAAATCTATCGGACGCCTGTATTCTTGATACTTCTTTTTCCATGCGGTAAAGGAAATAAGTTCCCCAAATATCAGAGCATTGTCGATAATATCATCACAGGTTTTTTGATAATCCATTTTTTCAAAGATATCAACCAATGCCGCTTTTTGCTTGTTTGAATCGTTGTCGGAGATGTTGTTTTCTCCGGAAACATCAAACATTGACGCTACGTTTGAATAAACATTTTTCCATATATAAGCTTTAAGTGTCTGATAAAACATAAATAACTTGCACATTTTCACTTTCGCCTTCCAGGAATCTTTTCCTGTCGGGACAGAAACGTTTTTGAAAAAGACAGCATCAGACAAACTTTTAGCTTTTGATAAGAAGTCAGAACGTTTTTTGTCGTAGAGCAAAAAGTCATCAACTATTTTTGAAATAACCTGATTTTGCTCATCATCAGACAATTTTTTAGATTTTTTATCATTAAGTAAAAAATATTCAAAAGACATAATAAACTCCAACATTATAAAAAAGAAACAGATATAAACTGTCACCCTGAACTTGTTTCAGGGTCTTACAAATTTTGCATAAAATTAGTAAAACACTATATCTTACTAACATCAATTTGCTTATCTATATTTATTTTCGGGAAAGAAAACACAGCATTAACTTCGGAATCCAAACCCAAAGCAATCCTGTGTGCTTTTTGTATTTTAGAAACTGAAGATATCAAAAAATCCAGTGTTGTAATTGTATTTTTTGATAAATCGAGAGGGTCAGAAATATCAGAGGGCAGATTTTGAACAAAATTTTCGAGTATAAATTCAATGGCATCGAGTGATTTGTTCAGTAATTCTATGTGCCTGTTGTTAATTTTATTTTTGTTAAATTCTTGCTTATTCATGGGGGGTAGATAAAGGGAGGGGTAAATTAAAAGTAAATAAAGAAAAGAGGGGGAGAACCCCCCCAAAAAAAAATACAAACCAAATTTATAGGAATAATTATGCAGAAACAACCCCTGCACTTTTTGCAACGGCATAAATTGTACCTGAATAACCCGATGAGAAATTAATCAGGATAGATCCGTCTTTTTGCTCAAAACGTGAAATATCCTGTAATTGTATACACATTGTTGAGTTTTGCGGTACGGATATTGTGCAGTTACCTAAAAGTGCGTTAGGATACAGGTCGCTTTTAACTAAAATAACGTTAGATGCAGATGCAGTAGATGCATTTGTAACAACGATTGATAATGAATTATTTTTATTTGCCAAAGCATCCGGGATAATAACTCCATTTGCAGCATTAATTGCCGTAGCGGAAAGAGTAGATGTTGCAACGGACTGAGTAGTATCCGGGGTTGGCAGAATAACAGAAACAGAATCTCTGGTCATATATATCTCCTTTCAAAGAGTAAAAAGTAGTAACAAATTTTTAGCTTAAAGAAATGGTTGCCGAAATTTTAGCGGTACCTAAGAAATCAGCACGGGGAGCGCCAACACCATATAAACCGAAGCCTTTGTAACAAGTATTGAAACTGTTATTCGGAACATAAGATTGCGTGTTGAGGTCAGCAGAAATACCACCGGCTAAAGTTTTGCCTTTAATACCGAATAATGGGTAGTAAACACCTGTTTCGGGTTGTGCGATATTATTTGATACCAAAATATCCCAACCGCAAAGTCTTCCGATGTAGCCTTTTGCCAATTTTTCGTGTCCTGATTCAACGTATTTGAATTCATCAAGTTTTCCTAAATAGAACTGATATTCAGGAGGAACGACAGCAACCATTTGACCGTCTATCCAGCTTGTGTGACCTTTACCGTCACCACGTTGGAAGGTAGCCTGCATATATGCGAGGATGTCACGCGCAACTGTTGAGGTTAAAGAAATAGCAGAACCGCTGTTGTCGAGGTAATAACCGGCACGTGTGTATAAACCTGCAAATGCTTTATCAACTGATGCTGCAAATTGTTTAATGGCATCGTTTGAATATTCTTTCGCCAAATCAACTTGAGCCTGTCCTGACGGAGCTAATTCTATTTGTTTTTGTTCAGGTTCAGTCAGTTGGAAGTGAAACGCTTTTCCGTTGCTTATTTTTATTTTAGCAATAGATGCTGTTGCATCTTCCGGGCTGCTTAAAGTTGAACCGTCATAATCGAAGAGAGAAACCGTGCCGGGCATAACGACATCTATTTCATCACCTTTGATTAAGTTACTTTTGAAATTTGTGTGAGCGAGTTTTCCGACAACGAGTTCGTCATAGAAATACTTTCTGAAAGCCTTGTCGAAAGTTGAGGTAATTAATTGAGTAACAGACATATTTTTATCCTTTCATAGTTTTTAAATTAGCTGATCAAGAGCCAAACTTAAATCTTTATCAGACAGAGAGTTAAGAGGAGCAAATGAGTTGAGAGAAGATGCTGTATTAGGCTCAAAATTTAGAGAATCTGTAGCACTGCTTGTTTCAGACTCAGCCAATTTAGTTTTGTTATACGAATTAATTCTGGAATTGACATAATTTTCCAAAAGCGGAACGAATGCTTCCATGTTAAGAGACGGTCCTAAAGCCTTAAAGGCTTCTGAGAAGAGGGAATTGAATGCATCGTCTTTAAAATAATTATCCTGATTATATTTTGAAAAAACATTTTCAAGATATGTTTTTGCAATTTGACGGCGTTCTGAAAGCTGTTCAGACTGTTGTTGGAGTTCATCGATTAAACGGGCTTTTTTTCTGAGTTCCCCGATTTCTTTAGATTGAGCTCCCTGATGCTTTTGAATTTCCTGATAAGCTTTTGCAAGCTCATCAGCGGATTTAAATTTTCCGAGAAGCAATTCATTATTTTGAATTGTATCCGGCTCTGCTGAGTTTTCGGATACGTTTTCTGATAATGGAATGTCGTCAGTTTGAACAGAATTAACGTTATCGTTCAAATTTTGATTTTGGAAATCAGATTCCTGAATTGAAACATTTTGATTCATAAAAATCTCCTTTTAAGTTTTAAATATCTAAAATAAGATGAAGAATTGAAGAACTTATTTTGGGTAAATTTTCAGTAATTACGCTATTTTTTAACAGATTACCTTTCACCTTTTTCTTTCCGGCACGCACCTCATTTTTCTTATTTACCCCTGTCCCTTCAAGCAATTCATAGTCATCGGGATAAAGAGAGAGGAGTTCATTTGCGGTATCATTCGGAAGGATAAATACATTTTGAGTAGATAAAACTTTTAATTTAAGCATAAAATTAATACTAAAGTTTGATTGACAATCGGTTAAATAGAATTTATAATCTACATGTAATCTGCATTAACGAAGGTAAATAGAGATGGAAGTACAATCTGTTAGCCACCGCCCGTTCTATAGTGGGCAAAGTCTGAGAGATAGGGAAATTGTTTGCCCGAAGGTTAATCGTGCTGCAAAAAATAACAGAACGAAACAGAGAAACAATTCCGTCAGTTTTCTTAAACGAACATTTGGTGCAGATGAATTGATATTAAACAAAAAAACTAAAAATGCAGATACTATAAAGAAGATTATAAAAAACAGGGAACAGGAAGTAGAAGAAGCAAACGATAAAAGAATAATTGCATCAAGCATTTTAGCCGGATTAGTTTTTGCTTCTGGATATATTATTTGTAAAAAAGGCGGCGCATAAACTGCGACACAATAAAAAATAAAAACAAGGTTGGACAAACAGTAAGAGTAAAAGGGAAGATTATAAGAAAAGAAAGAGTCCAACCTTTAAGAAGATGTAGTACGTTTAATTAAAATCTTATTTTCAAAGAAATCAGACGCATATTGGGAAATGACGGTCTCGCCGTTTTTCAGTTTGCACTCTTTGTTTATTCCGTAAACCCAGGAGAATGGAACGGACTTAAATTTCATACGGTTACATTCTGACAGTGAATACATAACCTGAGGTTTAAGTGATTCGGCAAATAAATGAGCGGGATGACCTGACTTTTTAATTATTGATATTTCATTAGTCAGGATATTTACTTGTGATAGTTCAAGAACAGGTTTTGAACATCTCGGACAAAGGCCTAACAATAATTTTCTGTGAGAAAAGAGTTCATTATCTTCAAGAAACCAAATATCATAAGGCTGAAAACTCACACAGTGTTTCATAAACTCTCAACTCCAAGCATAGTAAATCCTGTACACATATTGCAAAATCAAACACGACATAAAATAGGGTAAGTTGGATTTTGGGGTAGTTTATCAGACGCAGTTTTCGAAAAACTTTGTATCAAAACCGAGTACATTTTCATTGTAACTTATGTGGTGAAAAAGTAAATAGTATGTAACAACGGTTTTACATCTTAAGGGTAGGGTAAAGATTAATACACCACTCAAAACTCAACGCTATCAACTCCTTCAGCCTATGCAATGAAGAATAAATTTCTGAAAATAAATAAAGATACCAAGCCAATTAATAAACAATAATATCCGAATATTCTCAGAGAGAATTTACTCAAAAACATCATGAAATATTTGATACAAAGGTAACCTGAAATAGCTGATACAATTGTTCCTGCTATGATTGCCCCCCAATCAAATCCGAGGAATTGAGAAAAATCAATTTTTAAGAACGGATAAACCATTGATGCTCCAAAGATTATGGGTACACTTAAAATGAATGAAAATTCCGCAGCTTCTTTTCTTGTATGTTTTGTAAGAAGACCGGTTGCGATAGTCAAACCTGAACGGGAAAAGCCCGGAAATACGGCAATACCTTGAGCAATTGATATTAAGATAGCCGATGGAAAATTTATATTTTGTACTTTGTCTTTAATTTTATCTGAAAAGAATTCAGCAAATAATAATAATGAACCTGTACCAATGAGGAGAACAGCAACAATGTGCGGCATAAATACAAGCGCTTCCGCATAATCGTTAAGTAGTAAACCTACTACAGATGTGATAAAAGTACCTACAATTATATAAATACCGAGTTTTGTGTCAGATGATGAAAAATCTCTGTTTTTTATAGAAACTAAAAACGATTTTAATATATTCCACAATTTTTCTCTAAAGTATATTACAACTGCGACAAGCGTTCCAAGGTGGAGCATTATATCGAGGAAAACCTCTTGTACTGAATGATCTGTTAACTGGGCTAAGTTAACCCCGCTAAGCATTTTATAAAAAGCCGATGCTAAAACTAAATGAGCGGAAGATGAAATAGGGAGAAACTCGCTTAATCCCTGAACAAACCCCATTATAATTGTTTGTAAATAATCCATAATTAATCCTCAAAATAACTTGCACAGGAGGTAGACGTTTCCCAGACTGAAACTTTGTATAACTGAACAAAATTTTCTTTGAGTTTGTAGTAAATGAAACGAGCTATGTTTTCGCTGCTGGGACTTTCATTTTGAAATTCGGGTAATAGATTAATGTCTTTATGATCTAATTCATCAAGGATAGATTTTAATTCTTTTTTTAGGGTTTTGAAATCTATTAAAATACCGCTTTCATTAAGGGAATTACCACGTGCAAATACTTCAACAAGCCAGTTATGACCGTGTTGATTTTCGCATTCGCCGTTGTAGTTCAACAAATGATGAGCTGCTGAAAAAGACAATTGAGTTTTAACTTCGTACATAAATCTCTCCTACGCTATAAAGCTATTATACCAAAAACAAAGAACAAACAAAATTTTCATACTCCCTCCCTAATGAGGGCGGATTTACGGACGGACGGAGTAAAACGAGTCCGGATAGCGAACAGATTTAGCGAACAGGCACAAAGTGCCGAAAGCGAAACTCTGTGAGCGTGGAGTAAATCCAAGACAGAGGGCAGGGTGGGTGCTAATTTTAGTTCCTTCTCCTTGAGGAGAAGGTTAGGATGAGGTGCTAATATTTACCCCCTCGCCCTACGGGAGAGGGTTGGAGTGAGGGGTTAATTTCTCCATCCCTTGTCAGGGAAGGTTGGGATGGGTATCAATCATGTCATTGTCAGCAGTAGGGTGGGCAAAATGAAATGTGCCCACCAAAACAATTGTCATTGCGAGCGACAACGAAGCAATCCTGCTTTTTATTCCTCCCCTTATCAGGGGAGGTCAGGAGGGGTATCAATCATGTCATTGCGAGAAAACGCAGTTTTCGTGGCAATCCATTTTTACGTCATTCTGAGGGAGTGAAACAACCGAAGAATCCCTTTACTGGTAGACTAACGCCGTAGGGTGGGCAAAATAAAATGTGCCCACCAAAACAATTGTCATTGCGAGCGACAACGAAGCAATCCTGCTTTTTATTCCTCCCCTTATCAGGGGAGGTCAGGAGGGGTATCAATCATGTAATTGCGAGCGTCAGCGTGGCAATCCAGTTTTTCATCTTTGAAACAAACAAAAATCGGGGTGGGCATATTTCTTTTGCCCACCCCGATAAACAATTATCTTCGCCCCATAAGGGTTAATTATAAAACTTAATGTTTAGCAGCCGATAACAACTTTAATTTATTTATACATTGGTCTTTATCCGCCCTGCCTTTTGATAAAGACTCCACATCTTCACGCCAAACATCACGATGATATTTTTTAAGATTATTTACATAGTTTATTTTAAAATCTGCACGCATTATACCTGTTAATAGTTCGAAATATTTATTTATTTCTTCTTTGTTGAGGCTGTAACTTCCGTATTCATCTTTAAATCTATAAATTTTGTTATCTTCAAAATTGAAATCCCCAACTTGAGATAACAGGTTTAATTGTGCTAAATACCTGTCTTTCCGTGCCATACCTTGAGCTAATATCTGTACTTCGTTACGCCAAATATCCCTGCCATTACGTTCAAGATTTTTTACATAGGATATATTACCTTCTTCCGTAGTTATTCCTTCTAATAATCTTTCGTAATCAACCAAACCTTGTTGGGTAAGTTTTATTTTTCCAATGGGAGATTTGACTGTATAGTCTCTGCCTTTAGCATCTGTAGCTATTTCAGAAGAATCTTGTACGGCTGATGGATTCTTTTTCGCCGCATAATGATTTACACCCATTGCTCCTGCAGTAGAAACCATAGGAAGTATGATTCCGTATTTTGCAGCATCGGGGGCTGATACCATGTCAGGGCTGCCGAGCAGCACTCCTGCTGCACCGGCTGCGGAAACTCCGCTTGCGATTAAAACTTTATTTACATCGATATTATGATCTTCAAAGTATTGACCTACTTTTTTACTTTGCTTATCCATTTTGGCTCTTGCCTGAAAGTTTATATTTTGTCTGTTA
>JAFRHR010000037.1 GCA_017433195.1 bacterium
AGAATACAAAGTAAATAAAAACAATATTGAAATTATTGCAGGCGGGAAAAAATTAACAATTGCAGGTTTGGGTTCAAAAGACGTTACAAACAATGCAACTGCAACAACCAACGATACAAGTTCAATTATTCTTAAGACATCAGCAGGAGAAATTGATTTAAGAAGAGCACTTTTATCTCAGGTAAATGTAGATAAAAGTTTCACGGGAAGTTGGCTCAGCGATTACGCTAACGCTTCAGCTGCAACCGCAGGCGTAACAATGGACGGTAAAGCAGGAAACGACAGCCTTGTCGGTTCAAACCACGCTGATACAATTAAAGCAGGTACAACAGGAAACGTAACAATATCAGGCGGAAAAGGAAATGATGTTTTAACAGCAGGAACAGAAGTTTCAAGCCAGACAACATTCTTATTTAAAGCAGGCGATGGTCAGGATATAATAAATCAGGGCAAAGGTGATGATACTATCAACCTTCAAAACATCAGCCTGACTAACGTTACATTTACTCAGGATAAGAAAGATTTAGTAATTGCATACACTGAAAATGATAAAATTACTATTAAAAATTACTTTACAGATACAAACAAAAAGACAGTTAATGCTGCAAATTCAGTAAGAAATATTAATTTTGAGGAAGGAACTTTCCTTCTTGAAAAATTTGTTGTCGGAGCACAAGAAGACGAAGACGGAAAACAAAGCGGATATGTTGAAGGAACGGATGCTGCAGAAACTATTGAAGGTGCAAGCACAAAAGATATCATTTATGCAAAAGGCGGAGATGATGTTATTACAGGCGGAAAAGGAAATGACTTCCTGAATGGCGGTGCAGGTAACAATAAATTCATATTTAATGCAGGTGACGGACAGGATACAATTCAGGGTTCAGCAAATGCCGTAGAAACAATAAAACTTAACAACATCGGTATTCCAAACATTTCATTTGCAAAAGATAATAATGACCTTGTACTTTCTTACACTGATAACGACAATATAACTATAAAAGACTACTATGATAATTTAGGAAATCCTGCATCATCAGTAAAATATATTGAAATAGAAGGCAAAACATTCGAACTTGAAACTTTAAAATCATATAAAGAAACAGGAACTATCATTTATGCAGCCGACACACTTGTTTCAGGTACTGCAGGAAATGATTTGATATTCGGAAATGCAGCGGCAGAAAGTATTTCATCAGGAACAGGAAATGACATCATTTATTCAAATGCAGGAAACGATACAGTAACTGCCGGCAAAGGAAATGACGTTATATATAGCACAGGCGGAAACAACACATATATCTTCAATTCCGGAGACGGAACAGATGTTATCGAAGCAAACAGCGGTGTTGACACTATAAAATTTGTCGGTGCAATGAATGAAAGAGAACTCTTACTCTTCACAGATGCGGATAATGGCAGAGATTTAATTATCAATTACGGTTTAGACAGAACTTCAAGCATTACGGTAAAAGATTACTATGACGGAAACGGCGGAATAAATGCAAATTGCGGAGTAAAAAATCTGCAGTTCGGAGCTTCTGCACCTGTTACTATTGAAGAATTACTGCCGATAGCTCATGAACTTGATCCGTCTGTTGTAATTGGCTCAGGTAATGACTTTGCAGTAAATGCATCAACAAAATTTGTACTCGGAGGAGAGTTAAATGATACAATAAACCTTGCAGCATCAAATCAGGCAACGGTTTCAGTATATGCAGGTGAAGGAAATAACACAATTACACCAAAAGCAGCTGCAACTAATTACAATATACTTGCAGGCTCAGGTAATGATACTATTTCTGTTTCACACGGTACTGATGTAATTGATGCAGGAGACGGTGAAAACGTAATCAGCGCAGGGCAGGGCAGAAAGACTATTACTGTTGGTAATGCAACAAACGCAACGACAAATAAAGGTTCTTCAATTACCTTTAACAGTAACAGCAACAATAATTCTACCATAACAACAGGAATGGGTAACGACACAATATCATTTGTAAATACTTCGGATGATATGACAGTAACCTCTGCAGGCGGTAACAACGAAATCAATTACGCAACAGGGATTCCCGGACTCGGGGCTGGCATAACAATTAATACAGGAGCAGGAAACGATACTATCAATATCGGTAACGCTTCAGGCGGTTCTGCTGAAAACAGTATAAACGCAGGTAACGGAAATAACACAATAAACTTCGCTTATGGTTCTTTTAATAATAACATCACAACAGGTTCTGGCAACGATACCATCAACTTTGAATCATTCGGCGGAAATGATACGATTAGTATTGCAGCCGGTACAAATACTATCACCTTCGCAAGCAATACAGATGACGAATCAATAACCGCAGGCGGTACAAACACTATCATCTTTGGTGATGATGATAACAGTGATAATAACCATATCACATTGACAGGGGATGGTAACGACAATGTAACAATCGGTTATGGTCATAATAACGTTATAACAGCAACCGGCGGCGGTAATAAGACAATCTCCGTTGGAGACACTGACCATTACAGCAATTCTACAAATATCACAACAGGTGCAGGTGATGACACCATCACTATAGGTGAAAGCCAAATGTCAATAGGCAAGGGGGCAACCGTAAATGCCGGTGATGGTCACAACGTTATCCATACAATAGGACAAAATTATGGAGTAAATATTACAGTCGGAAACTCTACAAACACTGAAACTAATGAAGGTTCCGAAATAGTACTTAATGGTGATAACAGATATACAACCATAACATCAGGTACAGGTAATGACACAATTCAATTCACAGGTGATTCTGTATTGTACGCAAATGTAACTTCAACAGGCGGTAATAACTTAATTGAACTTCGTAAGACTCTTGATGATTATGAAAACAATCAATATGCTCAAGTTACAACAGGAGACGGAAACGATACAATAACGTTGGGTTATTTAGGCAATAACACTATATCAGGCGGTAACGGTAACAATGTAATTACTGTAAAAGGCAGCAATAATATCGTAACTACAGGCTCAGGTAACGATACTATTGTTATGGGTATTGACGGTAATTCTAATACGGATCGCAATACAGTAACTATCGGGGGTTATGACAACGAGCTCGGTCAGGTTACTTTAGAAGGCGGTGTTGAAAACGCAGTTACAATCCACGGCGGAGATAACACTGTTACCATAAATAACACTCAACAGGTTGACGGTAAAAAGAACGTTATTACGGCATTGGATAATACATCGGAAAGAAATACCATTATTGTCAGAGGCGGTCATACGGAAGTTACTGCTGCAGGTATGACTACTGTCACAACAGGAGACGGAAACGATACAATTACTTTGACAAATGAATATGGTTATAATTCTGTAGTCAATGCAGGTAACGGTAATAACACAATAACAGCAGGACACAGCGCAACAATAACAACAGGTAACGGCGTTGACGTTATCAATCTGAACAAAGGCGGTGAAGTATATGCAGGCGCAGGTAACGATACTATAAACGTAGGGGAAGGTAATCATTCGGATTCCATTCATGGCGGTAAGGGTGATGATTTAATAGTTTTAGACGAAGGTAAAAGAGGTAATAGTTATATTTATATGGATGAAATCGCCGGACAAAACGGTCATGACACCCTTGAGGGAGTCGGCGGTAACGGAAGTCAGTATCTTGCAATAATGGGAGACAAATCTGCCGAATATGTTGCAACTAAAAACGGACAAGATATGAATATCGCTGTTTACAAAAACGGTGTTGCAACAGGTGATGTTCTGACTATTAAAGATGCCTACGACAATGAAGGCAATTTAATCCCGGTACTTCGAAGCTCATCTAATTACGTAAATGGCGGACATTCAAATTTGTGGTTGGAAAATCTTGCAACCAATATGATTACAACCGGTGTCGGAACAGACAATAACGATTGGATTGTAGGTACAAGCGGTAATGACACAATAACAACAGGTATTGGAGGGGATTTTATAAAACCGGGAGCAGGTATTGATGAAATTACGATATCAGGAGGCAGTAAAGCTGTCTACTTTATGAAAGGTGATGGGACAACAACCATTAAAGGATTTAATCAATATACAGACCTTAGTATATTTTCTGATGATTTGGATAACCTTTCTTTTTCTAAGGTAGGGCAATCATTGATTATCACAAATTCAACAGGTGATAAATTCATTATAGAAAACGGCTTTACAGATGACGGGGACCTTACAAATCAGTATTACTCACACTTATACAATGCTGAAACTATGGCATACTATCGTCGTATAGATTATGTAATGTGGGATGCTGATGTTGATGTTTATCCTGATGAAAACGGAGATATCGTTGCAAACCACTACGGAGTAGGGGTAAGTATCTGTCACCCTGACAGTGAAACGGCAAATACAATAATTGTTAACCCGGGTGCAAATTGCAGAATTTTAGGAGAAGAGGGAGATCCGCTTCACACTATTGTTATTCCTGTGGGTGACTCTGAATACAGAAAATCTGCTATGCAATGTTCAAGAGATGGTGACGATTTTGTTATTTACGATCCGCTCAACCCTGCTACTGCAAGAATAGTCGATTTCTATGCAGGAAATAATACTGTAGGTAATATAAACTTCGGCGGATACGAGCCTGAAAATTATGTTATCGCAGAAACTCCTTGGCTCAACCCGATTGACGTTAGCGACGCAGATTCTTCGCAAAATGTTGTAGGATACTGGACTGCTAACAAAATCACGGGCAGTGCATACTCTGATCACTTAGAAGGCGGACAAGGAAACGATGATATTTATGCTCAGACAGGGGAACATGATAACTTCTTCTTCAGTAAGGGTGACGGCCACGACACTATCCATGCCGGACAATACGGAGACAAAACCCGCTGGGGCGGTGTAAATGATTATGGTGATTCACTTTCATTCTTCCTTGATGAAGTTAGTTTCAACGATATTGAATTGGAATTAAGCGGAAACGATTTGGTTGTTAAATATAACCACGTTGACGAAGTTGCTCAGGATAGTATTACTGTTAAAGACTATATAGTTGACGGAGAAATCAATTCATCAATTGATTATTTACAAGTTAGTGCTAACCACGGTCAATCCTGGTCAATAAATAAGAAAATTGTTGACAGATGGATGGAACAACACGGTACTATAAACGTAACAGGCTCTTCACCTGATATCATAAACGGTACTCCGTTCAATGAAAACTTTGTAATTAATCCGTTAGCAACAGGCAAAACATTAAACGCAGGTGCAGGTAATGATACAATAATTGTCAGAGGAAATAATAACACAATATATGGCGGCAAGGGCAATGATACAATTTCTTTTGAAAGTACAGGTAACACTGTAAATGCCGGAGAGGGCAACAACACAATTAAAATGTTCCCTCTTGATAAAACAAACAACATTGTTGCAGGCAGCGGAAACGATACTATAGTTCTTGATTCAGCTTATGATGATTTATCTTCACTAACTGCAACTTTCAGCGGTGATGATTTGGTATTCAGTTATGAAGATAACCCCGGCACACAACTCATAGCAAAAGATTGGGCTGATGGCGGTCATTCGGTTAAAGCCGTTATGTCATTTGACGAAAATTCAACTGCTGACTTGTCTGTCCTTGACGGAGTAACTGAAGGAACAATAAAATTCGCTTCCAACACAGCAACTAATGTTAATGGTACAGCAGGAAAAGATATTGTATTCGGCGGTATAAATAATACCGTTATTCAGGAAATACATACAGATGCAGGTGACGATATTATCTATGCTAACGATGGTACAATGAGCAAGCTGATAGACATCGGTACAGGTAACGATATTGTTTATACATCTGCTGACCAGGATTCACATCCTACTAATACAATAACAATTACATCTACACTTAATCCGGACGGCGGTCACGATACTATCTACTGGAGAGGGGCAGCAACTCTATTGGAAATGTATCAGACACATACAAAAGATGATGTCATCTTTACAAGAGTTTCTGATGATTTGGTTATGAGATACGGCGAAGATAACTCCGTAACCTTCAAAGAATACTATACTGATGCTAACCAAACAGCAGGTATCGGAGAAGGCATCCAGATTTCATTCAAGACAGTCGGAGTTCCTGAATCATTGACACTGGCTGATGTACTTGATTACAGAGGACTTTATAACTACGTTACAAACGGTATGGGAACCGAAGGCAATGACTATATTGTAGGGACATCAGGTGCTGAAGCAATCTCTGCAGGTGCAGGAAACGACATCGTTCAGCCTTATGCAGGCGATGACGAAATAAGCCTCGGTGCAGGTAATGA
This sequence comes from bacterium, assembly GCA_017433195.1. GTDB lineage: Bacteria > Cyanobacteriota > Vampirovibrionia > Gastranaerophilales > Gastranaerophilaceae > RGIG2479. The sequence continues at coordinate 6,313 of JAFRHR010000037.1, forward strand.
CACATTATTTGCAGGCGCAGGAGACAAAACAATTACTGCAGATTCAGGTAATAATACAATCAATCTCGGTACAGGCACGAACACTGTTTATGCAGGTACAGGCTCCGATACAATAAATTCAGGAACAGGCGTAAATACAATTGAATTTGCTGTCGGGGATGAAGCTAATGATACATATAAATACGGTGGCGGTACTGATAAACTCGTATTTAATGACGATCTTTTAGCTGACCTTAGTGTTGACAGAACAGGTGTAAACCCTGTTATTACAAGAGGAAACGGTTCGACAGTAACAATTACAAATTACGCAGCTCCTGAACACGTTTTGAACATTAAGGATAAAGCTACGATTACAACTTCGATAGACAACCTTAATACAAGACTCGGAAGTGCAACTCTTACCACTGCTCAGACACTTACAACATACAATGGTAACGATACAATACTTGCAGGACTTGGAAACGATACAATATCTGCAGGTGCAGGTGACGATACAATCACACTTGCAAAAGGCGTAACAGGAAACAACGATACTTATGTATATTCATCAGGTGATGATACTATCGTATTGACGGATGTTGCAAACTTTGACAGCTTAATTCTTCAAAAGGTTGATAACGACTTGTTAGTGGCTGCAACAGGCGACTTGGCTAACAACACAGTAACGATTAGTGATTTCTATACTGATGAATCTATTAAGAACAATATATCATTCACTGCAGGTGAAACTACTCAAACTCTTGCGGCTCTCATAACCGCAAAAGGAGTTACTGAAACTATTAACGGAACTGCCGATGCTGACACATTAGATAAGAGTGAAAGCACTGTTCCTGTAATAATTAATGCCGGAGCAGGCAATGATACAGTAATTGGTAGTGATTACGCCGACAGATTGTATGGTCAAGCAGGTAATGATTCAATTACAGGCGGCGCAGGTAACGACTACATCAATGGCGGTGCAGGTGATGACGATATGATTGGCGGCGCAGGTAACGATACATACGAAATCGATGCTGACGATTGGGGTACAAACCAAGACTCAATTTCTGATGCATCAGGAACCGATACCTTGAAAATCAATACAACCGCTGAAAACATTAACCTGTTCTTTGATGTTACTTTGACAAAAGAAATGGGTGATGTAGTTGTAAATAACGGTCTTGCAAGTTTCTCAACAGGTGATGATCTTTATATCATAAACGATGATTATTATGACTCTATCGCAGATGTTCCGACATCAAAAGGTGTTATGATAGAAGACTTCTTCACAACAGGAAATATCGAAACAGTTCAGGTACTTTCTGATATGGAAGATCCGTCAAGCTGGGTAAATGCATTTGATTCAACCGTTCTGACTAAATTCGGTCAGATTGTCGCAAACTGGTTGTGGACAAACGGATTTGATTCAACTGCGGCAGTTATGGCAAGTGAAGATGCTGATGCAAAAGCAGCACTTTATAACTTGTATCATCCTGTAATTACTGCAGAAGAAGGTTGGGCAATAGGATATCCGTCAACTGATTCGGTATTGATAGGTATGGGCACAGCTCCTCAATCTCTATCAACGTTTGGAGGAAATGATATTATTGCTCCTACCAATATTGCAGCAGGTCAAAATACAGTAGATGCAGGTGCAGGAAACGATGTCATTTATGGTTCGACAGGTTCATTAGAAGTACAGGCGAAGGAAGGTAATGATACTATCTACGCAGGTGCAGGTGGTAACAAGTATTTGTACGCAGGACTTGGTAATGACGTAATCTATACTTCAACCGATGCTTCAAGTAACTATATTTACCTGAATGAATATAACAATACTTATGATGGCGGTCACGATACAATTTATTGGGGCGGCGGAAATGATAATCTCGTTTACTTATGGGGACATAATAAGAGTGATCTTATACTGGCTCAAGATGGCGATGACCTCAAATTCTTGTACGGAGAAGACAGTTCAGTAACATTCAAAGATTACTATGCGGTCGGCAACGAAGATATGGCAACTAAAATGAAATTCATTGCAACAGGTGATATGGGTATGGAATCAACCTTGAGTTCTATCGTCAGTGCAAAAACTGTACTGAACTATATCGAGTATGAAACAGGTGCAGGTCTTGTCGGAACTGATGGCAATGATTATATACACTGTAAATCCGGAGTATCAGGTATTTCTGCCGGCGCCGGAAGTGATACTGTTATTGTAAACGGCTGGACCGAAGTATTTACACATACAAATACTTCATACGGCAAAGATACAACTCTCGGAGTCGTTGATACCGTCATTATGAAGGCAGGAAATTCTCACACTGTTCACGCACAGGCACCGACAAATATATTGACTGCTTACGGAACAAGTTCTGACCTTTATAGTGCTTATATAGATCAGAAAACTATCATCACTGATGCAGGCGGATCTGATTCATTGACAATTGTAAAATCAAGCGCGGAAGATACTGCAGCAAATAAAGAAAATCTGCACATATTGTTTAACGTAGCTTCTGATTACGATTATGATTCAGAAAATCCTGAAACACTGTTCAGCGGAAACGTACTTTTGACAGGTGCGGCTACCAAAGCAAACTACGATGCTTGGAGAGCTGACGGAGCGTTTACAGGTGCTTCTGTTACAAATAATGCAGTTGAAACACTCAAGTCATCAGATGCAACACCTTATAGTTTATCAAATACCGCTATATCAACCCTTGCAGAATCTGTTGCAGGATGGTTGTCAGCAAATGGTTATGCTTCAGTTGACGGAGTATTCTCAAATGCATTAGACAAAGACGACAGTAATGCAGTTGATATTGCAGCAGTAATTGCTAAATTTGATGAAGCAGGCTGGATAGCTTAAGTCTAAAGCAATATATAAAACAAAACAGTCATATAAAGCCTAAAAACTTTATATGACTGTTTTTTAGGGGTAAGTGGATAAAAAGGGCAAAAAAATAGGCCCGGTGAAGGACTCCGTTGGCGAGCAGAAAAAAGTGACTAAATGTCACGTTTTTCGTTATTACGACAAATTAAACTTCGGAGTAAACAAAAGAGCCAATGGAGGGCGAACCCACTGGGTGAGAATCCCACTTTTTTCAAAAATTAGGGCAAAATTTAGACAAAAAAATAGGCCCGGTGGGATTCGAACCCACGACCAAGAGATTAAGAGTCTCCTGCTCTACCACTGAGCCACGAGCCTATATTCTATTTAATTTTATCTTCCTATAAAAAAATCACCTACGGTGATTTCTTTTAAATGGAGCGGGAGACGAGGCTTCTTGGATTATTGCTTCACAAAAACATGCCGTTCACTTAACTTCGTTACCGTTCACTGATGTTTTTGCTTCTTCGAGTTTCGTAACTTCGTTACTCACTCTACGCAAAATCCTCTCGAACTCGCAATTGCGATTTCTCGCCGTCGGCGTCCCTATAAAAACTCTTGCTATACAGCATTTGTTTTTATAATGGAGCGGGAGACGAGGCTCGAACTCGCGACATCTTCCTTGGCAAGGAAGCATTCTACCACTGAATTACTCCCGCAGTTAATTATATTTTATTTGCTGATTTTTTTTTGGCAAGTGTTTTTATTTATATGTTAAACAAAAGTTTTACCTCACCCGAATTTCTGATACTCATAACTTCGCATCGAAATTCTTCCCTCTCCTTTGAGGAGAGGGTTAGGGTGAGGTGTTGATTTGTGAGTTAATTTTTCCCTATTCCATCAACGTTGTCATTAAGACAGGCTCATCTTCCGTTGCAAGAACTGTGTGTTCAAAGTGAGCTGACGGCTGTTTATCCTTTGTGCAGACAGTCCATTCGTCAGACATGACCTCGACATCGTCACCGCCCAAATTAAGCATCGGCTCGATTGCAATTACATAACCGGATTTAATAAGGGTATTATCGCCTGTTTTGTAATTAAACAAAAACGGATCTTCGTGCATATTTCTGCCGACTCCGTGTCCGCCGTATTGTCTTACTATACCTAATTTTTCTCTGTTTGCAACCGCCTCAATTGCAGAAGAAATATCGTCTAAAACATTTCCTGCTCTCATTTGTTTAATTCCCGCAAAAAGAGCCTCTTCAGTTGTTTTCATTAATCTTTCTTTTTCGGGTGAAATTTTTCCGACCGCATAAGACCATGCGCTGTCACCTACAAACCCGCCGTAAGTTGCACCTATATCAATTGCAATGATATCACCCTCTTTCAGAATATCTTTTTCTGACGGAATACCGTGGACAACCTGTTCGTTAATTGATGTACAGATGCTTGCAGGATATCCATGATAGCCCAAAAACGTAGGAATTGCTCTGTTTGCTTTTATAACTCTGAAAGCAATGTCGTCTAACTCTTTCGTTGAAATTCCGGGTTCAACAACTTTTTTCATTTCCTGATGCACCAAAGCAACAATATGCCCTGCATGGCGCATTCTCTTTATGTCTTCTCTTGATTTTCTGTGTATCATATTTCACCTCTTAATTAAATTTTATCACATGAAAAAATTTGGGTTATTTTTTACAAATATTTAATTATTAAATTTCTTTGTAACAAATATTTTTTAAAAAATTTCCCAAACGCCTTATTTTTAAGCAATATTAAGATATGTATATTAATAAATTCCCATGCCTTGCATTTTTAATGTACAATAATATACACGAATATAGTGGGAGGTGTTTAGGTGATAGAAATGGATGAAAAGATAGATTTAAGTGAAAATGCTATCAAAGTTTTGGAAAAGAGATATTTAAAGAGAGATAAAAACGGAGTTTGTGTAGAAACTCCGGCTGATATGTTCAGAAGAGTTGCGGATACTATCGCAAAAGGTAATGAACATTACGGCTCAAGCCAAAGTGAAATAAAAGAATTGGCAGACAGATTTTATGATGCAATCACAAAAAGATGTTTTGTTCCTAATTCACCGACTTTAATGAACGCAGGCCGTGAATTGGGACAATTGGCAGCTTGTTTTGTATTGCCGGTTGAAGATTCTTTGGAAGGAATTTTTGAAACTGTTAAGAACACTGCATTAATTCACAAATCAGGCGGCGGAACAGGTTTTTCATTCTCAAGATTGAGACCGAAAAATTCTGTTGTTCGTTCAACTATGGGTGTTTCTTCAGGCCCTGTTTCATTTATGGAAGTATTCAACGCAGCAACTGAAGCCGTTAAACAAGGCGGAACAAGACGTGGTGCTAATATGGGGATCTTAAGAGTTGACCACCCTGACATTTTGGAATTTATTAACTGCAAATCAGATTTGAACAAGTTAAACAACTTCAACATTTCTGTTGCAATTACAAATAAATTTATGGAAGCTTACAAGAGAGGCGAAGATTACGATTTAATCAACCCTGTAAACAAAGAACCTGTCGGCAAATTAAGTGCTAAGAAAGTATTTGATATGATAGTTGACGGGGCTTGGAGAAACGGCGAACCGGGAATTATCTTCATTGATACAATGAACGCTGATAACCCGACTCCGTTAATCGGGGAAATTGAATCAACAAACCCATGCGGTGAAGTTCCTCTGTTAGGTTATGAAGCTTGTAACCTCGGTTCAATCAATTTGAACAGAATGGTTAAGAACGAAAACGGAAAAAATGTTGTTGATTGGGATTTACTCGAAAAGACAACAAGAACTGCTATCAGATTTTTGGATAACGTTATTGAAGTTAATAACTATCCGTTACCTCAGATTTCCGAAATGGTTCAGAATAACAGAAAAATCGGTTTGGGAATCATGGGCTGGGCTGATATGCTTATGATGTTAGGCATTTCTTACAGTTCAAAAGAAGGTACTGATTTGGCAGGTCAGGTTATGGAATTTATTGATTACGTTTCTAAATGCGAATCAATTGAATTGTCAAAGATAAGAGGAAGATTTAAAAACTTCAAAGGAAGTATTTATGATTCCGAAAATTACCTTTACAACAAATACAAAGGCAAATCTGCAGGTAAGATTTCTGACGAACAGTGGAAAGAACTTGATGAATTAATCAAAATTCACGGCATCAGAAACGCTACAACAACTTGTATTGCACCGACAGGTACAATTTCAATGATAGCAGGTGCTTCAGGCGGTATCGAACCGTTATTCGGTTTGGTATTTGAAAGATTAATCATGGACGGAACTGAAATGTTAGAAGTTAATAACATTTTCAAAGATTACATGATTAACAAAGGCTTGTATTCAGAAGATTTAATGAAGAAGATCGCAGTTGACGGTTCAGTTGCTCATATCGACGGTATCCCTGAAGAAATTAAGCACATTTTCGTAACTGCTCACGATGTAACACCTTACTGGCACGTAAAAATGCAGGCTGCATTCCAATTACATACGGATAATGCAGTTTCTAAGACTGTTAACTTCGTAGAATCAGCTTCAAGAAAAGATATTGAAGAAGCATACTTACTTGCTTACGAAAACAACCTTAAAGGTATTACAGTTTACAGAAACAATTCAAGAAACATTCAGCCTATGAATCTTAAAAAAGAAGAAAAGACTGAAGAAGTTCATGAAGAAGTTGTTGAAGAAGTAACCGAAGAATACAATCCGACAGGTGAAGTAAAAACAGTTGTGTGTCCGGAATGCGGAAACACAATTGAAATGGCTGAAGGCTGCTTTATCTGTTTGAATTGCGGATACTCCGGTTGTTCATAAGATTATATTCAAAAGGGCGGACTGCTTTGCAGTCCGCCCTTTTTGTTTGAATTATTTTATAATGTTTTCCGCAAAATCTATCGCCTCAAGAACTGCCTGATCCATATTATAATATTTATAAGAACCTAATCTGCCTTTAAAATACAGATTTTCGGTATTTTTTGCATCCTGCAGATATTTATTATAAATACGTTCATTTTCTTCATTTTTTATCGGATAGTACCTGTCATTTTTGTTTAATTCAAACTGATGCGAGTATTCTTTTGTAATAACGGTTTTATCCGATTTTTCGGCTAAAAATCTTTTGTGTTCAACAATTCTCGTATAATCATTATCCGAGGGGTAATTTGTAACAGCAACATCCTGATAATACTCTTTATTTTGAACTTCTGTTTCAAAAGACAGACTCCGATATGGTAAAACGCCGTATTTATAATCAAAAAATTCATCAATTGAACCCGTATAAATTATTCTTGCACCTTCTATATCGTTTTCTTTTGAAAACTCGTTGAAAGTTTTATTCAGAATAACTTTTATGTTCTTGTGTTTAAGCATATTTTCAAACATTTTAGTGTAACCGTTTTTGGGGATTCCCTGATATTTGTCCTGAAAATAACTGTTATCATAACTTACAAAAACAGGAACTCTTGCGGTAACCGACATATCAATTTGTTCGGGTTTTAATCCCCATTGTTTTACCGTATAGCCTTCAAAAACTTTTTTGTAAATAAAATCTGCAAGATTTTTAAGGTCTATGTCTTCGGTTTTACTTAATTCTAAAATCGGAACTTTTGCATCTTTTCCGTATGTTTCTAATAATTTTTTTGTATATTTTTCCGCTAATTCAGGGGGGAAACATTTTTTGATACTGTTTAAGTTGAAAGGAATATTTACCCCTTCTCCGTTAATTACCGCATTAACCCTGTGAGAATAGTCTGACCATTCAGAAAACTTTTTTAAATAGTTCCAAACTTTATCGGAATTTGTATGAAAAATATGAGCCCCGTATTTATGAACGTGAATTCCTGTTTCTTCGTCTGTATAGTCATAACTATTACCTCCGATATGGTTACGTTTTTCAATAATTGTTACGTCATCACCATTTTCTGCAAGTATATTAGCAATAACTATTCCCGTAAATCCGGCACCTGTAATTATATTCTTCATTTTTTACCGTTAGTTTCCAAGCCATGCTTCTTTTATAAGTGAAAGGAGCGGTTTCTTTTGTATCGGAAGTATTTTTACTTTTGACTGCTTAAAGTGGTTATTATACAAATCCTCTATTGTATTAACATAATACTTTTGCGCAACTATTATGTAATCCGGATTTAATTCTTTTACTTCATCCAGTGAATAAACATCATATTCCAAAAAAACTTCATTATTCAGATGATTTTCGCAATTCTCTCCCGTCACTCCTATTATATTTAACTTTGATAAATCAAAGTTTTTGTAGATTAATTTAAAAAAGTCATCTGCTCCGTAAATTACAACCTTTTTGTTTTTTAAAGTATTAACAAGTTTGGGCAGAGTCTTTTCAAAATTATACTTATGCAGATATAGCATGTCATTTAACTCATCAGGATAAGCAAATTTAAATAATGATCTTATTTTGTTTTTATCAATATGCAAATCATTTACCAGAAAACTTTCAACTGCAGCCGAATTTTCCACACAATTTAAGATAATATCAAAATTTTCGTATCTGATTTCATACGGAGCAACTGTTTTTATACCCATAAAATTTTCGTCTTTTTTCTTTTCAAATTTTTTATCCGAGACTAATCTTATATTAAAATTTTTAAGCAGCTCAAACTTTTTATTTAATTCCGTAAAAGCAGAGCCGACACCATATAACAGAACCTTTTTTCCATACAATTCTTTTATAAGACCATTGAGATTTTCTTTAAATTCATTAGTTTTTGTTTTTTTGTAAAAATAATAACTCAGCATAAATTCCGCTCTCCGTTCAATACGTTTACAGTTCAATAATAGTCTAATAAAACTGACAAATCAAGAGATTTTGTTATTTTGTTATCATAGCCTTTTTCCAGTTTACATAATAATAAATACCGATTATAAGGTAACAGCACCACATTAAAAGTGTCGCAAAAGTTTTACTTCCGGAAGCATAAATATTAAACCAGACAATTATTGAAAGTGTATTTACAACAGACCACATAAGCCACTGTTCAACACATCTTTTCACGGTTAAATACATTGCAGCAACAGATATTATTGTAATAAATGAATCAAGCACAAAGTATTTATCTCCTAAATTTTGCAAAATAAAAGAAAAAATCAAACCGGCAACAAAAACAAGACTGTATAAAATTATTGACGATTTTTTATCCATAGAAGTTTTTTCTATGGTATTTTCATCTTTTTTTAAATGCTTTCTCCAAGCAAAAAATCCTATAATCTCCATCGGAAGATAATAGCAGCCGTTCAGTAAAAGATTTCCGTATAAAGTGTTTTTATAGGCTAAATAGCAGTAACACAGTGTTCCTAACATTCCGAAAAAATAGCAGTAAGTTTTTCCTTTTCCTGCCATTACAGTATACAAAAGCCCGCAGACAGCAGAAATGAGGGCAATTTTACTGTCTTTCATAACAAATGATAAAGTTATTACCGAAATAAGCGCAAAACTTGTGAAAATAATTTCAAAAGAATTGAGATATTTTAGTTCTTTTTTTATTGTGCTTATAACTTCCATAAATTTATTATCACACAGTCCTGAAGATATTAAAAATAATTTTCAGGTTATTTCACTTAAGATTTGGTAACAAAAAGTTTGATTTTTTATTTTGTTTATTTTACTATTTGTCTTGTATGCCGATAAGATAGAATGTGTAAATCACATTCTATTTTAAAAAGGACAGAAAAATAAAGGAAAAATAAAATGGGTATTAAAGGAAAAGTAGACAAAATGGTAGTTCTCGCTTGTGAAGATTGCAGCGAAAGAAATTACACAACAGTTAAGAACAAAAAAAATTCAAAAGAAAGAATGGAATTAAAGAAATATTGTCCATCTTGCAAAAAACACACATTACATAAAGAAACAAAGTAGGGTAATCATTATTGATTATCCTTTCCGGTAAGCGTCCTTAGTTCAGTTGGTAGAACGTCGGTCTCCAAAACCGGATGTCGAGGGTTCAAGTCCTTCAGGGCGCGAATTTTTTAAAGGTAAAAATGAACGAAAAGTTAAACGAAACTGTAGAAAATATAAAAGCATATTTTAAAGGCGTTAAGACAGAGTGGACAAAAATAACCTGGCCTGAAAAAAATCAGATAATTGTCGAAACAATTTTTGTTATCGCAATTGTTACCGCTTTTACAATTGCAGTTTTTTGCTTGGACAAAATATATGCGTGGATATTGGGATTTATCCCAACTATAAGATAGGAAAAATAACATGGGTAGAAAAAAAGTTGAAATTAAAAAGCTGGAAGATTTAACTGAAGAAGAACTTACGACAGGCTCTGATTTGGAAAAAGAAGAAGAAAAAGCTGAAGTCGCAGTTGAAGAGAAAGCAGAAGCTCCGGTTAAACAAGCCAAGAAAGAGCAACAAAAACGCTGGTACATTGTTCATACTTATTCAGGTTATGAAAACAAGGTTAAGAGCAACCTTGAAAAACGTATTGAATATATGAACATGTCAGATAAGATTTTCAGAATTGAAGTTCCGCAAAAAACGGTTACCCAGATAAAAGGCGGAAAGAAGCAGGAAAAAGACGAAAAAATATTCCCGGGATACGTTCTTGTTGAAATGATTATGGACGAGGACAGCTGGTACGTAGTTCGTCACACTGCAGGGGTTACAAAGTTTGTAGGCTCAGCTAAGAAACCTATTCCTGCAAAAGACAGTGAAATTAAAAAAGTTATACAACGCTCCACATCTACAACTCAAAAGGTTGAAATGGATGTCAAAGTCGGCGACAAGGTCAGAATCACATCAGGACCGTTCGCAGAATTTGTCGGAGATATTACCGAAGTTTATCCGGATAAGGCAAAACTCAGAGCAAATGTTTCTATATTTGGTCGTGAAACTCCGGTTGAATTGGAATACAAGCAAATACAAAAATTATAATAAAGCATACAAAATGTGGAAGGGTTATTCGGTTAACCCGCTACTACCACGAAAGGAGAAAAACAAATGGCAAAAAAAGTAATCGGAAAAATTAAACTGCAAATCGAAGCAGGAAAAGCAAATCCGTCACCTCCGGTTGGTCCGGCTTTAGGTCAGCACGGTGTTAACATCATGGATTTCTGCAAACAGTTTAATGCTAAAACTGAATCACAGGCAGGATATATTATTCCTGTAATCATTGATGTTTATGAAGACAGAAGTTTCACTTTTGTTACAAAATCACCTCCGGCTCCGGTGTTGATTAAGAAAGCATTAAATCTTGCTAAAGGTTCTGCTGCACCAAACAAAGATAAAGTTGCAGAAATAACAAGAGAACAGTTAGAAGAAATTGCTAAAATAAAAATGAATGACCTTAACGCTACAACTATGGAATCTGCAGTTAAAATGATTAAAGGTTCTTGCAGAGCAATGGGTGTTACGGTAAAAGAAGGTTAGTATAATGGAAGGACGTTTGTCCGCTAATACCATGAAAGGAAAAAGAAATGTCTAAATTAACAAAAAAACAAAAAGCAACACAGGAATTGATGGCTGATTTTGTACAACCTGCAACAGCCGTTGATGCAGTTGATAAATTACAGGAAGTAGCTAAGGCTGTTTCCAAATTCAATGAAACAGTTGAATGCCACATGAGATTAGGTATTGATGTTAAACACGCTGATCAGCAGATTCGTTCAACAGTCGTACTTCCGGCAGGTTTAGGTAAGGAAGTAAAAGTTTGCGTTATCGCAAAAGGCGTTAAAGTCGACGAAGCAAAAAATGCAGGCGCTGATTTCTACGGTACTGAAGATATCATAGACAAAATCGCAGGCGGCTGGTTTGATTTCGATACACTTATCGCAACACCTGACTGTATGGCTATGTTAGGTAAATTAGGTAAGGTTTTGGGTCCTAAAGGTTTAATGCCGAACCCTAAAACAGGTACCGTTACTCTTGATATAGCAAAAGCAGTTAAAGATGCAAAAGCAGGTAAAGTTGAATTCAGAGCAGACAAGCAGGGTATGATTCACTGCCCGGTTGGTAAAATTCAGTTCTCAAAAGAAGATATTCTTAAGAACTTCGCAACTCTTGCAGATGCAGTTTTGAGAGCAAAACCGTCAGCAGCAAAAGGTACTTATGTAAAATCTGTTTACCTTGCAACAACTATGGGCCCGGGAATTAAACTCGATCCTAAGAACTTGGCTGCAGAAGTTAAAGAAATAATCGAATAATTATTCTGATTAAAATATAAAAGACTATCCTTTTTAAAGGGTAGTCTTTTTGTATTTTAAGTAATTATGCTATAATGAGGGAAAAAGGAGCGTATTATGAGTGAAGATGTAATTGAATTTTACCCGCAGGGGGTCTGCAGTCAGGCAATGGTAATAAAAATTGAAGACGGAATAATAAAAGATGCAAAAATTTTCGGCGGATGCATGGGAAATACTCAGGGCGTTGCAATTTTAAGCAAAAACCGTCCTGTTGAGGAAGTTATTAAACTTTTAGAAGGTATTCAGTGCGGAGACAAGGGAACAAGCTGTCCCGATCAGTTTGCAAAAGGCTTAAAAGAATACTTAAAAAAGAAAGAAGCACAAAAAGTTGCTCAATAATGTCGTCATACTGAGGGGGTTATCTCCGAAGTATCTCATTCTTATAAAGAGAGATTCTTCGGTCATTACATTGCGGGAATGTGTTGTTTCGCAACACCCGCTCTCGTACCTCAGAATGACAATAACGAAAGACTGTAACAATTTACAGTCTTTTTTTATTATACCCAAATGTCTTACTTTACCGGACAGATGTATGTGGTATGATATATATAACAAGACAGGGAGAGAAGTAATGATAGGACTTTTGCTTAAACTTATGGGCGATCCCCATGAAAAAAAGATTAAGAAGATAAGAGGAATTATTGACCATATAAACCAGTTAGAGCCTGAATTTGAGAAACTTACAGATGAAGAACTCAGAGCAAAAACTGACGAATTTAAGGAAATTTTAAGCAAACGTCCGACCTCCGACAATTTTAAAGCAGACAGAATTTTGGAAAAAGAAGCGCTTGATAAAATTCTGCCCGAAGCCTTTGCAACAGTGAGAGAGGCAGGAAAAAGAGTTCTTAATATGCGTCACTTTGATGTTCAGTTGATCGGCGGATACTTCTTACATAACGGTCACATCGCAGAAATGAGAACAGGTGAAGGTAAAACCCTCGTTGCTACACTTCCCGCATACCTTAATGCGCTTACCGGAAAAGGGGTTCATATCGTAACAGTTAATGATTACCTCGCAAAACGTGACAGCGAATGGATGGGAAAAATCTATAAATTCTTAGGGCTGACAGTCGGTGTAGTTTTATCCGAGGACAGAGGTTCTGACAATTTTGAACAGAAAAAAGCCGCTTATAACTGCGATATTACTTACGGAACAAATAACGAATTCGGTTTTGATTATCTGAGAGACAATATGGCAGGCAGTGTTGATATGCTTGTTCAGAGACCTTATAACTATGCGATTGTCGATGAAGTCGACAGTATTTTGATAGACGAAGCAAGAACTCCTTTAATCATAAGCGGTAAGCTTGAAAAATCGGCTGAATTGTACAAGTTAATGGCAAAAGTTGCACCAAAACTCAAAAAGGATACTGATTACGAGGTTGACGAAAAGAACAAAAACGTCATTTTGACCGAAGAAGGAATCGACAGAGCACAGGAACTCATTAACTGCAAAGACTTGTTCGATATTAATACTCAGTATGCACACAATCTTTTACAGGCGTTAAAGGCGAAAGAATTGTTCCATAAAGATACTGATTATGTTGTTAAAAACGGCGAAGTCGTTATCGTTGACGAATTTACGGGACGTTTAATGGAAGGCAGACGCTGGTCTGACGGGCTTCATCAGGCGGTTGAAGCAAAAGAAGGTGTAAAAATTCAGGACGAAACCCAGACACTTGCAAGCATTACTTTCCAAAATCTTTTCAGACTTTATCCGAAACTTGCAGGTATGACAGGTACGGCAATGACCGAAGAAGCTGAATTTGGTAAAATTTATAACCTTGAAGTTACTTCAATCCCGACAAACATGCCGGATATCAGAATAAATTATCCCGATGTTATTTATAAAACCGAAAAAGCTAAATTTAATGCGGTTGTTGACGATATTATCGAACAGCACAGAATTGGAAGGCCTGTTCTTGTAGGTACGATAAGTATTGAAAAATCAGAATACCTTTCAAAACTGCTTAAAGAAAAAGGCATAAAACATAACGTTTTGAACGCAAAACACCACGAAAAAGAAGCTTATATTATTGCTCAGGCGGGCAGATACGGGGCGGTTACAATTGCTACTAATATGGCAGGCCGTGGTACCGATATTCTCTTAGGCGGTAACGCAGAGTATTTGGCAAAAGAAGAGTTAACAAACAGAAAGATACTTCCGGAAAGCCCGAATTACGAGGAAGAAAAAGAAAAAGCAATGGAAAAAGCGACGGCTTTGACTCAGGAGGAACACCAAAAAGTTGTTGATGTGGGCGGACTTCACGTAATCGGTACTGAAAGACACGAATCAAGACGTATCGATAACCAGTTGAGAGGTCGTGCGGCAAGACAGGGCGATCCCGGATCTACAAGATTTTTCTTATCGTTGGAAGATAATTTAATGAGAATTTTCGGCGGCGAAAAAATCATATCTCTTATGACAATGCTCAATGTCGAGGAAAATATGGCGATAGAATCCGCTATTATTACAAGACAAATTCAGTCTGCGCAGAAGAAGGTTGAAACTTATCACTTTGATATAAGAAAGAACGTCCTTGAATACGATGATGTTATGAATATTCAAAGAGAAAAATTCTATGCTCAGAGAAAGAAAGTTCTGCACGGGGCAAATCTTTCAGAGGATATTCTCTATATGATAGATAAGGAACTCGACAGACTGTTAAAGAGCTACATTTCGCCTGAAATGAGCCCTGAGGAATATGTAAAAGAAGACCTTGAAACACTAATAAAGGAATTACATTCTACAATTCCGCAGCTTGCGGAAATCGATGTAAAAACGATTAAGGATATGAAATTTGATAAAATTTATGACCTCCTGAGAGATGCCGCAGACAAGGCATACAGAGCACATGAGGAAGAAATAGTCAATTTTTATAACGATGTTATGTCAAAATATGATGACGATTTTGAGAAACAGGAAATGTTCTCGGATAAGAGTATAATGCGTCAGGTAGAACGTGATATTCTGCTGAGGGTTGTAGATAATAAATGGATTGACCACCTGCATAATATCGATATGCTGAGAGACGGAATCGGGTTAAGGGCTTACGGACAAAAAGATCCGCTAATTGAGTATAAGAAAGAAGCCTATGACCTGTTTAATAAAATGATGTTTGAAATACAGGGCGAAACAGTAAAATTCCTGTTCAGAACAAAATTCGGACTCCAGGTCGTTCAGGCATAAGGGTAAAGGGGTAAACTCACCCTCTCCTTTGAGGAACGACCTGCGAGCAGAGGATGAAAGCGGCAGCGTATCCGTTTAATGCGAGCAGGTCAAGACAGAGGGACAGGGTGAGGTGTTAAATAAAATACTACACAACATGAAAAAGGGGTAAAGGGGTAAATGACATAATGTTTAGTATAAAGACGTGCTGCTTTACACTTGTTTTAGGAAGCCCGTTATTTAACATTCTCAGCAATAGTTTCAAATACTCTTTCTAATTCTGCCTGTTTGGTTTCAATATCTTTTGGGATATATGAATTGATAATATTTTCAATAATACTATCATCGATAATTTCTTTTCTAATATCTATTGCAGGAGGAAGTTCCAAGCCAAAGGCAGAATAATAGTCCTTAAATTTATAATTTTCCCCAACAACCTTATCGCTCATAATTAATTGTCTGTTTGGAATATTATAACTATCTGCAAAAATAAGTCCATGCAACGATGATGATAAAATACATTCACATTCACAAATCTCTCTTACAACATCTTTAACATCATTTTGTATATCAATTATTTTATAATTACCGTCTTTAATATCTATCCTTTCACTATTCCATTTTTCCTTATCAGCATAATGCGGAATAATACCAACCTTGTATTTTTTTGAAACAGTTTGAGGATAAATTTTAGACACCAATAATCCCGGATCACCAAGTACGCAATTATTTAATGACTTTTTAAGCATATTTTCCATTCTTTGTTTGGACAATTTACCGCGAAGTGCTAAAACTTCAACTTCTCTGTTTATACACTCATTTCCTGACGGAGGGAAAAGAAATCCAACTCCTGCTATTAAAAGTTTTCGTTTTGAAGGTTTTGAAAGCAAATGTAAAAGAGAACCCACACAGATTAAATTTGTATTTTGTATTTTTGAACTTCTCTTATAAGCTATATTAAAGTATTCAAGCAAATCAACATTAAAAATATCACCTGCATTTTTATTTTTTCTTTTATAAAAATAAAATAATTTGTATTTTTTCTTACAATTATCTCTAAATAAAAATTTTAAAAACTCTATCATAACTAACCTTTTATTTTTTTTATTTCTTCATCTGTAACATTCCTAATAAATTTCGCAGGAACACCGGCAACAACGGTTTTAGGGACAACATCTTTTGTTACCACAGCATTTGCGCCTATGATTGAGTAATCGCCAATAGTAATATCACCTATAATTACCGCCCCTGCCATGATTTGCACATAATTACCAATTTTCGGAAAACCTTCACCTTTTCTGCCAATTGTCACATTTTGATAAATACGGCAACAATTTCCAATTTCTGCTTCTTCTGCTATACAAATCCCTGTCGGATGATAAAACAATGTTTTTTTCTTTATAAGTTCATCTAAGTTAAAAATAGAACAATTTGTTTTTAAAGGATTTCCAAAAATCAGGTTATACAACCAACGCCCACGCAATCTTATTCCTAAAAAATAGATGGTAACATGAAAGTTATCACCATATTCAATAGAAAATAATTTTTTGTATTTACTTATTCTCATTAAAAACCCAAGTTCCTGTTATATTACGGTTTTGTCCTATAAAAATTTTATTTTCGTCTTCGTCAATTATTATTTCCGAATTATCAAGTGATTTTTCATTCAAATAATCATCAAGCATTTTGTATATTATTTCATTTTTTTTCTTAACATCATCTCTCCATTCGCTTCCGCAAAGGGAATGAAACCATCTGTTATTATCCATATATTGAGATACATTCGTCTGTATATACGGCTCATGACCTGTAACCATTTGTGATAAATCCGGTTCTGTTTTATTAATAATATCAACATGTCTCCAAACAAGTTTTGGAATTTTATTAATATCATATTTACTGTAAATACTTGTCCACAAACCGCTACCTGAATCCGCACCGTTATAATGGAAAAACTTCAAAAATCTGTATTTTCTAAAGTTTACTTTTTTATCTTTTAACAAACTGTATCTAAAAAA
This sequence comes from bacterium, assembly GCA_017433195.1. GTDB lineage: Bacteria > Cyanobacteriota > Vampirovibrionia > Gastranaerophilales > Gastranaerophilaceae > RGIG2479. Next base: position 23,550 of record JAFRHR010000037.1, read on the forward strand.
TGAAAAAGTCGGCCATAAAAACCATATTTTATTTGCTGTTCTTATAAACCCAAACAAATCATTATCTTTTAAGTAGTCCTCAATATTAAATTTTTTAATCGGAAAAATATCGTGGTCAATAAAACCAAAATCGTTCTGTCTTTTCTGAATTAGATTTTTATAAATCCAATTCAAAGCACGACCATGTGAATCAGAATATCCTGAAGGGGCACCTATCTGAACTCTAAAAAATGTAATGTCATTTTTTTCACAAATTTCTTTTATTTTTCTTGATGCACCTTCATTATTGGAATTGTCACAAATAATATGACAATAAGAACCCTGTAAATTCTTTTTTATTAATTTTATCTGATATTCAACAATTTTGGGGTTATTAAAAGTTACAGTATATAAGTCCATTTTTGTTGGTTCGTTGTAATTATTTGAATAATACGGACTTATATCAAATTTTTTCTTTGATAATTTTTTAAACTCCACTTTTTTTCTGTGATTTATAAGTCTGCTATTATTTAATTTGTACTTTTTTATAGGTATGAAACCAAACAATAAATGCTTTTCAGTTGTTAAATTCTCTTTAATTAAATACCAACATATTCCAAATTTAGTAAAGTCTTTTTTAATTGCCCAAAAATCATCTTTTTTTAATTCAACATTTTGTTCTCTCAAAAAATTTAAAACATCTTTATTTGCATTAATTTTATCTTGAACGTATTTTTGATTTTTTGTTATTACTGTAGAATCCGATCTTCTGTAATAATAGTAATATGTATCCGGAACACTGACTACTCTATTTGCGTAATAAACAGCTTTACAGGTAAAAATTTTATCCTCGCAATATCCCCCCTCAGAAAATTTTATATTTTCTCTCCTTAATAAATCGGTTTTATAAATTTTATTTGTCGGACAAGGATGTTTTGCCTGCTTACATATATTAAATTTATCTTCAAGATCCGAACATAACTCTTTTCTGTTTATATTTAATCTTTTTTTAGTTTTACCGTTTCCTATTCTTACATAATCTGCTATTGCAATATCCGCATTATATTTTTCAGCTGTATCATATAACTTTTTATAATAATTACGAACAACCCAATCATCTGAATCACAAAAGCCTATGTATTCCCCTCTTGCTATTTCTATGCCTCTGTTTCTTGCTGAGCCCTGTTTTTGATTTGTTTGAGTTATTATTTTAATTCTTTTATCAATTGAACTATATGCTTTTAAAATTTCAGGGGTAGAATCTGTACTGCCATCGTCAATACATATAATTTCAATATCTTCTAACATTTGTCTTATAAGTGAATCTAAACTCTTTTCAATATATTTTTCAGTATTATAACAAGGGACAATAATTGAAACCCTAACATTATTAATATCTTCTGTTATAAGATAGTCCTCTAATTTTTCTCTCAATGCATCAATATATTCTGCAGATTTATCCACTGTTAAAAATCCCCCTAAAAATTATTAATCTCAAATATCGGAATCAAATTAAAAAGCATGTATAACTTTCTCGTATCAGATTGCTTTATTACCAAAATCGGGATACTAAAAAACTTTTTTGTTTCTAATATCTCAAATTCTTCCTTATAATTTTCTTCAGCAACTTTTTCGTACTGTTCCTGCAAATATTCACCCATACTCTTTACTCCCAGTCATCCCAAAAATATCTGTCATTTTCTCTGTAATATATAACCCACTTGTCAAATAGCCTGTAAACATCAAATAAGCCGTTGTATCTGATACTTAAAACCGGAATCCCAAATATTTTAAAAATTTTTATCAATTTTTCCTCTGCTATCATTGTCTTTAAATACTATTTTTTACATTTTTATTGGCACTAAAATACAATTTTTCAAAAACATGTTAGTACTAAGTACCATTTTTTGCAAATTATTTTGGTATTTAAGTAAATTAATATTACAAATTCACCGTCTTATTATTAATAAATAGGGGATTGATTAATATGGTAAATCTTAAGGAAAAATTAGGCGCAAAAATTCAGGAAATAAGAAAAGCAAAACACATCACACAGGAAAAACTTGCCGAAATGATTAATATGGATACCTCTAATCTTAGCAACATCGAAAGAGGCAAAAAATTTATGACTTCTGTAACTATGGAAAAATTAGTAAAATCATTGAACATAACAGAAAAAGAACTGTTTGATTTTGAACACATCTTACCCGAAGACGAATTAAAAAAGACTATTATAAAAAAATTGGATAATATGTCTTATACAGAATTGCAATTTTTATACAAAACAATGAATAACATCCCCCTCATTCGTAAATAATAACACTCAAAACTGTCATGCTGAACTTGTTTCAGCATCTTACCAACATTGCAAACGAAAGACCAATTTTTATTTTGTACAATTAATTAGACCCTGAAACGAGTTCAGGGTGACAATATTATTAGATAATATTGAAAAAAGCACTTTTTTGCCTTAAAATTTTTAAAAAGATTTTAAGTTAAGAGGTTTTTATGTCTTGTCTTTATGTAATTTCCGGCTCATCAGGGGTTGGCAAAGGAACTGTTATCAGAGAGTTTTTGGCTAAGCACCAAAACTTTAAATTATCCGTTTCCTGCACAACAAGAGCTCCCCGCCCGAGAGAAGTCGACGGCAAAGACTATTTCTTCATATCAAGAGAAACCTTCGACGAATACGTTAAAAATGACGAATTTATAGAACACGCAGAGTTTTCCGGAAACTGCTACGGAACAAGAAAAAAATTCGTTCAGGCTTGCCTGGACAAAGGCGAAAATGTAATTCTTGAAATCGACACTCAGGGCGCATTTCAGATTAAAGAAAAAATGCCGGAAGCCGTCTTAATATTTATGGTTCCGCCATCTTTTGAAATCCTTGAACAACGTTTGAGAAACCGCGGAACTGAAACCGAAGAAGCCATTCAAAAACGTTTGGCTCAGGTAAAACGCGAAATGGAATCATCATACAAGTTTGATTATACTTTAGAGAATGATACAATAGAAAATGCCGTTTCGGCGTTGGAAGAAATCACAAATGCAAAATAACCTTAAAGACAAAACAATACTCATAGGGATAACAGGCGGAATTGCCGCTTATAAAATCTGCGAACTTATAAGAATGTACAAAAAAGCAGGTGCAAACGTAAAAGTCGTTATGACCAAAAATGCGCTGAATTTTGTGACCAAACTAACGCTTGAAACCCTGTCAGACAACAAAGTTTTTGTGGAAAATTTTGAAACTCAGGAGCGTGAGTATTCGCCCGAACACATTTCCTTATGTGACGAAGCGGATATTATGGTTATTGCTCCTGCATCCGCAAACACTATTTCAAAAATTGCAACAGGAATCTGCGACAACCTTTTAACCTCAGTTGTTTGTGCTTTCAATAAGCCCGTTATAATTGCGCCGGCTATGAACACAAATATGTGGAACAACAAAATTATTCAAAAAAATATCTCAATTCTGAAAGAAAATAATTACCATATACTCGAACCCGAAACAGGCGAATTAGCTTGCAAAACTACGGGTAAAGGAAGACTTTGTGACCTGAATTTGATTTTTGAAAAAACTTCTGAAATCCTTGGGGCAAATGCAGTGGGTAGTGGTAAATTAAAAGGGAAGAAAGTCCTTATAACCGCAGGCGGAACTATTGAAAAAATTGATACTGTCCGCTATATTTCAAACTTTTCCTCGGGAAAAATGGGAATTGCGTTAGCTGACGAAGCCTATAAACAGGGTGCTGATGTAACTTTAATAATTACAAAACCCGTTGAGACACCATATAAAACAGTTTATGTTCAAAGTGCAGAAGAAATGCAACGTGAAGTTTTAAAATCAGGGCTAAAATCTGATTTGGTAATTATGGCGGCTGCCGTTGCGGATTTCAGAGCAGAAACCGTTTCAAAACAAAAAATCAAAAAAACAAGCGCAGATACAATGACTTTGAATTTAGTCAAAAACCCTGATATTTTAAAGAATTTATGCGAACAGAAAAAGAAAACCAAAAATAAAAAAACGGTTATTGTCGGATTTTGTGCAGAAAGCGAAAATCTTCTTAAAAATGCAAAAGAAAAAATCGCCAAAAAAGGATGTGATTATTTAATTGCAAACGATATTTCAAAGAAAGATTCAGGATTTTCAAGCGATTACAATGAAGTTTATATCTTAGATAAAAACGGCAAAAAATCTCATATCGAAAGAAGCCTGAAAACCGTTATTGCGCAAAAGATTTTGGAGAAAGTTTTTGAATAAATACGATTTGGTCAGAAAAATAGAAGAATTTGCACCTTCCGAAACTCAGGAAGATTGGGATTGTTCGGGGTGGATTGTTGATTCAGACAAAAAAGAAGTTTCAAAAATTATGCTTGCACTGACCGTAACCGATGATGTTTTTGAACAGGCAAAAGCGCAAAACTGCGATCTTATAATCTCTCACCATCCGCTTTTTACTGTTCCGATAAAGTACAAAGACATTGATATTTATTCAGCGCATACAAATATGGACAAGGCAAAAGGCGGTACGACAGACACTTTAATCAAAAAATTGGGGTTCGAAATTTCGGAATACTTTGGCGACTTTGTGAGAATTGTAAGGTTTGATAACCCGATTTCGACAGAAGAACTTTTTAACAAATTAAAAACAATATCCCCTCATACTCGAATGGTTAATAACAATAACCAAAAAGAAATCAAAAGTATAGGCTTTTGTGCAGGCAGCGGAAGTGAGTTTGCGGAAGAAACTCAAGTTGATGCTTTTGTTACGGGAGATATAAAGTACCATTGTGCGTCAGAAAGTGATATAATACTTTATGACATAGGACATTTTGAGAGTGAAATCCTGATTTTAGACACTTTTGAAAAAATCCTTGAAACTGAGGTAGTGAGAGCGGATGAAAAAACTCCTTTTATTTATTAGTATTTTATTAGTGTTTGCTTTGCCCTGCTTTGCTTATCAGACAGTAATCATACATTTCCCTAACGAAGAAATATGGAAAGCAATTTATTACAAAAAAGGTGCCAGAGAGGCCATTGTTCAATACGTTCCGCCAACTCAGGACAGAGTAAACTGGACAAAATCAGTAGTTATTCACTCTTATAAAGGTTATACATTTCCATCAGGAAGATTTATGGATCAAATGACGGCTCAAATGGAAATGCAAAACCCGACAAGTGCATATCGTTATGTAAAATATACCCCTGACGACTCCGTTGCAGTAAGATGTACAAGTGAATATAAAGGAATTAGGGGGCAGTGCGAAATATATAAATTAACAAAAGGACACGAGGGACTTATTTCAATTCACTACGTAAACAGAGACAAAAACGATTTTAAAGCCACATATAATGATTGGTTTAACCGTCTAAAAAAGGCAACTGTATATTACAGTCATTTCAGAGACGAAAGAGTTATGGATAAGGCTCAATATTATGAACTATAATACGTTATTTCAGTATTATTCCGTTAACCCTGCAAAATGACTCCAAATTTAATTTTGCTTTTTCGATTATAAAGTCGAGATCCTGATTTTGAAGCTGTTTAGCAAGTTCTTCGGATTTTTCATAAAGGCTTCTTACATTCATCAAAGAATCAACTTTGTCTTCTTTTGTAAGTGCAGATTCCTGATAATACTTACCATAGAGAACATATAATCTTACGAGTTGATCGTGTAAATCGAATTTCTTAGCAAATAATATTGCTTTTTCAATATAAACTTTGGCAGAGTCAAAGTCTTGTTTTACAATATATATTTCCCCGATTAATTTATTGAGCAGGCAGGTAAAGAAATGGTTTGTAACAACCGGAGATTGAGATATATCAAGTGCTTTCATTGCTATATCAAGGGCAGAATCCGCACTTTCTTCAATTAATTTGGCTTCACTTGCAAAATACCAGCCTAACAAAACTCCTGTCGCAATTTGTTGTTTTGCAAAATATGCAATTTGCTCAACATATATTTCAAGTGCTTTTTTAGCAGAATTTCTTTCCTTAAATACCTTACCTAAGAACAGTTTTAAGATGTTCTTTGAGTAATCATCCCCAATATTGTTTGCAAATGTTGTTAACTGGAACAACTCGTTTTCTATTCCGTCTATCTTGTTTAATATAAATTTATTAATAACATTTATTAGATTCCATTCCGAAATACAGAAATCATCCATCACTCTTATTCTGTACTGTTTCAGAATATCTTCAAGAATTATGTCTGATTTATGGACGTTTCCTCTCATTGTATTTGCCAGCGCAAGTACCAAATGCAGTTTACACTGCAATAATTCGTCATTAATTTCATTTTTTTCTATTACATCAAAAATCCCCTGTAAAACCTCAAAAGTACTGCTGTTACCCTGTACTGCAAGTGCTTTTGCAACAATTAACTGAGTTTTTATCCAGGTTTCAAATACCTCGGTTAACGGTAAATTTTTAACTGATTTTTGTTGAGTCAATGCCTTTTCCAAATGAGGAATAATATCATTATCTACAATATTTATCAGTAAACCGAAATTGCCTAATCTTTCAAGAGCCTCTAATTTTCTTGTTTTTATCATTGCAATTTCGAGTGTCATTTCAGGCGGAATAAGTTTAACAGCCTCATCAACACATTCTATTATTCCGTAATAATTTCCGGTTTTCTTTGCGCAGGAAGTAATGTATCCGAATAATTCCAGTGTTTCAAATATGTTATTCTGCTCCTGACTTATTTTTACGGCTTTTGTTAAATATTCTAATGCTTCTTCAGGAGCATTTTTTTCAAGAATTTTACCTATTCTTGTACATATATTTTTTCTGATTTTATCGGCATTTTCTGAATTTTCATCTTCTATGAGTTTCATAACCTGTTTTTGCGCTGCAACATAGAGATTTACATCCCCGATGTATGATGCAGTTTTTATACAACTGTTCCAGTATTTTACCGCATCTTCTTTAATTCCCAAATTCTGTGCCAAAACAGCTAATAAAGAAACTGATGACAACTGATATTTTTGCAAACTTTTGTATAATTTTTCCATAGTCGATTTTGCTGAAACATCATTTCTTGCATTTTCAAGTGTCAGTTTCCAGACATCACTGCTTTTAAATTCATAAACCAGATTGCTGATAGGAACTATATATTTTAACTTAACAAGTCTGTCAGTTCCTTTCATTATTGAATCTTCAGATAAACCGTCCATTCCGACAGCCATTGAGGGATAAAATTTGCAACCCAACAGAGAAAATACTAATAACAATTTACATAAAAGAGTATTTTCTTTGTTTAAAAACGAAAGTCGTTTTTTCATTATTCCGTCTAATGTCTGAGGAATTTCTGTTTCGGTTTGAAGGCGTTTTGCATCAGCCAGCATAATCAATGCCTGTTCAGCAATTGCCGGGACTCCGCCTGATATTTTTACAATTGTATTTTTAATATCATCACTGACTTTAATATCAGTATTTTGATTTACCAACGTTTCAATATGCTCGTCTTTTAAAGCCCCTATCGATATATCGGAATAAGCATCGTCTGACATACCTTTTATGTTCAGATAACCCATTACCGGTCTTATTTCCGGATACGTAACAATAAATTTGCAGTTTTTCATTATTTTTTCGTTACCGAGAAGTCTGATTAAAAATTCATAAGACATTGAATCTATACATTCAATATTATCTACTACAATAACTACCGGCATTTTTTCACAAACTGTTTCAAAAACCTTTGTAATGATATTGTAAGTTTTTTCTTTATTCGTAAGGATATTTTCAAAATAATCATTATTTTCAGGATAAAGGAGATTTAACAAATCAAATACTTCATCATTTGTCAGTGTCGGAAAATCCTGCTGGAAAAATTTTACGGAATTTTTTCTCAAAGCAAGCGTATTAACACAGAAATTGTTGATATTAAAAAATGTGAGCAGGATGTCCTGAATTAAACCAAAAGGCGAGGTCTGCGAAACATATGTACATTTCCCGAAAAGCCATACAAACTTTTCCTGTTTCAGTTCGCTTATTGCAAATCTCAATACAAGATTTTTTCCTATCCCGCTTTTTCCGTTAATTGATATGATTTTCTTTGTTGGATCTTTAATTGCAAGAACGAGTGCATTTTTCGCCTTTTGCTGAGAATAAAATTTTGCATTATATTCAAGAGAAACGGGTTCCTCTTCTTCAACAGGCTCTTCTTGTTGTTGCTCCTGTACAACTTCTGTTTCAGGAACTTTTTCTTCCTGCTTAACTTCTCCCTGTGGCGGTTTTGTATTAATTGTTATATGTTCTTTTGGCTCCGGAACAGATACCTCAGGTGCTTTACTTACCCAAAAATCAAAACCGCATTTTCTGCATGTCTTCGCTGTAGGAATATTTATACTTTTACATTCGGGGCATACCTTTAATAATTCATTCCCGCATTTTTGACAAACTTTTTTATTAATGAAATTGTAAGTACCGCATTTTTTACAAAAACTTCCTACTTTAAAGTTGCAATTACTGCACCTTATCTGACCTTTTTGTATTTCTGCTTTGCACTTTGGACATTTCATTAATTGTATATCCTCTTTTTAACTTCCTCAATTAAAGAAAATATGTCTTTTGCAATTTCTTCTTCCGGTTTTGCAAGTATTGTTGAAATTTCTTTCAGATTTTTATTTTCGATATATCTGAGTGCATATATTTCTCCGTAATTTTTTTCAGGATACTCATTTTCAATATCTTTTAAAATTTTTACGGCTCTTAATTTTACACTGTGAAGTATCTCTCTTTTTTCGTTTACCGGAGTATAATTCATAATGTCATAACTTACAGGTTTATATTTCTTTTGATTTTTGACTGAATTGCGCCGTTTAAAAAGTCTGTTATTTTTCTTTAAAACTTTAATTATGCATGAAGAAATAAATCTCTCTTTATATTCTAAGGGAAGCTCTTTTGATAAAATACTTATCTCCGCCATTTTTTCGGATTTTTGTATTTCATCAAGAATTTTATCGGTTAAGTCTTCATTTCCCGAATACCTTTTATCTTTTTTAATATATTTAATTATTTCTTTTTCTTCTGTAACCATTTTCCCTCAAATTACATTAAAAACTAATAATCAATGACGGATAACCCGTTTCGTTATTTAAACCTTCCAATGTTAATTTTGAATTTTTTAAAACATCATTAACTGTTTGTATAACCAGCTTATCTATCACCTTTGAACCACTTGTCGCCTGAATACTGCCCGCTTTTAATACTTTATCTTTAACAATCATATTAATAATAACATTTTTTTGCGTAGGCTTTTCATCAATAAGCAACAAGTCGTTAGACAATGCCAGTTTTATTTTTCTGCCCAAATTTAATAAATTATTCTTTTTCTCTTGTGTATCAACACAAATTTCAGGAATATCCCAACTTACATCAATATTTTTGATATCAAAGCCGTTTGGCTCCAATTCTGTTGTAGAAGGAGGAAGAACATAAAATTCTTTTTCTGTATCTTTTGACAAATCCAAACTCTTAAGTCCTTCTAACGGCATGTCAGTTTGTTTCATGGGCTCAGGATTAAGAGGAATTTCTTTTACCTGAACTCTGTTTGCAGGATTTTCATCAAATCTTTCAACATCAACATTATTAAACAAAAACGCTGTAACACCTGCAGTTATAGCACTTACTATAAATGCCGTACCAACAGTCAGAACTATAATTCTTTTTACTTTTCGTTTACCTTTTGGTCTTACTTCAGCTTCTTCCCTTAAAATATTATTTAATTCGTCAAGTTCAGGGAATGAACTCGCTGACTCTACAGAACTATTTGGAATTTCTATATTTACCTCATCAGGAATTTCTTCCTCCTGTTCAATTTCCGAAGGGAGTTCTTCTTTTATATCAAATTCTTCCTCGTTTTCATCACTAAATTCTTCACTTTCATCAGATAAACCATTTTTAAATAATTTATCCAAATCTGTTTCAACTTTTTTATTTACTTTTGGCTCATCTGCTACATCATCTTCTTCTTTTGCCTTAGGTAAATCTTCTTCCTCCACATGAAGTTCTGTTTTATTAATATCATCTGCAATAATATCACTTATTAAACCTACGTCCTCGTAATTAAGTTCTTCATCCTCCGGAATAACTTTGTCCTTGACGTCTATATCATTATCAAAATCCAAAATTAAAAAATCATCTACAGCTTTAGTTTCCTCTTTTGGCTCCTCTTTTTGTACAGGTTCCGGATTATCCGGTAAAATCAAACTTTCTTGAGTTGAAAAAGCATTCTCGTTAACTTCTTCAGTATCTTCCGAAAGATCAGTCATATCAGTTTCCAAATTAACAGGAGACTCAATTATCGGAGTTTCTCTTTCAATTTCTATATCCGCATTTTCCGGATCGAGATAATCTATTGTTTCACTGTCAGGTTCTTCATTCAGTAAATTTTCATTAATATCTGTATTTTCATTAATATCAGTATTTTCTCTATTATCAATAAAATTTATTTCATTTTTATCTTCTTCCGCTGCATCATTTTCAAACCCTGACAAAACATCCTGACTTACATAATCCTGAATGACATCTTCTGTTTCTTCTTTTATTTCCAAATTATCTTCGGCAGGTTCAACTGTTTCATAAACCTCAGGAAACTCGACTCTTTCATAAGTCTCATTATCTTCACAATAATCATCAGAGAGGGACTCTTCAGAAACAGGCTCTCTCACGGCAGCTGCTTCATCGTAATTTTTTACATCATCCGATATGTTTGAAAACAAATCTTCGGCATTTTCAAACTCAAGCATCGCTTTTCTGACATCTTCATTGTTTACGATTAATTTAATAAATCTTGTTTTGTTTTCAAGCGCATTGTCGTAATACTTAATTATGTCACAACGAACTTCTTTTGCATTCTTAACGGGGTAATCGCAATAAGGAATTTTTTTGATTTTTTGCTTAAATAGTTTTACAGAGATAAGATTTTCCTTTTCCGGAAAATAATACTCAACAGAAGATTTTGCTTCTTCGACCATAAGAGGATCCAAAAAGCCTAAAACTTCACCTGTATCCAAATCTTTATTAATTTTGACAAACATGTAAAAAGAGGGTGTAATTCCATAGTCATAATGACTTTTTGGGATAAACAGCATATTTTCATTAAAAACAACACGGACATCAACTATTTTTCCGTCAATTCTTACGTCTGCTATATCAAAATCTTCAAGAATTTTTTTTATTTTATATACAGAAAAACTGTCATCTGCTTTTATTCCGTTTTCTTCAAAGAATTTTTTTGCAATCTTTATTCCTAAAACATTTGAAACGGCACGATTTCTGTTATTTCTGCCCGTAAAATCACCGCAGAAAAATCTTGCCTCTTTTAATTCAGTATCAGTTAATTCTATTTTATTTTTTAATTCTTTAACTGCTGCCAATTTGTAACTCGCTCTCCGCCCGTATTTTTAGCAATAAATCTGTAAATTCTCTTTTTTCAAAAAGAATCCGCACAAAAAAATTCCCTCTATTTATTAATATAATTGCATATATCAAGAAAATATTCCATTTCTTTACAAAACTTGAAATTATTAAAATTAATAATTCAGATTCAGATTTTTATTTCTTCTGAACCAGGTTAACTGTCGTTTTGCGTAATGCCTTGAATTAAGTTTAATTTTTTCAACTGCCTCGTCAAAAGAAATTTTATTATCCAAAAATTCAATCATTTCCTGATAGCCTATTGTATTTGTTATATTTTTTATTCTGCCGTATTTGTTTAAAAGGTTTTCTGTTTCAGCAAGCAAACCTTTTTCAACCATTTCATCAACTCTCATATTAATACGGTTATTAAGTTCTTCTCTGCTTTTTATTTCAGGGGCAAGCCACGTTACATCGTATTCCTCATTCTTTACCCCTGCCTGTTTTGAAAAAGGTATTCCCGAAATAACAGTTACTTCTAATGCTCTTATCAGACGAACTCTGTCATTGGGATAAATTTTTTCAAAAGCATCAAAGTCTAAGTCTTTTAGTTTGTTTGCAAGTTCTTCATTTGAAAGATGATTAAGTTCATTCCTCAAATTCTCGTCAGCCTTTATTCTCGGAGGGGCATAATTTTCAAGCAATATTCTGAAATACAAGCCTGTTCCGCCCGCAATTACCGGAAGTTTTCCCTTGCTTGAAATTTCTTCAATTGCACGCTTTGCATCGTCATAAAAATTTGCAACGGAATAATCAAAATCGGGTTCAACAATATCGATAAGATGGTGCTTAATTCCCTGCATTTCTTCAATTGTAGGTTTTGCAGTTGCGATATCAAAACCTTTATACACAAGCCTTGAATCGGCAGAAATTATTTCTCCGTTATGTTCCTGTGCGTATTCAATTGCAAGTTTAGTCTTCCCGCTCGCTGTCGGACCCGCTATCGCAACGACCTTCAATTTGTTCTTCATAATACTGAAATAATAACACAACAAGATACGCAGTTGAATAAACCGATAACAATACCGATACAAAATATAAAACATTATTGGTCATTGAAAAAGTGCTAAACAATGAAACCAACAGGTATAAAAAGAACATAAATAAAAACAAAACCAAATTTTTAAAAAATTTTCCGAATAAATTCTTTACTGATATAAAGAATGAAACAAATATATTTTTACCCCCGAATTCTATTGCGGGAACCCAAAACATTGTAATGAACATAAAAATCAAAATAAACAGTAAAAACAACATATTCCATTGATTTACTTTTACAAGATCCTCAACAGGCATTGAAGCAACAAACTGCTTTAATGTTTCGGGAGAATTCATTGTACTGTTTAAAACATCGACCGGAATCGGGAATTGTCCTATATATTTGACTGCACATTTATAAGCACCCAAAGCAACACCGAATAACATTGCAGAATACAAAACCACCCCAATGATATATGTTAAAAACTTATTTCCAACACCCTGCAAAAAGACTTTCAGTAATTCAAAAGATGTTTTTGTTTTATCTTCCGGCGTTACAACAGCATCTTTTATCATTGCAAACCAACCTGACAAAAATGCCCCTGTCATCAAGACATAAACAATCAAAGATGCTGCCATTTGTTTCGGATTTGATGACATAGTAAATTTTAAAAACAGACTTGCGATTATTATATACAAAATCTGCGGAGTCGGTATAATTAAATTTCTGTTGGTTGTTGAAAACGCTCTTTTAATACTTAACACATTTCCCTCTTTTCAAGCATTTTATCCCGAAAAAAATTTTTAAAATTCCCTTGTCGGCTATTTTACCTTTTCGGCCTCTTTACCCTTCATTGTTTCGGCACGTTTTTTTCTGCGCATTAAATCAACAAATGCTTCGAGTCTTGTAATATAACCTGCACGCCCTGTCTGTTCGTCCATAATTAGGGTTAACAAAGGAATATTATGATCTTCTTTTATTGTCGGGAATATATTTTGTGACATAATTTCAGGCATACAAGTAAACGGACTTATATGTATAATTCCGTCTTTGCCTTTTTTCTTTGCAAAAACAACATCGGAAACACATTCTAACGCATCACCGCCTATATCTCTGTTTAAATATGGTTTTGCCATTTTTTCTGCACGCTGCAGGTGTGTTTCTTTACTTTGGAACGCTTTCGGAATTATCGCATCTTTTAAGAAACTTCCGACAGTAAGACTTCTTCTTGTCTGAACTCCCATACGTCCGAGTTCACGTTCAATATACTGATTTGAAAACTCATCGTTTACAAGGAATATTTCCCCGGTCAAATCAACATACAAAACTTCTTTGTTTTTATCAATTTCGGTTTTTTCTATTTCTGCAAGAGCCTTGTTATATGCACTTTTTAAATCTAATGTACTTTCAACGTCAGCAATATATTTAAGCGCTTTTTTATAGTTCTTTTCGGCATCACCGAAATTTATTTCTCTTGCTCTGTAATAAGAAAGGGCTGAATCTAAATCGTCAATTGCAAAAATTTTCCTTATCGTGATATTTATTGCTCTCATAATTCTGATAGGATCATTTTTGCCCGAAATTTTTGCAAGGAAATTATAAAGTCCTCTTATCCCGTCATAAAGTGATAGTTCAATATAATTTGCATCATAGCCCAAATCTTTTAAGGTACTCTGTATGTTACAGCCATATTCACCCAAACGGCAAATTCCCGGAGATGTAATCATCGCAACATAATCGGCACCGCCTTCTATCGCTTCAATAAAATTTCCCAAAATCAGTTTATAAGGCAGACAAACTGCTTCGGGAGAATTTTTTGTCCCGTAAGACAATGTTTTCTTATTTGTATAAGGCGGAGTATAAGGTTCCACCCCTATTTTTCTTAAACCTGCTTCCCACGCAATGTGTATTGTTCCCATATGAGGAAAAGACACCTTAATTTTCTTTTCGTTTTCTTTTTTCATTTTACTTCTCTGCTGTCTATATCATCCCTTGTTTTACCAGCTCTTTCTTTATCTTATCCAGAGAATTTTGAATAATTCTTGAAATTCTGGACTGTGATATGTTGAATTCTACTGATATATCTTTTAATTTTTTATCATGGAAAAATTTTGCTTCTAATAAATCCTGTTCTCTTTGAGGCAAGCATTTCATTGCTTCAACTATACGTTTCTTCAATTCAACAAATTCTGCTTTTTCTTCCGGATTTCTTGCATTATCTTTAATTAAAACCGGATTTTCCGCATCAGCAAGTTCGTCAATTGAAAGAATTGTTTTATAAACTGCTTCTCTTAAATCGTTGCATTCTTCCTCTTTTGCGGGAGAATTTTTTATTGCATACCATTTGTAACGACGGCGAATTTCGTTTCTGATAGCCCATTTTATTGCTTTTGATAAATAAGCATTATTGTAAGTTTCCGGATCAGCATGCCCAAATAAAATGTACAGAGTATGGATAGCAATATTTTCAACTTCCGTATACTCAATTACACCAAGAGCCGCAATCTTCTTAAATTCAACTTTTGAAACTGTTTCTATAAGATTTTTGTAAGGCTCTAAATTTAGTTTTTTGTTCTTCACAAAATTTCCCATGGTACTAATATAATACCAAAAAAAAATAACTTTACCTATACATCTAACGTTTGATTTTACAAACAAAATTGTTTTTTATGTTAAAATCTTATACACAGGGGTAAACAAACAGGGATAAACGAACAAAAGTAAGCAGACAGGGGGATTTATGTTTGACTCGTTATCGGAAAAACTGCAAGAAGTTATAAAAAAGGCAAGCGGACAGAGTGAATTAACTCAGGAAAATATGCAAGATGCCCTCAGAGAAATCCGCAGAGCTCTTCTTGATGCAGACGTTAATTTAAGAGTCGTAAAATCTTTTATATCAAACATAAAGGATAAGGCCGAAGGTGAAAACGTTTTACAGGGCGTAAATCCGGCACAGCAGCTTGTAAAAATAGTCCACGATGAATTAGTTAAAATTTTAGGTGAAAGTCAGGCCCCTATTGATTACAGCGGACACCCCAATTTGATTATGATGTTAGGTTTACAAGGGTCAGGAAAAACTACATCAGCTGCAAAACTTGCAATAAAACTCAAAAAAGACGGAAGAAATCCACTTTTGGTTGCGTGCGATGTATACAGACCTGCTGCAATTAAACAATTACAGACATTAGGAGAACAAACAAATACCGAAGTCTTTACTCTTGACGGTTCAAAAAATGTTCAGGATATTATAAGTTCCGCTTTAAATTATGCAAAGGATAAAGGCTTTAACACACTTATCATAGATACCGCAGGACGATTGCAAATAGATACGGACATGATGGCAGAATTATTACTCATAGACAGAGTATTTTCTCCGCAGGAAAAATTACTCGTCATAGATGCAATGACCGGTCAGGAATCCGTAAACGTTGCCGAAAACTTTAATGAACAACTGGGAATAACCGGTTTGATTTTAACAAAAGCCGACGGTGATTCAAGAGGCGGTGCTGCATTAAGTATTTCTTACTGCACCGGAAAACCCGTAAAATTAATCGGTACGGGCGAAAAATTAAATGCACTTGAAGATTTTCACCCCGAAAGAATGGCAACAAGAATTTTAGGAATGGGCGATATCGTTTCACTCGTTGAAAGAGCGCAGGAAGTTATTGACGAAAAAGAAGCAATGGCACTTGAAAAGAAAATGCAGAAAGCGGAATTTTCTTTCAATGATTTTTTGAAAATGCAGAAACAAATGAAAATGTTAGGTTCATTCGATCAGATTTTAGGAATGCTTCCGGGATTTAACATAAGCAAAAACGACAGAGAAAAACTTTCTCACGAAGGAGAAAAACAATTCAAAAGGATAGAAGTTTTTATACAGAGTATGACTCCTGAAGAAAGAGAAAATCCAAAATTAATAGATTCAAGCCGCAAAAAAAGAATTTCCGCAGGTTCTGGAATATCTCTTGCCGATGTAAACACATATATAAAACAGTTTGAACAAATGCGACAAATGATGAAAGGTGTTTCAAACCTTAAAAACACTTTCGGTAAATTCGGAGGCGTAAACGGAACAAAACTTGCGGCAAAGCAAATGATGCAAAACATGAGAAGATTTAAATAACCTCCGGAATTTTAAATTAAAGTCCTGTCTGGAAGAAATTCTCTGTCGGAGGTTCGTCATCGTCCTTTTTAGGCACATTTGCGGATCTTGTATCATAAAATGTATTGTTGTCATTTTTATCAAAATCTTCGCCTAACATATCCTCAAGCGAAAACCCTTCATCAGAGTATCTTGCTGAATTATCATCATCTTCATCAAACAAGTTTTCATCATCTTCTTCTTTCTTTTTCTTCTTTTTTAAATATTTGTTTCCTAAACTTCCGTCTTTAAAAGATGATTGCGCCTTAAATCTGTCAAAATTCTGACCGCCTATGTTATTGTTGAACATAACAATATCTCCGAACAAAGTACTGTAAGTTAATTATACAGTATTTTGACAGTTTTTTGAAGAGTTTAAAATAAAAATACTTTATTTTGTGTATAGTCTGAATTATCAAAATACGGCTCAAAGCTATAAGCCAATCTTGAAAGCCCGATAGGAGAATTTACTTCCGGTGCCTGATTTATAGAAGATGAAACATAAGCTTCTTTCCCTGTTTTTCTTTTTAATGCACATAAACCGGTTACCGAACTATTATCCGTAAATAACTTTTTTAAAAATTCCATACTTTCAATCCTTTCACGTTTGGGGTATAATTGTTTTAATGAAAGTTTTAGAAAAGTCAATTTTTTGCAGAAAGGGAGTTTTTTATGACAAAAGTAACAAAAGAAATGGGTATATTAGAAATAGTTCAACAATTTCCTGAAAGTGCTGAAATATTCAGAAAATACGGATTAGGATGCTTAGGTTGTGCGGCTGCAAGATTTGAAAATCTTGAAGCAGGAGCAAAAGTTCACGGTTTTAATCCTGACGATATGGTTGCTGAAATTAATGCACTTATAGAAAAAGGAGAATAATTTATGACATTATGGCAATTGTTTGTTATTGCCGGAGGTTTTTTTCTCATAATTGAAATGCTTGCTCCTGCAATGTTTTTCCTTAACTTTGCAATAGCGGCATTTTTGACGGCAATTGTTTCTGTCTTTATTGCTGATTGGGCATGGCTTATTACCGTGTTTTTGGTAAGTTCAACACTGTTATTAACCGTTTTCAGACCATTTTTGGCAAAACATACTAATGTTTCCAATAAAGAAAACGAAACAGGTATTACAGGACAATATATAGGACAGATTGTTAAGGCAATATCTCCGATTACAAAATCGTCAGGTGCCGTTACAATATACGGGGAAAGATGGGAAGCCAGACTTGATAAAGATTCTGATTTATCAGAGATTCCCGAAAATACAGAAGTAAGAATTATTAAAAACGAGGGCTTGGTTCTTACTGTTGAAAAAGCGTAAAAATTTAAAAATAAAAATGGAGGACTTATGATTTATACAGTTTTATTGGTACTTGTAGTAATGTTTGTTCTTAAATCCGTCATAATAGTAAAGCAGGCGGAAGAAATAATTATCGAAAGATGGGGAAAATTCCACAGAATTTTAAAACCCGGTTTGAACTTTATCTTTCCTTTCATAGATACTACAAGAGGAATTTCTTGGAAAGTTAATCAAAAAGATATAAGCGGCCACACTTATTCTTACTACAAAATGGTTGACAGAATTGATATGAGAGAAAACGTCTATGACTTTTCAAGACAAAACGTAATCACAAAAGACAACGCAACAATAAGCATTAACGCTCTTTTATACTTCCAAATCATAGATGCAAAAAGCGCAGTTTATGCTATCGGAAACTTAGTTGAAGCGATAGAAAAACTTACTCAGACAACGCTGAGAAACCTCGTTGGACAGTTGGTATTGGACGAAACTCTTGTTTCAAGAGATAAAATTAACCACGAATTGAGAGCAATACTTGACGAAGCAACTAACAAGTGGGGCGTAAAAGTAAACAGAGTAGAACTTCAGGACATCATTCCTCCTGCGGATATTCAGCAGGCAATGGAAAAACAAATGAAAGCAGAAAGAGAAAAGAGAGCAACAATCTTAAATGCCGAAGCTGAAAAAGAAGCTGCAATAAACATTGCAGAAGGTAAAAAACAGGCTGCAATTTTGGAAGCTGACGGTCATAAACAGGCTATGATTTTAAGAGCAGACGGTCAAAAACAATCAAGAATACTTGAAGCAAACGGCGAACAGGAAGCAATTAAATTAATTATTGATGCAATAGCAGGTAACGGAAAACCGGATCAATACCTGATTGCTATGAAATACATCGAAACATTAAAAGCAATGGCTGACGGTAAAGACAGCAAAGTTGTTTACATGCCATATGAAGCAACAGGAATTTTAAGTTCAGTTGACGGAATAAAACAAATGTTCGACAGAAAATAATTATTTGTTAAAGCAATAAAAAGGGCGGTTTGAAGAATTCAAACCGCCCTTTTTTATTTGTATTTAATTATAACGTATCGTCATCATCTTCAAATGCAGCATTTTCTTCATCACTGACTTCAATTTTCTTCATTTCTCTGCCCCAGTTATCATAGTAAGTAATAGTTTTTTCGCTGCCCATTTCATCATATTCTATTAATTTTTTGTATTCAACTTTTTTTCCGCTTGAATTAAATCCTTTGTAATGAACAACTGTCGGCATATCTTCTTCGTTAAATTTTTCATATTTTTCTTCATACTTAGCATGCTCATTTTCTGAGTTTTCATATACATAACGAATTAATTGACCCTGCTGATTATAATAATAATACTCATATTCAACTTCTTTTTCAGCTTCATGAATGGTGGTTACTTTTTCTTCTTTTCTCGCCCCATCCGGATAATGCTTTAATTCTTTTAAAACTTTCATACAGTCTCCTTATTTATATCAATAAGTTTAACATATATTTTCAAAATAATAAATACATTATATAAAAATAAAAGGCGAAACCGTCGTTTCGCCTAATGATTTACCAATTAATTTCAGTATATATCCAAATTCCCATTAAACAGTCATTTGAAATTTTATATTTTTATTTACTATGCTTCATATGTAACGAAAGATATGTCGCCTCTTTCGCCATAGGTCATTGTTGTTCCTTCTATTGGTGTGCCTGCATCACGATAATCGTTATATACCATTTTTGCTTCTGTGAATGCCGGTGATGCGGATTTGTTGCCTAATTTCACCTGATCTCCCGGTTGAAATTCTGCAGGACTTGTCATCGGAATATTTCCGACATTTGATGTTTGTTGTGTTCTTTGAGCACCTTGAGTGCCTTTTGCTAAATCTGTTTTTGAAATAAATGGTAAACCGTTGATAGACATAATCTAAATCTCCTATATAATTTTTAATATCCTGTTTTCCTATTCTAAATACTTGGTAAGAAATCTTGGGTTTAATCTCTTATACTCTAATAAAGTATTTTTGTTTTAAAAAATTGCCTCAACCATTTCGTATAAAACGGCGGAAATCCGCAGTATATACATAATATAGCCTATTTAAAACTCATTTTAACAAAACTTTACAATTGTGCAAGTGCGCAATTTTCACTATAAAAAGAGGTTTTTACTGCTGGGAAATAGTCTTTGAAATCTGATACTGAATAGCATTTGCTCTGCTGAGATAGTTTGTTAGCCGTTCATATTTAAGCGGACCTTCGCCATACGGAATATCCATAGATACAAGTTCATCGACATTTTTATTTATGTTGTCGAGTTTAGCAAGCGCATCCTTTATACTTCTACCTGCGCTGAAACGTTTTGATAGTTTGGCAAGAATTTTATCGGAAATAAAATTCAAAATCTTATCAGACAAACTATTATCCTGTTTGGGTTTGGAAACAACAAGCCCTGTTATTCCGCTCGAAAGTTTAGCTGAAAGTCCCTGTTTATTATATTGTTTATATAATTCATTTAATTCAAGTTCTTCCTGATGTTTTTTTATGGTTAAAATATCTACTTTTTGAAAGTCATTAATATCTTTTGCCGCCATAATTTGCTTTGCGATAACTTTCAAATCATTTTCAAGATAATTAATGCGGTATTCAAGCCTGAAAACCTCATCTTTAACTTCTTTATATGCGGTTTCTTCAATTAAATCTGAATCCAAACCATTAACTTTATGTAATGGTACAGTCTGTAGTTCCTTATTTATTGAAACACTGTAATTCTGAGTCTGAAAAAAATTAGAATTATTTTCCGGCTGACTCTTATTAAGGTCTTTTTCAGAATTATTAATAAAGAAATTATTATCCATAGTTTTATAATACACTATTAAACAATAGGTTTATACATACAAAAAGTGTAAAAATCTATGCAACCAAATCAATAGCTTTAGTCTGAACAGGAGTTATACCTCTGAATGAAAGCTTGTTCTGAGCAGCCTGACGCATAGCAACGTCAGTTTCTTTGGTTCTTATTTCCTGAGTAACATCCTGAATTAACTGAGAAACAGTGCGGCCTTCATACCAGTATGGAGCAAGGTCGACTTTAACTTTACTGCACATGCCGGCTTTTTTGTTAATATTAATACTTGAATCGTGCATTATATTATAATTTTTTCTTATTGTCTGATAAATTTTTTCCGCATCATTTTCGATTTTACCGTCTATTTTAACAACTAACGGAGTGTCTAAATCAACATTCGGCAAATCAACACGTGCGCCTGATGCACCGCCATGCCCTCCGCCTCCGAATAAACTTGCAAGAAGTTCGGCATGGTCACTTGTATTTGATGAACGGAAAGATAATCTTAAACCGTTTTGAGATGCAACTTCAGAATTTTCGGTCATCAAACCCTTTTTTCTGTCCTGAATAACAAGGACTGCAATTCTGTCTTCGTCATATTTACTTGTGTATGTTTGTTCTGCAATTGAAGATAATGAATTAGATCCACATGCAATTTGCGCACTGTCCTTTGGATTTGATTTTAGAGAACCCATAACTTCTGAATACTTAAAACCGTTTTGGACATCAAGGAGTGTAATATCACTATCCTGTTTTAAACTCTTATTAAATACGTCATACATCTGATCATAATCAATATTTATAATTCCCAAACCAAGATTTGGATACATTTCTCTGCCGTCAAGTGCATACTGAAGCATCAATTCTCTCGGAGAATCTTCATCGTATTCAGAAAATTTCTTGCTGAAATTAGCATCAGGAATATCATAAGTTATATTTTCTCTTAACCATTTTTTATCAACACCTGAATTTTTATCAAATTTATTGACGAACCATTTTGACATGCCTTCAGGATAATAGTTTGGTCTCTGCTGAACAGGCATCTTTGAATGTTGCGGCAATAAGTTTGCTGTTCTTGTGAAAGAACCCGTATCTGTAGAAATACCTGTAATTACTGATGCTGCAAATTTCTTTGCATCTTCCGGACGTCTTGCAAACATATCATCCAACATGCCTGCTTTATCCGCAACAACACCAACTAACTGAGCAGCTGCAGGTACAGAATCACAAATTAAGGCAAGGCCGTCTTCTTTGATTTTCTTTACGTCCAAGCCTGTTACGTCTTTTTGACTATCCCATTCATCAATTCTTAATGGGTGGTGGTCGATATAAATCTGACTTTTTGAGCCCTGAATATAATCTTTAAATGCACCTGTAAATCTTTGAGGAGTAGGAACATCAACGGTTATAACCAAATCATATTTTTTCTTGTCTTTTCCGAATAAAGGACTTGCATCAAAAAGGTTTTTCGGATTTTCAAGTTCTTTCAAATCATTTCTTAATAATTCTGCCTGTTCAAAAGCAGTCGGAGAACCATTTGTTTCTAATTTTTTGATACTTGCTTTTAAAGAAGCAATTTTTTCCGGATTATAAGGACGTTTAACTTCATTTATGCCCGGTAATTTCTGACGGAATAAGCCCGGAATTTTATCATCAACTGCGCAATCTATATTTTTTTGCGGATATGTTGATTTTATTGCTGTTTTGAGTGCAATCATAGAACCTAAAGTATCACCGTCCGGTTTACTGTGGCCTAAAATTAAAATTCTGTTATTTTCCGGTTTTTTGATTTCATCCGCAATATTGTCTATTGCTTCTTTTATTTCTCTTGCAGCATTAAGATCTTTTTCGTCCGCTTCAACCTGTAACATTCTTTTCAAAATCTGTGACGGACTAACTGCAGGTTGATAAAGCATAACATTTTTTGCAACCGAATATTCTTTTGAATTTAATAAAGCATCAAATGTATTTTTGGCATGCTCTTTTAATTTAGGTTCTTTTGAAATACATTTTAAGTTAACTCTTAACCCGATAGTTGCAGCACCTTTTGATGTACCAGCAATAACATTTGATAATTCAAATCTGAAAGCGTTTTTGTTATTTTCAAGCATTGGGACAATTTCACCTGCAACTTCGTCAGGAACACGACCTATATTGCCGTAAACAGGATGTGACAAGCTAATCTGAGTACCGCCCTTGTCTGTTTGGGAAATAGCATAAATTAAAGGTTCTCCGTCTTTCCATTCACTGTTTGCAAGTTTTAAAACACTGTCGTCCGTAGCATTAACATTGGCACCCAAACCTCCTAACTGGTGGTTTGACGTACCTCTTACTCTCATTTGTATAGTAGGAATCCCGTCTTTTGTTTCGAGAGGATCTGCAATTTTCCCCCTGAAAGACACATGTAAAGCACTGCCTTCTCTTTTAATTGATACAACATTTGATTTTTGATTGTTTAGTTCAAAAACATCTGTTTGATTTGCTTTGTTAATAACAGACCTATCTTTTACAGCATTTGTACGCTGAAAAGACATGGGGTTAATCGCTGAATTAATAATCATTTTAGGACTCCTGCAAAAAACTTTAAAACAATTGTGCTATTTCTAAAACGCGTAAAGAAAAATTTTTGCGCATATTATAGTATATTTTAACAATTGTAAAGAGAAATAATAAAAAGATTTTTTAATACTTAATATCCTTGCCAGTAATTAATTAAAATGTTAAAATTTTTTTAATTGGGATAAGGGGATATATATGGACGATTCTTTTAATATAGACGCATTTCTGTCGAAAGCCGTATCTATAGGGGCCTCCGATGAGCACTTACATGTTGGAGAACCACCTATGGTAAGACGTTCAGGCTCTATTATGAAAGTAAAAATGGCTCCGTTAGAAATAGGTGACTTAAAAAGAACTTTACTGAAAATAGCGCCTCCCGAACATAAAGACAGACTTGAAACGGCTATGGATATGGATTTTACATACGAAATCAAAGGCGTATCAAGATTCAGGGTTAACTACAATAAACAATTAGGATTTCCGTCTTTTGTAATAAGAAACATCCCCTATGAAATCAAGACTTTTGAAGAATTGGGATTACCGGAAACAATAAAACAATTTACAAAATACCATAACGGAATAGTTTTGGTAACAGGGCCTACAGGTTCAGGTAAATCTACAACCCTTGCGGCAATTATAGATTTATTAAACAGTAATTTAACAAGACACATATTAACTATTGAAGACCCTGTCGAATTTATGTTTAAGAGCAAAAAGAGTGTTATTTCCCAAAGACAGGTAGGAATAGATACAGAGTCTTTTGCAAGCGGTTTAAAATACGCAATGAGACAAGACCCTGATATCATACTTATCGGAGAAATCAGAGACAGAGAAACAATTGGTGCGGCATTAAAAGCTGCAGAAACAGGTCACCTTGTATTTAGTACATTGCACACAAATGATGCCGTTCAGACGATTAACCGTGTTGTTAACATGTTTGATGTTGCAGACAGAGACAACATGCGCTGTCAGTTTGCAGAAGTTTTGAGAGGTACAATTGCACAAAAACTTGTTTACTCAAAAGAGCATGACAGAAGATTTGCAGCACAGGAAGTCATGGTTGCCACTTCAACAGTTAAAGATTATATATTAAAAGATAACATAGAGAAAATATATGAACTGCTTGCAGAAGGCGGTGTTAATAATATGATTTCCATGAACAAATCTTTAATAAATTTGGTTGAAACGAAAAAAATATCCAAAGAAGAAGCAATGGTAGCTTCAAATGATCCTGACGCATTGGCAAAAGCATTTAGAGGTGCATATTAATGGAAAAGAATTATGTCACAGAAGCCATTAATTTAAAGAGTTATAATCTGAATGAAGCAGATAAAGTCGTTGTAATGTATTCAAAAGACAAAGGACTTTTAAAAGGTGTTGCAAAAGGAATAAAGAAACCAAAAAGCAAACTGGGTGCAAGAATGGATTCACTCGTCGCAAACACACTTATGCTTGTAAAAGGCAGAAATTTAGATACTGTCTGTCAGGCGCAATCGCTCAATATGTTTAAGGATACGAGAAAAGATATTGATAAACTGATGTATTCTTCTTATATTGCAGAAATTGTTTCTAATTTTGGAGTTGAAAACGACTCTTCTTCTGAAGAAATTTATGAGCTTTTGTACAAGGCACTCGACAGAATAGCAGAGGCAAAAAATAAAACAGAGGTTTTGCTTGCGGTTATTAAATTTCAGATGAAAATGATGTTAATTGTGGGCTTGGGAATAGAATTGGATACCTGTCTTTGCTGCCGTGAACAAATACTTGACGAGGATATGTATTTTTCTTCGCAAATGGGAGGAGTTATCTGCAAAAACTGCAATGATACATTTAAAATAAAATTAAAAATGCACCATAAGATAAGAGATTTCTTACAGGCAATGCTGCAGTTTGATTTCAATTATGTAAGTGATTATGACAGGAAAGCAACTGAAAAAGTTTGTACTGTTTGCTTTGATTTGTTAAAAAATTATATTCAGGAGCATTCAGGAAAAACCTTTAAATCTGATAAAGTTCTCAGAGAAACAAACGAAATGTCTGAATTGGTAATGACTTAGCATTATAGAATTGGGAGTAAATATGAAAAAAGTTTCTGCATTCAAAAAGTTTTTTGTCTTGAATATTCATCGGTTTCTTTTAAATAAAATATTCAAGCCATTCGTTAACATGAACATAAAGCCACTGCCTTTTGAATTGATAAGAGGTTCAAAATGTCTTTTGATTGCGCCTCATCCTGATGATGAAAGTATCGGATGCGGCGGAATTATGAACTTGTATCCGAGTTGTTTTGATATTGTATGTTTAACTCACGGGAACAATTCGGTAAGACATGAAGAATTTGAAAAAGCCATGAAAATAATTTCACCGAATAATTACGGAATGATGAATTTATACGATAAAGACGTAATTTCAGGATATAACGAGTTTAAAAACATCCCTGTCTGTGAATATGACTATATTTTTGTTCCATATATTTATGATCAGCACAGAGACCATAAAGCGGTCAGCATTCTTTTAAAAAGACTTTTGGACGAAGAAGATATTCACCCCAAAAAGACGCTGAAGATAGTATTTTATGAAGTTTGGTCAGCAATAAATACTCCGAATTATTATACAGATATAAGTTCTGTTATCACGAAAAAAATTCTCTGCATATCTCAGCACAAATCGCAGGACGGAGCAGGTTTTGCCAAGAGAATAACGGGATTAAATTCTTACAGAGGAATGCAAAAAAACAGTGAATATTCAGAAGCATTTTTAGTTTTAAATTATACGGATTTTTGCGACATTGTTGATTTCCTTGAAAACTAAAATTTTTATAAAACTAAACTATTAATGTCACCCTGAACTTGCAGATTTATGTACGGAATGAAATTCCGGATAGCGAGGTTTGAAGTTGCGGCAGTGATAACAAAGCAACGACAAAACCGAGCATGGAATAAATCTAAGACAGTTTCAGGGGCTTTTAAATTATAAAAATTAGAACAAATCCTTCTTATATTTGCAATGGGGATAAGATTCCGAAACAAGTTCGGAATGACAGTATATGTATATTAAAGTATTTTGACCATTTAATCTAAAAAGTCAAATAAACAATTGCGAAATAAATTAGTTTATAATAAAATTAAAGCAAATCGGAATGTAGCGCAGTTTGGTAGCGCACAGTGTTCGGGTCGCGGGGGCCGCAGGTTCAAATCCTGTCATTCCGATTTTTCACTACGCAAATTGCATTAACTACACACAACTGTAATCAGTAATATCAAGCCATTGACCTTTATCAGCGATTAAATCCTCTTGCGTTTTTACAGATTTGCTATCCATAAAAGGTCCGTATGAAACTTTTAATACAACATTTTCTTTGTTTATTTTTGCAAATTTATATAAATCTGAAATTTCATTAAAAGTAAGGACCGTATTTTTTTCGATAGGTTTTCCGATAAATCTGTCATTTTCAGACTTTGCACCATTAAAATTGATATTTCTTGAAATACCTACACCTTTAAAACTTATAGCAGAAACTTGCATTTTATCTCCTTTCTATTAGATCATATACTGTTCTTCCGTTCAGACCTCTAACTGTATAATCAAGTTGTTGTCCAAGCACTTTATTTATATCTTCGGGCAGAATTTTATCCAATACTTCAGGCGTCAAATCTTTATCTGCTCCGTCACTGTTTAAATAATCAAACACTGCATCAAGATTTGCATGCGTCCAATTATTACAGGTATATTCATCCATGGTTTGTTGTGGCTTATCGGAAAAAATTACATCTTTCGGATCAAGTCCTAAACATTCGAGTAATTTTTCGTGACAGTCTTTAATTTCGGGATACTTTTCAGGGATTGAATCTAAAATTATATATTGACCGTTATGGTAAACCATACCTATCGTATGAGTTCCGTTTTCCCCGTTTTTACCATATGTTTTATCCATAAAGGTTATTCTTCCGAATTTATTTTCCTGTAATTTATTCATAAATCTATTTACGTATTTAATCTCAGGTTGAGAATTCAGCTCAAACAATGGCGCAAAACTGACTATATTTTCATCTCTTGATTTTAGTATGGTTAGTGCCATCTGATTATCAATTTTATTTAGAATTTTATCGGCACTTGATACACCGAAATAATCACTTGCAAAAGAATACCCGTTGAGCTTTGGATATGGCCTTTGTACTTCAATTAACCCTCGTTGGGTATTTGAGATACAATCACTCACCGACTTTGAAAATTCAACAATACCCTGAGAAGCCGATTCTTTTTTGGCTTCATTTTTTGGGGGCGCATAACTTCCGAAATTCAGAAAGATATTGTTAACACTTAACACTAACTTTTCTCCATATTTTCAGCACAATGCCATACACATATAAAACCGCCAATAAAAAAAAATTTGCGGTTATGTAACAAAAACTTAACCCGCATATTCAAAGAAAGTAAAAAACTAATCCAAAGTCATCAATATTTTTATTTTAATTATTTACCCCCACATAGCAAAAAATTTTTTTACGGGTTTTATACTTATTGAGAAGTAAAAAGGAGAAAAGATGAATATATCACCAATAGGTATAAATCAGGCTTATAATAAGAGTTTCAGAGGTCTTGCAACAGGAAACGTTCAGTGCAGACATGAAACCGTGGTCAAAGATTTCGATGACACAGACAAAGACTCACATCAAAGCCAATTAGAATATGCGACAGATTATTATGATTACTATATGTTTAAAGGCGAAACGCCTGAAGATTTTATAAACGATTTTTCAGAAGAACACCCGTCGTACAGAACAGGTGATTTTACAAAGGATTGTGAATTTATGCTAACGCATTATCGTGTACCGAGAGTTTTGGGCATAATTAACTTCAGAAAAGAAGATTGGGAAGACTATACGAATAACAGAGAGTCCATGCCCGAAGCGAAAGTTTTAAAAATCGAAGAAGAACTCTTAAATCGTGATTTGGTAGATTTGATTAAACTTTAATTTTGAACCGACACAAAATATATTATAAAAAATGCGGCGGCTGATTTCATCAGCCGCCATTAATTTTTATACTCACTTATTACAAAGTTATTTTGACTCTTCCAAAGTCAGAGAGCCTCTATACTTAGTCAAAAATCCGCCGCCGTTATCGGGGTCGATTTTTAATTCTTTTGTAATTGCGTTCGTCAACTGCTGGAATCTTACAGTATTAAGTAACGGATAAAATTCTTCGGCAGTAGTCGGAACGTTTATGAAATTAGCATTCGGATAATCGTTTTCAACTTTTTTATCATCATAATTTTTAATCATAACTGATGTTCTTGGTTTTCTTTTTGCAACGATCTCACCGTAATTTTCTTTTGCCAAATCTGATGCTTTTGTGTCACCTGTAACTATTTCAAGGAAAACATCATCAGGTTTAATTGATGAGAACATACCATGCATAAATTCGCTTGATGAAGCGGAAAGAACACGTTTTGCAGTTGTTTCAGTCAATTTTAAAGCACCTTCACTTACTGCACCGATATTCGGATCTTTTGCAAGGAAGTAGAAGTTTTCGTTCTTTGCAACTTTCTTTGCAATAGCGTTAACGTCTTTTTTATCGTTAATAATACTTTCAACCTTATCAGGCAATGCTTTTAACTGCTGAACGTAGGTATTTTCAGAATTCGGAGAGAAAGTTCCTTTTATCTCACCCATCTTCATTCCGAGTCCCCAAAGACTGACAATTGAAGTTGTAACTGATTTTGTAGCGGCAACTGCATTTTCCTGTCCTGCCTGAATATACATTGCTGAATCTGCATCTTCATGGATTCTTGAACCCGGCTTGTTTGTTACGGCAATTGTTTTCAAACCTTTTTCTTTTGAATAAGCAAGTGCATCGTATGTATCAGCGGTATTTCCTGATTGTGAAACAAAAATCATAATATCGTTTTTGTTTAACTTCGGAGGATTTGTGATAATTTCACTTGCACATAAGATGTTTACAGGGATATTTGTAGCCTTTTCCATAAATGATTTAGCCATTTCGCCCGCATTTTTGGATGAACCTGAAGCAACTATGTTAATTGCTCTTGCTTTATCCAAATCTTCTTTTGTTAAGTTTAAATCAATACCTGTAATTGTATTATCTTCTTCAAAAAATCCGTCAATAAGATTTCTCAAAACTTTCGGCTGTGCTTCGATTTCTGTTTCGAAAGAAGTCTTAACCGGTGCCATACCTCTGAAATAAACACTGCTTATATCACTCAATGCCATGCCCTGAGGTCTTGATACGTTTTTATTAATTGTTTTATTGTTGGGTAAACTTTGTAATCCTGAATAATTTTTCACATTGTAGTTTTGGATAGCCTGGATATTCATTTTATTCTCCTTTTATGTATGTTTTTTCGGGTTCTAATGTATTTTTATCCCAAATTGTAATATTCGGAGTTGCATTTTCTTCTATTATGTAATCTTCTTCAACTCCGAGATTTCTTGCGGGGTTAAGTGAAGAATACTTTATAAAATCTGCAAAAGTCATATTAGTTGTATCGGTCAGATTTTTTGCCATTTGGCTTTGCAACTTTATGCTTCCTGCCAAAATTCCGTCTTTATCTCTTGCAGTTCCGTCGGGTTGTATATAAATATCCTTGCCGCCAAGTTTAAAATGATCGTCTTTTATGTTTGTTCCGCAAAGTGCATCGGAAATTAAGATAATTTTATCATGCGGTTTTATTTTCATAATCATATTTACGATATTGGAATCGAGATGTTCCGGAGTACAGATAACTTCTGCCGCAATATTGTCGTTAAAAAGTCCTTCATTTGCAATTGTCGGAACTCTGTGGTGAAGCGGACTCATTGCATTGAATAAATGTGTAACCTGAGTTACACCTGATTCTCTGACCTGTTCTGCGGTTGCAAGTGAATGTCCTGCAGAAACGATTATACCTTTATCAAGTAAATACTGAGTTGCTTTATACCCTTCATCTTCTTCCGGTGCAATTGTCATCATTTTTACACCTTCTAAGTTCAGTTGTTTCAGTCTGTCAACAGTCGGTTTTAATATAATTTCTTTGGAATGTATACCAGATTTATGTTTACTCAGGAACGGTCCTTCCAAATTTATTCCCAAAATTTCAGTTTCGTCTTTTTTCGGGTTTTTCATTACATTTCTTACAATATCCATCTGTTTATTTAAGTTATCAATTGAATCGGAAACAAAAGTTGCCAAAACGGCAGCTTGTCCCATTTTCTTAGTTTCTCTCAGGAAGTTACGTATTTCTTCTTCATTTGCAGTATTAAAATCCATTCCGTAACCGCCATGAATATGCTGATCTACAAGCGCAGGAGTTACTAATTTATTTTTTAAATCAATAATTTCAACATCATCGGACGTTTTTGCACTTCGTTCAAAAACGTCTTGTGTTAAAAGTCTTCCGTTATTAAAAAACAGATTTTCTTTCTGAAAACCTTTCTCCCCTCTGTAAACTTCTCCGTTAATAAGAGCTTTGTACCCTTTTAAATTTGAATTACGTAAATCGCCTTTTGGAACAATTGATGTCCCATAACCATAAATATATTCAATACTCATGACCGTTATAACTCCTGAATAAACTGAAACTATAATTTCATTTTTACACCATAATAAGTATAGTAAAAAAATAATTTGCTATCTATTCAAAACACTGAAAGTAAAGTTTTGTAAAAATATATTTTTTAAGTTGTAGTATAATAATAGTCATGGATATGTTAAAGAAAATTATTGAAGAGCGTCCTCAAAGGTTGTGTAAGAAATGCGGAAAGTGCTGCAAAATAGTTGCAGTTGATAAAACTTATTCCGAATTTAAAGCTGAAGCAGAAAACGGAAGTCAGGATGCAAAAGATTTTTTGGACACATTTATTCCTTACCCATCAATTGACGAAGTTTTAAAAACAGACAGAGAAACTGTCGAAAATATTGAAGATTGGGAGTTAAAAACATTTTACAGATGCAAATATCTGAGAGACGACAATTTGTGCTCAATTTATGAAAACAGATTTGAGGCATGCAAAAAATATCCTGCAAGTCCTTTTACTGATTTACCGGAAGGATGCGGCTTTTCAGGCTGGGCTTTTCAGGAAGGTGAAAAAATTAAACAATCCATAAGAAAATTAAAAGAAGAATTGCTTAATTACGAAACCGAACTTAAAACGAGCAAAAGTTCAAAAGAGAAAAATCAACTGCAAAAGCTCATAAATATAACAAAAGGTAAAATTGACCGTTACGAATCAATTTTACCCGAATATATTGATGTATAAACTATGCTAAATAACTGATTATAGCCCCGCCGATTTCTTCATTCGGATCGAAGTTTTTCTGTGTCTTTATTCCATTCGCATTGTTGATTGCTTCGGTTACGGAATTATTTATAAGCATGCTTACCAAAGGCCCGAATGCATCAGGAATTTGTGTTTTTCTGTAAATACCTGCCAAAAATGTCTGGATATTTGGCGATTTTGTATCGTTAAATCTTGAAAGCTCAGGATAAAGTTTATCAATTCCCTGAACTCCGTTATCCAGCATAATATCGAGCGTATAAAGGTTTTCAAGAATTTCCGTCTCATCGTTTGATGTTGCAAGCGATTGTTTTATGGATGGAAGTGCCTGCTCGCCCTGATTTACTATGGGTGTTAATTTATTCCAATCCACAGTGCAGTAATTTCTTCTGCATGTCGGAAGTTGTAAATTTATACTTTCTATCATTATTATTACCTGCTTTCTTCTAATTTCTATGAATAAACAAACGGAGCACCGTTTTTAATCTCAAGTAAAATGTTATCAGCCATGACTTTTAACTCTTCTTTTGATTTTCCGTTCTCTTTTTGCTTGTAAAACTCATCACACAAAGGCTGAATTGCGGAATCTTTTTTGGATTTAAAGTTTCTGAGTTCTGTTGAAACAAGTCTTTTTTGTAACTCAAGTTCCGTTTCAGCATTGTATTTTTTAACCTGAACATCTTTTACGGCACCACCTGCAACTTCACCTGCATAAGTCGCCGCCGTAACTCCCGTTATTCCCATAAACAGATTTCTGAATTGAGGATTGCTTGAATCTATAAGCCAGTTATAGAAAAATGCTCTGTAATCATTAACGTGAGAATAGAAAGATGGTTTGTCTTTTCCCGTTCCGCCCAAAGCACTGTCAGCTTTTTCCGTTGATTTTCGCATATTGAACAAAACTTTTTCGAGGTATTTTTCTTTTTCTTCTTTATCCCAGTTTAATTTTCCTATTTTTTCAGCAACCGTATCCGGAGCGGCATCTGTTGCCATAAACATATTCTCAAGATAAATTCCGTCTAACTCTTTCATTTTGTCGAAATTTTCTCTGCCGACTTCTTCAACCTTTCTTGCATTTGAATTTTCAATAATTTTATCAATACCTTTCTTTATATTTTCAGCACCCTGCTTAATATAAGCATCACTTTTTCTCAAATTCTTCATTGAAACAAAACCCAAACCAATAATTGATGCTACACTTGCGGCACCTAAAGCAACATATCCCGCATTTTTTAAGAAATCATTTTGTTTGCCGGAATTTGTTTTTTCGGATTTCTTTCCGTTAAAAGAAATTTCTTTGCCGTTTGTTTCGCCTAATTCTATATTAAAATCGTTTGCTTTTTGTGAAAGCATTGAACGGATAATTTCGGTTTTTCCCGAAAAAGATTGAGTTTCAACGTCAATCAGATTTTCCTGTAAGTTTTTCTGAATATCCGCCTCTTTTCTCTTTACCCAAATATCTTTAAAGCCGTCAATAAACGTTTTTCCCATAAATGCCATTGCTGATAGTGTTAAAACACCGGCTCCAGCAATTACGGTTTTCTTATTCGGAGACTGAATCATTCTGTAAACAGCCTGATGAGTTTCCTCGTTTATTGACAGGTTTCTTGTCAGAGACGGCAATTTCTTTGCGTAATCAACGTTCAGATTTTGCTTTGCATTATTTTTGATAAATGCGGTTACTCCCGTTAATGCCCCCATTACACCTGTTGTTGCCGCACAAATCGGAGCAAGTTGCTTTTCTTTTTTTGCTTCATGTTCGTTAAGTTTTTCGGGCATTTTCGCACTGTCAGAAATCAACAATGTATCGTATGATTCCGTCAGGTTTGAACATTGCGCACAGTTGTTTACACAAGATACAAATTCGTCCTGATTTACGGCTTTATCCTTGATAAAACTGTTTACAATAACGCCCTCTTTTGTAAAATTGTTTTCTCTTTTTTGTGTGTTGGTTAAGTTTCGTCTGATACGTTGAGATTCCATATCAGCATTAATTCTGTTGTTCATCATATGCATATTCCCTCTTTAATTTATCGTAAATTTTTTCAAGAAAAGTTTTCAGTTCAAAAATTCGCTTTTCTTCTTCTATTTTTTGTTCTTCATCATAAGATTCTTCAAGCCCGAAGATTTTTTCAAATATTGAAGTTATTTTCTTTTTGACCGTTTTTGCAAGTTCTTCGGCTTTTTTATTCATTTTTGCTTTTAATTCTCCAAACACAGCTGCCAGTTTATCCGAAATATCTGCAAATTTTTGCGCAATAACCGCGGAAGAATTAAGTATTGTTGTCGGCATATTTTTCAGCATATTAACCACGGGAAGCATTATGTTTTTTGCAACAAACACAACAGGGGCAAGGACTTTTGAAGCAGAAGCATTTTTGATAAATGCAGTCAATTGGGCAGAAAGATTAGCCATAGAAGCTTCAAATTTAGCCATAGCGAGAATATGGCTGTTAAAATCAGCAAGCCTGTTTTGAGCGGCTAATTGCTGAGCCCTTAAAAACGCCCCGATTGCGGCACATTCATTCCAGCTCATTTCTCCGGGTTTTGCAGAAAAATCAGCAGTTCTGACCTTTGAACCTCCGCCCATGCCGGAACAGATAGGACACGCCCCCGGGGGAAGTCCGTGCGGACAAAGCCCTGCTTTTACACCACCTATTCCTGCTGTTGCTGCTATACTTGACGACAAAAATAATCCCTCATCTTTGGATTAGTAACCCTAAATACACCGAACATATTCATAAAAATAAATACCTTGCATCGAAGTATTTTTAAACTTTCAGGTGTTCCGGCTTTTACGGTTGCGGCACAGCTGGAGATATTCACTCCATTTCCCTCACGAAATAAACTTCCAAATAGCTCTCTATCTCGCATATACAGAGTAAAACAACCCTAAGCCTAAGTCAACAAAACTTGTATTTTTGTAAAAATAATTAAGAAATAAAAATTAAAAACTTTTAAAAATTTTTATTTGATTATAAAATTGAATTGTGTTTTACGAAGAGTTTGAAACAAATTTTTATAACGCATTAAAAGAGCATCTTGACGGAAATTATCCTATTGAGGTTTATCAGTCATTGCTGAGAGATGAGCCTAATAATTCTATTCTGAAGTATTTGCTTGCTCATTCATATTATATGACCGGAAATACAGAAGCCTCTGATTTACTCTATGATGAGGCCGTAAAGATGAACTCAAATATAGATTTTCCGAAAGACTTTTCAAATATCGAACAGGTTATAATTGTTGCATTCAGCACACTTCTGACAAAAGAAAATCCTTATATTAATGAGGTTTTTGAAAAAGCATTGGCTTCTAATCTGGTATGGGATTTTTCATACGCAAATACAGGCGCTATGTATTTGGGAAACTGTGATTTAAGCAATGCATACAAAGTTGCAATGCAGGGTTTTGAAAAATTCCCCGCAAGCCCTTATATCAGAAAATTAGTTTATTTAACCCTTTTGAAATCAAGAAATATTGCAGGAGCATGGGGTTTTTATGAAGATAAAGTAAGAGAACTTGATGAAAAGAGCGACAAATTCTATATGCAAAAACCGATTTATGATTTTTCAGACAGAAAAGCTCGGGTTTATGTATATAGCAACGGAAGTTTAAGTGATACACTGTTCTTTTCAAGATATATTAAACCTCTTGAAGAGGAAGGCGTAAATATCTTACTCGATATGCCTGAAGAATTATATCCGTTATTCAAAATGAGTAATTACAAAATGAATGTTCTGAAACCGGATTTGGACGAATTTGATTACAGAATTTCAATGATGAGTTTACCGTATTTATTTAAAACTTCATTAGAAAACATTCCGCAAAAAGACGGATATATAAAACCTGATGAAACGAAATACATGTATTATAACCAAACATACTTTCTTACAGAAAAGAAAAAAGTAGGATTTACCTGGAACAACGATTACAACAAAGAAGAATTAAAAACTACAATGATTTTGGAAGATTTTGTTCCGCTGTTTGAAGATACAGATATTCAGTTCTATTCTTTAAAACAGGATCTTACACAGGAAGAAAAAGATATTCTGTTCCAATACAATATAGTAGATTTGGGATCAACCTTTAAAGATTATGCAGACTGTGCAGCCGCAATAGCAAATACTGATATCTTTATAGGAAGTCCTTCGCTAATGTTAGATATTTCAGCAGCATTAGGACACAAAACAATTGTCAACGTTCCGCCAAGCACAGATTGGCAATGGGGAATATGGGAAGAACAAACTCCATGGTACTCTAACGTAAGAGTATTAAGACAAAAACAAGCCGGAAACATAGGGGAAGTCGTTGAAAGAATAAAAGAATTAAATCTTTTGAAAATATAGGCAAAAAAAAAGACCTTTTTCAAGGTCTGTCCGTTTAAATAAGAAGAGAGAGCTTTATATTTATACAAAGTACAAAAGTGCTAAAAAATTGCTATTTTTTAAACATGTACGTTACAAAACTTTACAATTAAACTTATCACGCAATATTATATTATTTTATTAATAATACGACAGTTTAAAATAAATTGTCTTAATTAAAATGTATATTTTTTAACATTTGAAACAGTTTGAAATGTATTTAAAAATTTTACTTGATTGTTTTTTTATTTATAGTACACTAATTTTATGAAACTTTGGAGGAAATATGAATACAAAATCTGAAATAAATGCTGATAAACATGAAGTTGTACATTTTAATTTCAATGAAAATATGACTTATCCCGATTTTAAAAACACAAACAAATCAGATGCCGTTTCAAAATGGCTTGTAAACTGGCTTGAAGAAGGACTTCAAAACGGCAATATAAAACCCAACTCACTTCTTCCTTCAAAGGCTGAAATGGCATACACTTTGGGTGTAAGCATAGGAACAATTCAAAACGCTATAAGATATGTTGAAGATTTGGGTTATCTTGAATCAAAACAGTGCATAGGAACAATAGTAAAAGGTAAAGGTAATTCTCAAAATGTCAGAAAATTAACTTCAAAAAGAGAAATGGCTTTTGAAATGATAAAAAAACATATTGTTGAAAGCAAGTACAAAATAGGAAGCATTTTGCCATCTATAAGAACGTTTGCAAAACTTACAAATGTTTCACTTAACACCATAAGACTTGCACTAAACACTATTGCAACAAGCGGAATTGCAGAATATACAGATAAGCATGAACTCATGCTTAAATCTCTTGATTTTACTTATGACGAAAAATCACAGAAAACACTCGTTTTAAAAATAAAGGAAGATTTAAAAAATTATATAAAAGAAGAACTTGAAACAGGAGACAAAATTGCACCGCATGAAGAACTTGCGGAAAAATTTCACGTAAGTATAAAAACCATCCATGACGCAATAAAATCTTTATGCGATGACGGAATTTTGATTTCAAGAAGAGGCAAATACGGTACGTCAGTTGTCAGAAAACCAAGCAATGCAGATATTATTGTTAAACCTGAAATGTCTATATTTGCAAGTGCAGAACAAACTGCATTTTACTTCTATGAAAAAACTCAAAACAAAATTAAACAAATGATTATAAATGATTACGAAATAGGCTCAAAACTCCCGTCTATCAAAGAAATGTCAGAAATTTTAGACGTAAGCCCGAATATTGTAAGAAAAGCATTGAATAATCTTGCAAATGACGGCTGCTTAAAATTTTCAAGAGGAAGATATGGGGGTACTTTTGTTGTTGATATCCCTGAAACTGACGAAGTTCCTTACAAATGGTTAGCGATTAATACCGACAACATAACAAATTAATTCTTTGCATGAGTTACTTTTAAATTTAATTATTGCAATTGTAAATAATTATTAAAACAATTAGCAAAAATTATTTTCACGGTTTTTGAAAGAAGTACGACAGTGTAAAATTGACAATTAATTATTAGGAGTAAAAAAACATGCAGATTAATTCAATTAACAATATCTTAGTTTCGAGGTATCAGAGCAGTAACAACATTAAGAGACAACAATTTGTAAACAGTCCTATTCAGGCAGATTCAGTATCATTTACGGCAAAAGCCAAAACACAAAAACTAAACGTTGATATGGAAACAGCAAACCACGTAGCAAAAGCCCTTTCAACATCAACATCAGGATACAGAGCAGAGTATGGCACAGACAAGTTTAATAAAGATATAGTTGAAGTTTTATCTTTGGGCGTTGCAGATTATGCAATTGAAGCCGCAAAAATCACAGGTGACAAACCTGTTGTTATGATAGGCGGAGACACAAGAAAAGCAACCAAAGATATGATTCCTTTTGTAAGCGAAGTCCTTTCAAAAAGAGGTGTCGATGTAATTAAAGCGGACAAGCCAACCCCGACTCCTGTATTTGCGCAGGCAGCAAAGGACAAAGGGATTCCGTTATCAATTTTGATGACAGCAAGCCATAATCCATGGAGTGACGGCGGTTACAATTTAGTAACAGATGCAGGCGCAATTGCACCTCCGGCTGTTACGGAAAAAGTTGCGGAACATATTATCGCAAACGCTGAAAAAGGCGAATATGAAGTAAAATCTTCTAAAGAACAAGGCAAAGTAAAAGTTGAAGATTTATATCCGCAATATAAAAAAGATTTGGATGCTTTAAAGGAAGTAAATATCGATTGGAAAGCAATTAAGGATGCAAACATTAAAATATACTACGATGGATTAAGAGGTACAGGTAACAACGTATTCCCCCGTTTAATGAAAGACAACGGAATTAAGAATTTAACTATTGTTGATTCGGGCAAGAAAACAGGTCCTAACCCGACAGCAGCAAACTTAAAAGATTTAGGGGAATTAGTCAGTTCAAACAGATCAAAATTAGTTATCGGTTTAGCTAATGACGGTGATGCAGACAGATTTGGTGTTGTTGATGAAAACGGGAAGTTTATAACTCCAAACGATGTTATTTTATTAACTGCATATCACTTATCAAAGAATAAAGGATTAGACGGAGCAATTATCAGAAGTCAGGCAACAACAGGTGCTTTGGACCAGTTCGCAATGGACAGAGACATCAAGGTTATGCAGACTCCTGTAGGTTTCAAATATATAGGTGAAGACATTATCAAGGAAAGAGCAGAAGGCAGAGATATCCTTGTTGCAGGGGAAGAATCAGGCGGATTAACTGTTACAGGTCACATTCCCGAAAAAGACGGTATCATCGCTATTTCTTTAATGCTTGATTTAATGGCTGCAGAAAAGAAACCGATTTCTGAAATTTTAAAAGATGCAAAAGCAAGCATGCATTCGCAGGTTGATATAGTTGCAGGCGACCAGTCTTACAGACCGGGAGAAAAAGATCAGGTTATGAAACGTATTGACGGTTATTATAATCAGACTATGTCTCAGGACAACCCGAAATTCTCAGAAAACTTCAGAGTAGATGTTGATAAAACTCTTGAGAATGAAAAACTGATGAAGGAATACAAAAAAGGCGGTGACGGTTATAAATTCTATATGACAGACGGCTCATCAGTTTTAATCAGAAAGAGCGGAACAGAAGACAAAATAAAAGAATATGTTGAAGTAGTTTCTGACAAATCTCTCTCTTCTCACGAAGTCAGAGAAAGAGTTGCCGAATTAAAATCAGCAGCAGATAATTTAATAAGACCACTATCATAAAAAATATATATGGAGGAATTTTTAAAATGAACATTCAGTCAATTAGCGCAGTAAATTATGCAAACCACATCAGCAGAAACAACGTTGCTGTGAAGAAACAAGAAGCACCCCAACCCCAGGCACAAACATCTTTTGATGGTATTTGGACAAGAATGAGCAGAAGTTACATCGATAAAACATCTTTTGCTATCAGAGGTTACTATCCTTATATAGACGGAGTTGTTCCTACAAAAACTCATGATGACGAAGGAAGAATTATTGTTCCTTTGAATGATAACGGAATGACCACTCACGAAGGTAAACTTGCAGTAGACTTTATTGCAAACGGCAAGACAAATTATGCAAATTATGATGCAGCAAAAAAACTAAGCAGATTCATGAACGAAACTGTTGATGAATACACTCCTATGTTTATGGAAGTCGAAGATAAGGCGGATGAAACAAAAGCTACTCAAAAAATCCACCTTACTCATCACCAGTTAAACAAATTAATTAGTGACTATGAGTACGAACACGGAATAAAAGAACGCCCTTTATATAAAGAAGACGATGAAGTACAGGAACTTATGACTCCGGAAGAATTTTTAAAGAAACTTACGGAAGATGGTATTGCATAAAAATTTTAAGTAAGTATAAAAACAAGACCTCAAAACATTAAAGTTTTGGGGTTTTGTTTTTGTGATAAACTTATAAAAACAAGCGAGGATTATTATGACAGTTACAGCAGATAAAGTTTTAAAAAAAGATTATTTTATAGGTTTTGATTTGGTTGATATGAATTTCAGATTAAGACCGTCAACCCTTTTAAATATATTTCAGGATATGGCGACACAATCTGCAGACCTTATGGGGTTTGGTTATGAAACTATTTCAGCAAAAAATTTGGGCTGGTTTTTAATAAAATATCACATTGAATTTAGTGAATATCCGTCAAACACAGGGACATACACTTTTCTGACAGAGCCGAGAGGTGTTGACAGAATGATGGCAATGCGTGATTTCAGAATATATAAAAATGATAAATGTATTACAAGAGCGACAAGCAGTTGGCTTCTCGCCGATATGGCAACAAGAAGTCTCGTTTCGATTAAAGACTCGCTTAATATGTGGAATTTTGAAAAAAGAGAAGACGATATGAAGTTTGAAAAAATCCGTCTGCCGGAAACTCTTGATCATAAAGAAGAATTTAAGGTCAGATACGAGGATTTGGATGTAAATAAACACGTAAACAATGCAAATTATATTGTTTGGGCGTTAGAATCACTTCCTTTTGATTTCAGAAACGAACACAATATAAAATCAATTGATATGTATTTCAAAAGAGAAGCGCTATACGGCGAAACAATTGTTTCATCCTGCAGTATTGATAATCAGGAATTAACTTCTCACCATTCAATTATTAATAAGGAAAACGGGGAAGAACTCTGCCTTTTGATGCTGAGATACTTTTAGTCGGGCAGATTACATCCGCAGTAATTCTGGCGATATAAATTTAATTCTTTAGCAATAGTATTGGTTTTTAAAAAGCCGTCTGCTTTTTTGAAATTGTATGGGATAAAATCTGAAGAAATTTTTTCGCCGATACTTTTTATTACTTCAAAATTCTTATGCGGACTTACGGGAAGCGTTGTCGTAAAATACTTTATTCCGAGTGATACCGATTTTTCATAAGTTTGTTTTAATCTTAATTCAAAACATTTGGGGCATCTTTTTCCGCCTTCGGGTTCGTCTTCCAAGCCTTTTATAAAATTCATAAAACTCTCATGATTATAAGGCTCAACAATAAGTTCGCACTGTTCTTTTTTACACAGAGTTTTTAATGCTTCAAGCCTTCTGTCAAATTCTTCCTGAGTATCTATATTTGGGTTGCAATAATAAACAACAACTTCATAACCTTCATTTTTTAAAAATTCTATGGGATATCCTGCACAAATTCCGCAACATGCGTGCAGTAAGATTTTCTTATTTTGCATATCCACCCGATTCTATAAGAAGTTCTTTCAGTTCATAATATGGTTTTATTCCCAAATACAATTTTTTGTTAATAGCTATAGCCGGAGTACCGTTTAAAGCATACGTATTTCTTGCTTTATCAATATCCGTTAAAAGTTTTTCATTTGTTTCTTTTGAATTCATATCATTTTTAAATTTT
Source organism: bacterium (assembly GCA_017433195.1). GTDB lineage: Bacteria > Cyanobacteriota > Vampirovibrionia > Gastranaerophilales > Gastranaerophilaceae > RGIG2479. Next base: position 64,851 of record JAFRHR010000037.1, read on the forward strand.
TTAATATCTAAATTTAATTTTTTTGCTATTTCTATTGCTTCATCATCAGTTTTGGGATGATTTTCAAAAAGTTCTGTTGCCATATCCCAGTATTTACCCTGATTTTCAGCAGCAATTCCATACCTTGCCATACGGCATGCTCCGGAATGCATTTGTACTCTTATATATTTATTACATTCTTTATCCAGCGGGAAATTATGATGCTCAATTTTTATATTTTTAACGTCAAGCATTGCTTTATGAATCATTAAATTATAGACATAACATATAGGACAGACAAAATCGGAATACAGTTCTACTGTAACTTTTCCGTCTTTATCTCCCAATATATTTCCGCTGATTTTATAAGGATTAGTTTTCATATCGGCAAATTTCATTATGGATTTTGATTTTTTTACATTAGGCGTAAAAACATAACTCGTTGAAGTATAAGTCAAAAAGCAAACAGCAATAGTTGTAAGAATAACTGTTGTTATAGGATATTTTTTTATTCCTTCAAATATATCGAGGAAAAATTCTTTTAACTGTACCAACAAATTTTTTTCTGTTTTTTCATAGCCTAAAAGCCCTATAAATAAGTTAAGGAAATATGTAAACAGACAAAGAACGCATAATTTTTTTATAATAAAAACACTTTTTACGGCTAAACATATTGAAATCAAAAATGAAAACAATCCGAGAATTGATATA
>JAFRHR010000038.1 GCA_017433195.1 bacterium
ACCGTAAAAGGAAAAGTGACGGAACAAGATTTAATAAAACTCGAAAATGGTTTAGAAATAGAAAATGACAAAATGGATTATGCAAAATGTTCAATTCTTGAATATCAGCAGAAAAACACCTTTTTGAATGTAGTTCTCTATCAGGGTTTAAACCGTCAAATCAGAAAAATGTTTGATATTTTAGGTCACGAAGTTATCTCACTGAAACGTATTCAGCACGCAACAATTACTCTTGACGGAATGAAAAGAGGAGAATACAAACCTCTTAAACAAAGCCAAATCAGGGAACTAAGAACCTATTTAAAGAAGGTTTCAAATAATGATTAAGGTCGCAATTACAGGGAATATAGCATCAGGCAAGTCTTCAGTTCAAAAAATCTTTGAGGACAATGGTTTTAAGGTTTTTGATACTGATAAAATCGCGCACAAATTGCTTGATGATAACGAAAAACGAATAATTAAAACCTTTTCAGACTTTGATATCACAGAAGACGGTAAAATTTCAAGACGAAAACTCGGCAGACTCGTTTTTAATGATGAAAATCTGAGAAAAGAACTTGAAAATATTCTTCACCCCGAAATCAGAGAAGAAATTTTAAAACGTTTCAGAGAAAACGAAAACGAAGAATTTGTTTTTGTCGGGATACCGCTTTTATATGAAGCAAAAATGGAAGATCTTTTTGATAAAGTCGTTGTTGTCTGTACGGATGAAAACATAAGAATAAAAAGAATTTCAGACAGGGATAATTTATCAAAAGACGATGCTTTAAAAAGGATAAATTCCCAAATGCCGCAAGATGAAAAAGTAAAACTCGCAGATTTTGTAATCGAAAATAATTCAGATTTAAAAACATTAGAAAAAAATGTGTATGAAATTTTAAACCGGATTAAATAAACTTTATTTTTTATTATATTTATAGTAGATTGGTAAAGTCCGTGGGGCAAGAAGAAGAAAATTAATTAGGGGTAGCGTATGTATAATGTTGCGATAGTCGGTGCAGGTCCTGCCGGAATTTTTACGGCTTTAGAAATAGTTAAATTAAGACCTGAATGGAAAGTCATTTTAATAGAAAAAGGTTTGAGAATTGAAGACAGAAAATGCCTTTTAAGAGAGGGCGCAAAAAAATGTCCAACCTGCAAAAAATGCGGTTTGCTTTGCGGATGGGGCGGAGCAGGAGCTTTTTCTGACGGCAAATTGACTCTTACACCGGATGTCGGCGGTCACTTAACCGAATATATGGAAAGAGAAAAAGTCGAAGAACTTATCAAATACGCAGACGATTTATACATTCAGCACGGCGCAACAGACGAAGTCTTCGGAACAGACAGAAAAGTTTTCAGTGAACTTGAAAGACAAGCTACACTTGCAGAATTAAAACTTATTTATTCACCTGTCAGACACCTCGGAACGGAAAGAAGTTTATCCGTATTAAAAAGTATGCAGGATTATCTTGACGACAAAATAACCATTTTAAATAACGTTGCCGCAAAAAATATAATTGTTGAATGTGAACAGGTAAAGGGACTTGTTCTTGATAACGGCGAAACTATTTATGCAGAAAGCATAGTTATTGCACCGGGAAGAGAAGGCGCAGATTGGCTTACTCAGGAATTTGCAAAAAACAAAATCGGTATGGTAAACAATGCAGTTGATATAGGGGTAAGAGTTGAACTTCCCGCACCCGTATTTGCACCAATTACTGAAAAATTGTATGAATCAAAATTAGTTTACTATTCGCCGACATTTGGTGACGAAGTAAGAACCTTCTGTATGAATCCGAACGGCGAAGTCGTTCAGGAAAATTATAACGGAATTGCAACCGTAAACGGTCACAGTTACGCAAACATAAAAACACCAAACACAAACTTTGCACTGCTTGTAAGTAAGAAATTTACGGAACCGTTTAAAGAACCTATCGCATATGGTCAGCATATTGCAAGACTCGCAAATATGTTAGCGGGCGGAATTTTGGTGCAGAGATTTGGCGACCTGCTTGACGGAAGACGTTCAACTCCTGACAGAATAAAATCAAGCACAATTCAGCCGACATTAAAATGTGCAACTCCGGGAGACCTGAGCCTTGTAATTCCTTACAGACAAATGCAGAGCATTATCGAAATGCTTTACGCATTAGATAAAATTGCTCCGGGAACGGCTTCAAGATACACACTTCTTTACGGTATTGAAGTTAAATTCTATTCCGCAAGAGTAAAATTAACCAAAAACTTTGAAACAGAAGGGGTTAAAAACCTTTATACAATAGGGGACGGAGCCGGAATAACAAGAGGTTTAATTCAGGCTTCGGCATCCGGGGTTCATGTTGCAAGAGCTATTTGCTTATGATAATTTTCGGTGGTATAATTAACTTATGACTGGGAAAACAAAAGGAATGACTGCACAAAATCGTTTGATACTACTGGGTTTAATACTCAGTACGGTTTTAATCGTTTTGGTTGCGCTTTCTTCAGTTTACATAATTCAGAAGAAATTAAATCAGGGCTACAGAAATTTCGGACAGATTATTGCAAAAACACTTGCAATTGAAAGCAACGAAATAACAAAAGATATTCCTGAATATGCAAAATTTGAAACCCTGAGAAACCACGCTCATTCTATTTTAAAAAGCAATGACGACATTGCATATATTGAATTTAAAGATACAAATTCAAACGTAATTTATTCAAGCAAAGACGATTACCCGAAAAACACAGGGAAAAAACAACTTATAAAAGTAAATTCACCGCTTATTACAAAAAATTTAAGTGATGCCTCTGTTATAGGTTCCGTTGAAGTTGGGTTATCGGGATACATAATTAACCACATAACCTCAACAACAAGGGCTTTGCTTTTCGTTGCATTTGCTTTAGCTTGGCTCGTTGTTGCAGCGGTTGTCTGGATGAACACGGTAATTATTACAAGAGAACTCCGAAACCTTCATCAGGGCGTAAGAAGAATTGCAACAGGAGAATTTGGCTACACAATTGAAGGAAAAGACGTAAGTTCAGAAGTAAAAGAACTTTATGATGCATTCAATGAAATGTCACAAAAACTAAACACCTATGATCAGAAGAACGTCGAAAACATCACTCTTGAAAGAAATAAGTTTGAATCTGTCCTTATGAATATCGCAAACGGCGTTGTGGTTTGTGATAATTACGACAAAGTTGTTCTCGTAAACAAACACGCAAAAGAACTTTTAGAAGTAGAAGAAGCTGATATTATAAATACAAAAATTCAGCAATATTGCGATACAAACGGAGAATTATGTTTTAAAGAAAAAATAGATTTATTCAAAGATACTCCGCTTGACGAAATGGAAGACAAACCTTTGACTTTCAATATTGAAGTTGACAAAAAGGTTATAAAAGCCGTAATTTCTCCGATGTTTTCAAGAAGTTCGGACTATTTGGGGTACATAATTGTATTAATTGACGTAACAAAAGAAATAGAAATGGACAAACTTCGCTCACACTTCATTTCTAATGTTTCTCACGAGCTCAGAACACCTGTTACTGTTTTGAGAAGTTACATTGACACACTTTATAACTATGGCGGAGATTTCGATTACAACACTCAAAAAGAATTTATCGGAGTTATGAATCAGGAAATCGTAAGACTTAACAGAATGGTTAACGATATTCTTGATTTCTCAAAATATGAATCACAGGATATAAGACTCGAAAAAACAAAACAAGCCATTCAGCCAGTAATCGAAGACTGTGTTGAACAAATGAAGGTTCTTGCAAGCGAACACAACATAACAATTTCTGTTATGACAGAGCCGGATTTGCCGGAGATTTTATTCAATTATGACAGTATTGCAAGAGTTTTGATGAACTTACTTTCAAATGCAATTAAATACTCTCCTGACGGAAAACGTATCAAAGTTAAGGCTGAACGTTCTCAGGTCGGAGATTATATTGAAGTAAGTGTAGAAGATCAGGGCCCCGGTATTCCTGAAGAATACCACGAAAAAGTATTTGACAGATTTTTCAGAATTGAAAACGAAACTCATTCCGTAAAAGGAACAGGTTTGGGACTTCATTTGGTAAAAATTTCCGTAGAAAAACACCACAACGGACAAGTCTTCTTATATTCAAAAGTAGGCGAAGGTTCAACTTTCGGCTTCAGACTTCCTATAATAACAAAAGAAGAAGAGCCTGAAGAATATATCCCCAAATATCACCCCGGAGACGAAGTTCACCCTAACGATATAGCAAACGATACTTCTTTTGAAACTCCGAAAGCGGAAATTGCAGAACCCACAAACTCAAACAACTACGAAGAAGATACAAACGGCTGGGAAATTTCCCCGATAGAAAAGAACTAATGGATAATTACACTAACGCAGTAAATTTATTACAACGGACTGATAAATTTTGTATCAATTTGGGCTTAGACCGAATTAAAAGTTTTTTGGATATTGTTGGCAACCCTCAGGACAAACTAAATTTTATACACATTGCGGGAACTAACGGAAAAGGCTCTGTCTGCACTATTTTAGAATCAGTTTTAAGGACGGCCGGTTACAAAACAGGACTTTTTACAAGCCCCCACATTTTGGAATATACAGAAAGAATTAAATATAACGGCGAAGAAATCGATAAAGATAAATTTGCGGAATTGATTTTTAAAGTCGAAGGGGTAAATGATATTAAATTAACTGAATTTGAGATTTTAACGACTGTAATGTTTTTATATTTTGCAGAAAAAATGCCTGATATTGTAATTTTGGAAACTGGACTTGGCGGAAGGCTTGATGCAACAAACGTTATTAAAGAAAATATCTGTTCTGTTATTACTCATCTTGACCTTGAACACACAGAAAGACTAGGAAATACCATTGAAAAAATTGCTTTTGAAAAGGCGGGAATTATTAAGAAAAACTGTCCTTTGGTTACGAAAGAAAATTATGAAATCATAAAAGAAACTGCAAAGAAACAAAATTCAGAAATTTTACCCATTTTTAATGCTGAAAAATTAACCGAATTTTTGAGTTTAAAAGGCGAATACCAAAAAGAAAATCTGACTTTGGCATATTCCGTTATAAAAAACTGTTTTAATGAAATACCTGAGGGAAAAATTATAGACGGATTAAAAAATGTACGTCATATTTGCAGATTTGAATACATAAAAGAAAAAAATATAATTTTAGATGGGGCTCACAATCCAAACGGGATAACAGAACTTAAAAAAAGCCTTGATAAAAATTTTCCAAAATCTGAATTTAAACGCAGATTTGTATTCGGATGTCTTAAAAACAAAGACTACAAAAAAATGGTAAAAACACTGTTTGAAGAAGATGATGAGGTTTTATTTTATCACTTTAAACATCAAAACAGCTGCACATTTGAGGATTTACATTCAATTTACCCCGATTCTAAAGAGTTTTTTGTTGAAGATTTCAAACCCGATGAAAATTTAACCGTCTTTTGCGGATCACTGTATATGTTAGGTGAAATTTATAAAAACATACTCCTTCCCTAATTAGGGAAGGTTGGGATGGGTATTAAAACACTTTTTAATCTGCAACAGAAATAACTTTTCTGCATTTTTCGATATTATAAAAGGCTGATTTCATATTGTTTTTTAGTATTTTTAATATAATGTCGCTTTTTGCCTCGCCATCTATTTGCTCTTCCAAAACCTCTGCCAAATACATTGAATCTAAAAGTCTCCCTGATATATCACGAGTGAGTTCCGCAAGATTCTTTCTTCTCTTCATATTTTCTCCTTAATCTTAAAATAGTTGTAATAAAATTGCATGATAATTGTAATTTAATTGCAATTGTTATGTCAAGTAAATTATAATAAAATAATACATTGTTGTAATATAATTGTAACGTGATTAACTATGAGCAAAGAAAAAAAGAGATTTGTCCTACTTGTAGACAACGATGTATTTGAAAAATTCAAAAAACTTGCACAGGAACAGAACAGAACCGCAGGAAACTTGGGAACAAAACTTATTATAGATTACGTCAAAGAAAACGGATAAGTCTTTAACTAACTGATAATATTTAAGTGAGGATATTACCCTCCCTAACCCTTCCTAATTAGGGAGGGAGCAGTGCTTTTTCATATTAATTAGCAATGCGGGTGGGTAATATAATACAACATAATTTATTTAACCGGTTTGACTTTAAACAGCAAAAATTATAACCAATTAAACAAAATCTGTCTTTTTTAATTTATTCTTCAATACAAAACCGTTTTCCGACTTGATAGGTTTCGGGAAGAAGTTTTCTCAAAGAATTAAAGAATTTATACTTTGATTTAACTTTAAAAGTTACTGTTTTATTATCCGCACAAAGAACGGATATCAACCCTCTTTTATGGTTAATCTCGGTAATAGTACCGTATTCAGTATAATCGGAATAGTTTTTGCCGACCATAATTCCGTACGGATTTATGACGACATAATCATCTTCAAATTCAGCAAAACACTCTTTCCATGGGTGAAGTGCCTGAACTCTCGCTTTAACATCTTCCGCATTTTGGGCAAAATTTATACAATTATCTATATTATCAAGTGAAAAATAAGAACTCTGCGATTTATCCTGTTCTTTCGGGACAATAATTTCATTGTTCATTGATTTTAAAAGCTCGCAGACCACACCTCTTGCCTGCAAAGTTATTCTTTCCCTTAATTCATGTCCCGTATCATCAGGTAAAATCGGAGTCGGACTCTGAGTCAGAATTGCACCGCCATCCCACGTTTCATCAACAAGGTGAAAAGTTACTCCGCTTTCTTTTTCCCTGTTCAAAATTGTCCAGAGATAAGGATTCGGGCCTTTGTATTTCGGCAAAAGCGAAGGATGAACATTCATAAAAACCTGAGGAATTATAAATGTTTCTTTTTCAATTTTTTCACCCCAGGATGCAACAATTACAATATCTGCATTAAGTTTTCTAACCTGTTTTCTGAACGCCTCGGAATTTATGCTTCTTGCCTTAATTTCTTTCAGATTAAGACTCTTTATATAAGAATATTCCTTGCTCGGATTAAAAACATCTTTTATAAAACGTGTAAACGGTTTTAATTTCACATAATCGTATCTGTAAACGCCGACAATTACATCCCCGGCGTCTAAAACGCCCGCAATTATATTGGTAAACATTTTTCCGTATCCGGCAACAATTACTCTGTGCATTTCTCGATATCCCTCTTTATTTGTTCCTTTAATTCGTCTTCAGAATTGAATTTTTTCTCAGGTCTTATAAAATCTTTAAACTGAATACTTATTGTCTCGCCGTATATATCTCTATCAAAATCGAGAATATGTGCTTCTAAAATCGGCTTTCTTATGTCAGCAACGGTCGGCTTTACTCCGAAATTCAAAACTGCATTATATTGATTATTAACAGTTACCTTGTATGCACCAAAAGGCATTTTTATAAGATTTTCGGGATACTCAACATTTGCGGTTTTAAAGCCCAATTTTTCACCCAAATGCTGACCGTGAACGACTTTCCCAGATATCTCAAAAGTTCTTCCCAAAAACAGATTAACCTCTTGAATATCACCGTTTTTCAGACATTCTCTTATATATGTGGAACTTATAAGTTTATCCTTTATGTATTGGGGCTCAATTTTTATGTATTTATAATTGTATTTTTCCTGATTTTCCTCTAAAAACTCGGGATTTCCCGTTTTGTTACTTCCAAAATAATGATTAAATCCCGTTGAAATCGAAACAGGCTCAAAATTTTTTATCAAAATGCTTTCGAGATATTCTTTAGCCGTTAAATCTTTTAAGGCTTTAAAATCAACCTCATATAAATAATCAACACCTAAGTTTGCTATCTGTTTTCTTCTCTCGCTGTCTTTTAAAATGTATGATGGTTCAACATCATAAAAAATACAGCAGGGATGCTCTTTAAAAGTTATTACTGCTGATTTTGTGTTGTGTTGCATTGCAAAATCAACGGCTGATTTTATAACTCTCATATGCCCCAAATGAACTCCGTCAAAAAAGCCTAATGCAAGAGCAATTTTAGGATTATAGTTAAACTCGTTAAATATTTCCATAACGTTATTATACGATAAAAAACAGACAAATTTTATAATAGTTATTATCATAAAAAATCATTACCTCACCCGAATTTCTAATACTCATAAATTCGCATTGAAATTTCTCCCTCTCCTGATAGGAGAGGGAGACTATAATTATAAAGTCGGGACATAACGAACGAAGTTTTAGTCCCGAGAGTTTCTTTCGTCATTTCTTTGCGGTCAAAGAAATGACAAATAACTTATTTTAATTTATTTCAGCAATAAAAAAGGGCGACTATAAAGTCGCCCTTTTTTAATTTTATACGGAGGTATAAATTACATCATACCGCCCATACCACCCATGCCTGCCATTGCTGACATATCAGGTGCTGATTTTTCTTCAGGTATATCAATTACTGCAGCTTCTGTTGTCAATAACATTGATGCAACTGATGCAGCGTTTTCTAATGCTGAACGTGTTACTTTTGAAGGATCAACAATACCTGCTTTAATCATATCTGTATATTTATACATTAAAGCATCGTATCCGTAAGAACCCTTTTCTGAACGAACATTGTCAAGAACAACATCTGCCTTTGCACCTGCGTTTGATGCAATATGTCTTAAAGGCATATCAAGAGCAGATGTCAAAATCTTGTAACCGCTCTTTTCATCGTCAGAATCAAAGTTGATTTCGTTCATCTTAGATTCAAGATATTGCTGAACTCTGATTAAAGCAACTCCGCCGCCCGGAACTATACCTTCTTCGTTAGCTGCTCTTGTAGCGTTCAAAGCATCTTCTATTCTTAATTTTCTTTCTTTTAATTCGATTTCAGTAGCAGCACCGACTTCGATAACGGCAACTCCGCCTGATAATTTAGCCATTCTTTCCTGAAGTTTTTCTTTATCGTATTCAGAATCTGATGCTTCAATTTGTTTCTTGATTAATCTGATTCTTTCCTGTACTGCATCTTTTGTTTCGTCACCAACAACGATAGTAGTTTCATCCTTAGTAACAGAAACTCTCTTTGCTTTACCCATCATATCAGTTGTGATGTTTTCAAGCTTGATACCAAGTTCTTCAGTAAACATTTCGCCGCCTGTAAGAATTGCGATATCTTCTAACATAGCTTTTCTTCTGTCACCGAAGCCGGGAGCTTTAACAGCAATTGCTCTTAAAACTTTTCTCATTGTGTTAACAACTAATGTTGCAAGCGCTTCACCTTCAACATCTTCTGCAATTAACAATAAAGATTTACCGTCTCTTGCAACCTGTTCCAAAACAGGAACAAGGTCAGAAATTAAATTGATTTTCTTGTTTACACAAAGAACATAAGCATCTTCCAAAACTGCTTCCATTCTTTCAGCATCAGTTACAAAGTAAGGTGAAATATAACCCTTATCGAATTGCATACCTTCAACAACTTTTAAATTAGTTCCGAAAGATTTTGATTCTTCAATTGTTATAACTCCGTCATTTCCTACTTTGTCCATTGCTTCCGCAATTAACTGACCGATTTCATTGTTGTTACCTGCTGAAATTGAAGCAACCTGTGCGATTTCTTCTTTTGTATTAACTGATTTTGACATTGATTTGATGTGTTCAACTGCCAATTCAATTGCTTTATCGATACCTTTTTTCATAGAAATAGGATTTGCACCTGCAGTTAAATTTTTAAGTCCTTCTCTTACGATAGCCTGAGCCAAAACAGAAGCGGTTGTTGTACCGTCACCTGCTACATCGTTTGTCTTTGAAGAAACTTCTTTTAATAATTGAGCACCTGCATTTTCAAGTCCGTCTTGAAGTTCTATTTCTTTTGCAATGGTAACACCGTCATTTACGATTTGAGGTGCGCCGAATTTCTTTTGCAAAATAACATTTCTACCCTTTGGGCCAAGTGTTATTTTAACGGCATCTGCCACTGCATCTATACCTTTTAGAAGCGATTTTCTTGCTTCTTCGTCAAATACTATACGTTTTGCCATTTTTATTTCTCCTTAAATTATAAAATTACTAACCTAACACTGCTAATGCATCTTTTACTGATAAAATTTTGTATTCCTGTCCGTCAACTTTTATATCTGTACCGGAGTATTTAGCGTAAAGTATAACATCGCCAACTTTAACATCCATTGGTTCTCTTTCTCCGTTATCCGTAACTCTTCCCGGTCCAACTGCTATGATTTCACCCTTTTGAGGTTTTTCTTTTGCACTGTCAGGAATAAATATTCCGCCTGAAGTCTGTTCTGTGTCTTCAATAACTTTAATTACAATTTTGTCTGATAATGGTTTAATTGCCATAACGCCTCCTTATATTATTCACTCTCTATTTATACAATCAAAATAAATAAAATAATTAAAAGTTAATGAAAAATTAATAATTGTATTAAAATTTTTTAAAGTATTAATAAACAGAGGCTAAATGAATATACAAAAGATAAAATCAGAACATAAACTTTTTGCCATAATATCCGAAAAATGTTAATATCAGATTATGGGAAATGAGGTTGATAAAGACGTCTTAACGCTTTTTAAAGCTATTAAAATCTATTATAGTCTCAGCAAAGGTGATTTACAGCAAATCACTGCAAGTAATGTTGAAATAGCTAACAACCGTGTAATTTTTACTTCGGACGAAATTCTTGAAATGGTTCCCAATACCTCGGTAATAATCCATTTTTATACCTCTGACGGGATTTATATTACAAATGCATTGTTTATAAAACTTATTCAGGAAGATGACAAATATAAATACATAACAACATACCCCACACAAGGCAGCCATTCCCAAAGACGCATGTACTACAGAACAAATCTAAAATGCGATATTACACTTGAAGTAAATACTCTTTATGACGATTTCGTTTTTTATACAAGAAGTGTTCACAATATCTCTGCCGGAGGATTCAGCTTCATGTCCCCGACAAATAAATTTCCTCAGGCAAAAAGCATAAAAGCAACTTTTAAATTGGGTGACAATGAAATTAACTGCAAAGCACTTTTTATCCATGCCACACAAATAAATAAAACAACAGATTACCCTTATATGATAGGCTTCAGCTTCACAAACATATCAAAAGAAAATACCGATATTATCAGTAAACAATGCTTTTTATACCAGATAGAACAGCGAAAAAACAAGACATTATAATTATCTTTTCGAAAAATTGACTTTGGGGAAATTATCACTAAAATATAAAGTGAGTAGAGTAGGATGACAAAATGAATTTATTAGAAAGATTAAAGAGCTTTGAAAAAGATTACATGTTTCTTCACTGGGCAACAGGGAATGAATACGGAAGACTAGCGTATGTGGGAAGTGATTACGTTGAATTTGACATTCTTGATGTCGATACAATGGAATACAAAGAAACAGCTATCATTAACTCGCAATTGATACTTGAAGCAGTATTCGGCGGTCCGGATATCTCAAGAATTGTTGCTGAAGTTTCTGCACAAATACCCTACGGCCAAGAATAATCGAGTAGGATAAAGGGATAAATATACGGCAGAATTAAAATTCTGCCAATTCAATGCAGATAAACCGAATTCGTGCACATACAATATACTGCCTTTACATTTTTGCGAAATTTCATATGAAATTTCGCAAAAAAAAAGTTTGCCGAATGGCAAACAATTAAAATAAACACGAGGATATTAAGAGAGTATAAAAAGAATCTTTTTTTCAAACTTTTTTTATCTATAAATCAGATTAAAGTTTGTGACTTTTTTCCACTTACAATAGACTATTTATTTTCCCTTTCATGTCCTTACTCTTATATAAAGTATTTCGTTTTTAAAAAATTGCTAAAATTGCTCAAAATATTAAGATATGTAACAAAAAAATTGAATTATGAAATTAGATATTTTGTATATACTTTATATATATGTAAGAGAGATAACAAAGTTTATTTTATATACCCTAATTCCCTTCCTAACAGAAATTTTATACTCCTCATTCGAGGAGTTTTTTTTGCAAATTTTGCGTAGAGTGACGGCGGCGAAAGCCGACTAACTCGAAGTAGCGCAACGCAAAATTCGTGGCAATTTTACGCAAGTAAAATATAGCGAATTACTGCGATGCGTGAAGCAATAATTTGCATTCAATCTTTAACGCCGTGAAATCCGGATAGCGAGGTTTTAAGTTGCGGCAGTGATAACAAAGCAACGACAAAACCGAGCGTACCAATACAATCATGCACTCTGCCGAAGAAAACAATTGAGTATTGTTTTGTGAGAGGTGTGAGCAACGGGAGATTGATACCCACCCTAACCCTCCCTAATTAGGGAGAGAACTAAACATTTGACATACCCTCAAAAATTCCTGTACCATTATGGTATGGAAGAAAAAACTTTTGTTGAAATTTACACAGACGGAGCGTGCAGCGGGAACCCCGGAAACGGCGGATACGGGGCAATAATAAAATTCGTTGATTCGCAGGGAAAAGCACACGAAAAAGAATTAACTGACGGTTTTCTGAAAACCACAAACAACCGTATGGAACTTTTAGCACCCATAGTTGCACTTGAAGCACTTACAAAACCCTGCAAAGTCGATTTATATTCCGACAGCAAGTATTTAACCGATGCTTTTAATCAACACTGGCTTGAGAGTTGGGAAAAACGAGGGTGGAAAACCGCTGATAAAAAGCCTGTTAAAAACCTTGAACTATGGCAAAGGCTCCTAAAAGCGATGAAAAAACACGAAGTAAAATATATTTGGGTAAAAGGTCACAACGGACACGCCTACAATGAAAGATGTGACAGACTTGCCGTTGAATCAAGCAAAACCGCAACAAAAGAGGATATATAAATTTATTTGGGGTAAAATATTCATAAATCAAGGAGATGATTATGAGTATTTTTGAAGCCGGAATGTTAATATGCTTTGGTGCAAGCTGGCCTTTTCAGGTCGCCAAAACCTACAGGACAAAAGACGTTAAAAGCAGAAGCCGTTCTTTTATGTGGATAGTGGAATTAGGTTATATATGCGGAATGATTCATAAGATTTTTTACAACTACGATGCTGTTTTTTATCTGTATTTGTTGGACTTTTTACTTGTAGCAACAGATTTGAGCCTGAATTACTATTATCTTTATAAAAATAAAAAAGCCTGTAAAATTTAAAAATGATTTATGTTTATGATAAACTTAAATTGCGTAAAAGATAAACAAAAAGAGGGAATATTATGGAACAACTTGAAACAAGAGAACCGATTTCAGCAAGAGAAACCATCAGACAGACCAGAATACAAAAACTGACTGATTTAGCGGATATGGGAGTAAATCCTTATCCTTATACATTTGATAAAAATGCCGATTCAAAGTTTTTGCAGGAAAAATATGCAGACCTTGAAGCAGGACAGGAAACGGAAGACAGATATGCCGTTGCAGGTCGTGTTATGGCAATAAGAAACAGCGGAATGTTTATTGATTTACAGGATGCTGAAGGGAAAATTCAGATTTTTTCACACAAAGACAATTTGGACGAAGCAAAATTAAAACTTTTAAAATTAATCGATATCGGGGATATTGTAGGTTTTTACGGAACTATCAGACGTACTCCGAGAGGAGAACTTACAATAAAGACAACCGATTTAAAGATGTTATCAAAATCTTTATTGAGTTTACCTGAAAAGTTCCACGGTTTAACTGACGTTGAACTCAAGTATCGTCAAAGATACGTTGATTTAATTATGAATCAGGAAACAAGAGATACTTTCAAGAAAAGAAGTTTAATAATAAGCAAAATTAGAGAATTCTTGGCAAAAGACGGATTTATGGAAGTTGAAACACCTACTTTGCAGACAATTGCATCCGGTGCAAACGCAAGACCTTTTGAAACTCACCACAACGCTTTGGATATGGGATTAACACTCAGAATTGCTCTTGAATTGTACTTAAAGAGATTAATTGTCGGCGGTGTTTCGGAAAGAGTTTTTGAAATAGGAAAATGTTTCAGAAACGAAGGTATTGATACCCGTCACAACCCTGAATTTACAATGATAGAATTGTATCAGGCTTATGCTGATTACAATGATATGATGACTTTGACTGAAAATATGGTTGCTTACGTTGCGCAGGAAGTTTTGGGAACAACCAAAATCAAATACGGCAAAAACGAAATCGACTTAACTCCTCCGTGGGACAGGAAAACCATGTTAGGAGCAATTCAGGAAGAAACAGGAGTTGATTTTGGGGCATTCTATACTGCAAAAGAAGCGTTAGACAAGGCAAGAGAACTCCATATCGATGCTGAAGAAGGTATGAACTGGGGACAGGTTGTCGAAAGAGTATTCGAAGAAAAAGTTGAGCCGAAACTCATTCAGCCGATTCACATCATAGATTATCCGAGAGAAATCTCTCCATTAGCCAAAGTTCACAGAGATAACGACAGATTAACGGAAAGATTTGAAACAAGAGTAAATGGCTGGGAAATTGCGAACGCATTTTCTGAATTAAGCGATCCGCTTGATCAGAGACAGCGTTTTGAGGCTCAGGCTTTGGCTAAAGCAAACGGCGACGAAGAAGCAATGGAAATCGATGAAGACTTCATAAATGCATTAGAATACGGAATGCCTCCGACAGGCGGTATGGGTATGGGAATTGACAGATTGGTAATGTTACTGACCGATTCTCACACAATCCGTGACGTAATAGCTTTCCCAACAATGAAGAAATTATAATTCCTGCATTTCTTCTTCAATCTTTGAACCGATATAAGAAATTGTTTCGGGGAAATTTTCCTGCAAAATTTTTGAGCGGATAAGGACCTGGTGCCCGTCGCCTTCGTGCTGAAGTCCCGATAAAATTGCATTTGTTTCGGCAATAACTTCGGTCAGACATCCGCCGATGTTTGAGTGTTTTTTTGCAACAAAATACTGAATTTGTTCTTCACTGAGAACCGAAGCCTGTTCTTTATATGCATCAAGTTCTCTTTTGAAAATTTCCTGTAATTCTGAATCTTTATTCAGATTGCCTAAAATAACCTCATCTGCCATGTGCCCCAATTCGTGCATAAATATAAACGGATCGTTTTTAAGTTCTTCCGAAACACATATAGTATTTGAATCAGGATCAAAGCAGGCATTATCTTTTTCGTATCCGTAGCATACTTTCGTTCCTGTTTTGGCAAGCAGATACAAATAATCACCCGAAATTTGAGCAATTAACGGACGCAGCTGATAAGACATCTGACAGTTTTTAACAGTTGCTGTTTCTGTCGTTCCGTCTTTTCTTGTTACTGTAACATCAATACCATCTAAATTAATTTTTGTTCTGTAAAGATTACCCCAAGCAACGGTGTCTGAAGAATGGTCATCATACTGTCTGAATCTTCTTTCAAAACGTTTACCCACTGCTTCAAATTTTGAACTTTTAATATGCGGTGTTTCCATAATACTTTGTTTGCTTTCCGTTCCAAGAGGCGAAGTAAATTCTGTTTTTATAACTCTTTTGTCATCTTTTTCTCCGTAATTTTCAACCGTACCGAGTTTTTTAACCTCTTTAATACCGCCTTTTTTATCCAAAACTTCTTTCAAAACCACAAGCACTCCGGGATTTTTCTTACTTCGCTTTGTTAAAGTTCTTGAAACAGGGTTTCCGTCTTTATCGCTTAATGTTTCGATATAGCCTTTGATATCACCCTCTTTGTCAAAATACTGTTCGAGTTTTATTGAAGCACCTTTTGTTTTTAATTCTGTCGTTTTTTTGCCGTCTTTTTCAGATATAACTTCTTCACCTGTAACTTCAAGGGTGCCGTCATCTTTTATTTCATAATGAACAACTTTATCTTTATAATGAAGTTCAAGGAATTTGTCGGAACTGAAGCTGTTTACGGATTTCAGTTTTTTTGAATTATACATTACACATTTCTGAACTTCGGGATTTTCTAATATTCTTCTGTTTTCATAATCCTCCACATACAAATCCGTATATTTCAGAATATCATCAGCAGTCGGGATTATATTTTTTTGTTCGTCAGTTTTTACAGGCAGATTAACCAACTCAAGAACAATACCTTTTGTTTCAAGGTCATTCAATGCTCTGCCCAACATAATAATATCAGTTGTATTAAATCGAGGGACTTCTTTTCCGCCATCATTAACTTTCATATCAACAAGTTTTACAACATTTTGCAGAAGGTCTTGTTCGGTAAAGTAATTTGTTTTTAATACGGACACAGAATAATTTAAAAAATCTTTTTCCTCAAATCTTTCGTCAGTTGATATTTGTTCAAGCATTTTTATTTTGTTTTCCGCTTTTTCGGGAGAATTTGTAAAGTATAAAACTGAGGCAACTGAATTCATTAACACTTCGTTATTAAGCAGGTTTTCATCAGAAAGAATTTTTTCCGCAACTTCAAAATTATACTGATTGGTCACATTTTTCATAACGTAGACCGCATTTTCATAACTTGATATATTTTCATAGGACGGGAGTTTATCCGCAAGCTGAACGTTATATTTGTTGTAATTAATATCCGCTATATGCTTGGCTGTTGCTCTCATTTTCTCAAATTCTTCGTCAGTCAGTTTTTTTATTGAAGAGTTATTTGAAGAGTGTTCAGAAATTCCAAAATACGTTTTTGTCAAATCAGGATTTACAGGTACATAATCAGGGAAACTGTATTCAGTTTCTTGCCCTCGAAATTTCACGACAGGGGCGGAAACTTTTTTATCAAAAGTTTTATTCTTAATTTTCGATATATTAAAATCTGTCTGAATTAAATTCATACAAAAATCCCGAGATAATAACTGACTACAGGATTAACACCCGTAAATAATAAAATTTGTCAAAAATCAGTCAATTGTAACTAAATGTTTACCAAAATTAAATCATGACTCTTTTTATTTGGTTTCCGATGTAGGAAATTGTTTCAGGGAAATTTTCCTGCAATACTTTTGCTCTCACAAGCAAATTGTTATCATCATGTTGAAGGCCGGATAATAATGCAGTTGTTTCGGCAACTAATTCATCAAAACACTGTCCGTTTTCCGTATCATAATTTGATACAAAATACCCGACACATTTTTCATTTCTTGAGGAAGCTTTTTCTTTATATGCATCAAGTTCTTTTTTGCAAATTAAATTCAATACAGAATCCTCGCTTAAATTATCTAACAATAAAGCATCAATCATATGACCGTATTCATGTGCAAATACAAACGGATCGTTCTCCCATCTGTCAGAAATATAAATTGTATTATTTATATTCATAAAGCAGGCATTACCCGCCATATCTTTATCCCAATTTTTTGCCGTCATAACTTTTGTTCCTGTTTTGGAAAGAGTGTATAAAAAGTCGCCCGGAAGTTGTTTTATAAGAGGGAGGAGTTTAAAATCTATCTGATCTTTATCTAAAGTAACTGTTTTAGGCTTGCCGTATTTTGAGGTAAGAGTTACTTCTATATTGTCTTCGTTAAATTTAGTTTCGTACTTGTTGCCCCAAGCATGAGTTTCTGTTTCATTTTCGCCCTTTCTTTTGAAAACACGTTCAAACTTTTTATCGTCAATTTCATAAACAGAACGTTTTCCTCTCGGAATTTCAAGCACCATCTGTTTTGTTGTAACACCTAAGGGCGAAACATATTCTTTTTGTATTTTTCTTCTTTCACCGTTTTTGCCGTAGTTTTCAACATAACCGATTTTTCTTGAATCAATAAAATTGCCGTCTTTATCGTAAGTGTTCTTCATAACAACAAGAACCCCCGGATTTTTCCTGCTCGGTTTTGTAACTTCCATTGAAATAACATTACCGTTTTCATCTTTTACTTTTTCAATATAACCTATTTCTTCGTCGAAATCGTTTTTGTAGTATTTTTCATGAGTTACTGTACCGTCATTTTTTCTTGTTTCTACTTCACGCTTATCTTTATTTTCTTCTCCGACGATTTCAATTCCGTTTTCAATTTTGATTTTTATATTGAATTTTTTATCTTTTGTTTCAAGGCGGACAAAATTATCAGACGAGTACGTCTCACACAATTCAATATCTTCAATGTTATCAAAGAAGAATTTTTCAAAATCAGGGTTGTTCAATGCTCTCCATGAATTTTCGTCAACGTTACTGATTATTTTGTCAAAAGTTCTTTCGGAAATTTTATTTTCTTCCGCTAAATCATATAATTTAGAAATCGCATCAAGGTTATTGTTGCAGGCAATTCCTATGGCTATAATTTCATTTGCACAGTACTTATAATCACATTCAAGATTGTCACCTTCTCTCTTGTCGAAGATTTTTTCCATAAATTCAGGGTATTTTTCATAAGCTTCTATTAGGTCTTGATTTAAAATTTTGGAAAAATCTCTTTTTGCACAGAGGTTTACTATCGTTTCCTTATGCTCCTTATAGCCCTCTAAAATATTAAAAATAACATCACCTGCAAAATTTATAGATTCTCCGTTCGCATCTTTTAATTGGGTTAATTCTTTTATATCATGCCCGTACGTTTTATAATGTTCCACCAAATTCAAAAGCTCATCAGCCTTAAATACGGGCTCATTTTTTTCATCTTCCATTGCCGCAAGTGCTTTTATTTCATTTGCATATTTACTATATATGCCATATTTTGCAATCGTCATAATTGCATTATCCGTAAATCTCGGTTTGCCCTTTGATGTTTCTATTTTTGCAAGTTCCTGAACGGCAGCTCTGTTATCCTTATCCTCATAGAACTTAGCTAATTTCAGCAAGTTCATATAATGAAAACGCGGAGTTCCATCCTGTTTTTTCAAAAAAACTAACTCTCTGATATGAGGATATTTTTTGGATAAATTTATAACGCTTTGTGTATCATGTCCAAATCTGCTTTGCCCGTTTTCACCTTTAAGTTCATCTATCGTCAGAGGGGTTAAATTTTCCGAAGTATTTATCCCGAAATATGCTGCTGCAAGCGGTGAATTAACCTTTGCTTTTTCTGTTTCAGTGGAATTTTCCGCAGGCTGACCTTTAAAAGTCATTGGTTTTGTAATGCTTTTATCTTTTTTAATATCGATATTTGTACTATTTAAAGATATATTTCCTGTTTTTTCAAAAATCATACAACAACCTAAAATTCCCTGATATTTTAATAAAGCAATTTTTTCGGCAGAAATTGACATATTTTTATATAAATTTAACAAATATTAAGGGGAATTTTTTATTAAAAAAGAACTTTCTTCATTTCATCAATTGTACGACCTGTTGCACCGCTGTTTTCATCAAAAACCTTTTGGCAGTTCATACAGGAATTGTTGTAATAATTTTCATCAGACAAAAACTTTTTCATTTGATTATAAAGTTCTTCTTCATTATTTACAATGGTTCCGGCCTCATAGTTGGTTATAATTGCATAAATATCTTTGAAATTTTTGACGTTGTTTCCTGAAATTACGGGCTTATTGTAAATAACACATTCAAGAGGGTTGTGTCCGCCTGTTTTGTTGAAACTTCCGCCTATTACCGAGAAATAACAAACAGAATACAAACTACTTAATTCTCCCATTGTATCAAGCAAAATAATGTCTTTATCAAGGAAATTATCTGAATTTGATTTTTTGCCATATGCAAATCCTGTTTTTTGAATTAATCCGTAAACAAATTCATTTCTTTCGGGATGACGAGGCGCAATTAAAAGTTTTACATCATTAAATTCATTTTTTATCTTTGTATAAGCACTTAAAATAATTTCGTCCTCGGTTGAATGTGTACTTCCCGCAATAATTATTCTTCCGTTAGATTCAAGAACCGGAGGATTTTTTCCTGAGGTCAAATCAAATTTTATATTTCCGATATTTATTGTAGTTTCAGGGTTTGCTCCTATTGAAATAAGTCTGTCATTATCAATTTTGCTCTGCGTAAGTATTTTTGTATATTTTCTGAGTAACGGCTTAAAGAAAAATGACAGTTTTTTATAACTTTTATAAGTTCTGTCTGAAATTCTTCCGTTGATTATAAAAAGAGGTATTTTTTTTGAAGAAGTTATTCTTATAAAATTCGGCCACATTTCTGTTTCCATAATACAAATCATTTCCGGGTTAGTTTTTTTGAGAAAACTCTTTACGCAAAACGGAAAATCAAACGGAAAATACGTAATAAAATCACATATTTCGAAATACTTTTTATGCGCTAATTCCTGACCTGTTTTTGTTCCCGTTACGACAATTATATTTTTATCAGGAAATTCTTTTTTTGAATCTTTGAGTATTTTTTCAAGTGCCTGAGTTTCACCGACAGAAACACCATAAAAAATAATTGATTTCTTTTGGTTGTTATCAAATTTAAAAAATCCGAGTTTTTCCTTAAAACCTGTCAGAAGTTTTTTGTTAAAAAGCCCTGCTATAAGCCAAAACGGAAGAATTAACCAAAATAAAATTGTTGAAAAAATACCGTATATCATAGACTAAATTATATTATGAAAAATTTTTTATAACAATAAAAATCACGTTAAACGGGGGGTTGAATTTTTGTCCAAAACTATTAAGATAGAATAATGAGCAATAAAGATTATTATCAAATTTTAGGAGTAAATTTAACTGCAACCGAAGCGGAAATAAAAACCGCATACAGACGACTTGCAAGGAAATATCACCCCGATGTTGCGGGAAATACCCCTGATGCAATTAAGAAATTCAAAGAAATAACGGAAGCCTACGAAACATTGACCGATAAAGAAAAGCGTAAAAATTATGATGCTTTGAGAGGGCTTTATACGTACGGGCAGGAAACAAAAAGTACATCAGGCACACGTCCGAATTTTGACAGCAAAAGACCTAACTTTGACAGTAAACGACCAAATTTCGACAGTAAGCGTCCGAATTTCGACAATAAAAAAACAACCAATGACAATAAAACCAATACCAATAAAACAAAAGAAAAAGACGGTTTTACAAACGCATGGGAAAGTTTTATTGACGGCATTAACAAAGGCGTTAAAAACGTAAACGAAGAATTAAACAAAGAAAAACAGAAGAAAGAAAATAAAAAAAGTTCAAAAGAAGAAAAAATTATTATTAAAAACGGAAGTGATATCAACACAGAAATTACAATTTCAATAAGCGAAGCAATTAACGGAGTTTCGAAAACTCTGAATATTCTTCATACCGAGCCATGCCCGAACTGTCTCGGCAGAACTTTTATAAACGGGAGCAACTGCAAAGTCTGTAACGGAAAAGGCGAAATTTCAAACCATAAAAAAATAGTAGTCAAAATTCCGGCTCGTGTAAAAAACGGCTCAAAAATCAGACTTTCAGGCGAAGGGAACCCCGGATTAAACGGGGGCAAGCCGGGTGATTTATATATTCTCATAAAGATTGAAAATGATGAAGAAATAAAATATGACGGACTTAATGTATTAAAAACCGTCACGGTTACACCCGAGATTGCAGTTTTAGGCGGTCTTGTGGAAGTTCCCGTTTCAACGGGAGTCGTTTCAATGAAAGTTATGCCATCAACTAATAACGGGCAAAAGTACAGAATTGCAGGCGAAGGACTTATTAAAGACGGTAAAAAAGGCGATATGATAGTTACAGTCATTATTGATATTCCGAAAAAACTATCAGACGAAGAAATTGAATTGTACAAAAAACTGAAAACACTGTCCGAAAATAAAGAAAGAGTTTTATGATAAGAACCGCAAAAATAACAGAAATATTTAATTCAATTCAGGGAGAAGGGTTATATATAGGAGAAAAACAGATATTTGTACGTTTTTCAGGCTGTAACCTGAATTGCAATTACTGCGATACCGACACTTCAATGGGTAAAGATTATACGGTTGAAGAATTAATAACAGAATTGGAACATTTTAATTTAAAAACAGTTCATTCCGTTTCTTTAACAGGCGGAGAACCGCTTTTACATCATGATTTTCTGTCTGAATTTATGCCGAAATTCAAACAAAAATATCCTGAAGTAAAATTATATTTAGAAACAAATGCGACTTTACCTGAAAATTTAGAAAACATCTTGGAATACGCTGATATAGTATCAGCAGATATAAAACTTAAGTCATCGGGCGAAAATTTTGACACGATGGATTTGCACGAAAAGTTTTTCAAAAAAGTGAGAGAGTACAGGGTTCACTGTGCAATGACAAAACAGTATGAATGCGCTGATAAAAACCTTTTTGCAAAAATAGTTTTTGACGAAAATATAACAGATGACGAAATCAAAAAATGCTGTGATTTGGCTGAAAAATATAATTTTTATCTTATTTTGCAGCCTAAAATGAATAAATTAACTCCCGCCGTTTCGCCTGAAGTTATTCAGAAAACTTTTGATAAATTTTTGACACACTACAAAAACGTCAGGGTTATTCCGCAATCCCATAAACTGATTAATGTGGAATAAATACCCGTTCCAACCTTCCCTAATAAGGGAAGGAGCACGTTGTTATTGAGTGTAAGCGAAATTTACAACGGCGGATGGGTATTATTTATCTCATGGTTATTACATTCCGTAGGTCGGATTTACTAATTCGACAAATTGGAACCTAAAACAAGTCAGAAATGGCAATTACATACTTCTATTTACCCCTACCCCCACCCTCTTGCCAGATGAAGTTTTTTCTTACTTTCCACTGAAAAATGGTAAGAACAAAAACGATTATAAAAAGAACGTAAGCGATAGCACTTGCTTTTCCGACATTAAAGTATTCAAAAGCGTTTTGATAAATTGAATATACCAAAACATTTGTGCTGTCGGCAGGACCGCCCTGCGTCATCATATAAATTAAATCAAAAACCTGAAAAGAATTTATTGCGGTAATTATTATTACAAAAAATACGGTCGGCGCAAGCATAGGAATTGTTACATAAAACAATGTCTGAAGCCTGTTTGCACCATCTGTTCTTGCAGATTCCAAAACCTCCTGATTCATGGTCGAAAACCCGCTCAGAAAAAGTATTGTATTATACCCGATAAATTTCCAGACCGAAACCATAATAATAACAGGCATTGCCCAAACCTCGGAATACAAAGGTTTACAAGGCAGAAGATTTGCAATTATGCCCTCGCTCATTATCCATTCCCAAACGATAGATATTACTATCATAGGAGTTATAAACGGGAGAAAATATGCGGTTTTAAAAAAGTCGCTTCCTTTAAATTTGTTATTCAAAACATTTGCCAAAATCAGAGGAATTATGACCGCAAAAACCGTTGTACTCAGTGCAAACACTAAAGTATTTATGAGTATTTTAAAAAACAGGGGTTCTGAAAAAATGGTTTTGTAATTTTCCAAACCTACAAATTTTGCACTGTTTAATAAATTCCAATCAAAGAAACTAAGTCCGAAAGACAGAATTGTCGGGATAATTATAAAAATAAAAGTACCCAAAACTGCAGGCAGTATGAATAAATATGCCATAACTTTTTCTTCCGATATGCTTTTTGATAGTAATTTAAACATCTCTGTGTTATATTATAACCAAAAAGGAGAAGAAAATGTTAGAAAAATCGGCATTCGGAAAAAATGATATAAGAGGGATTTACGGAAAAGATATAACGGAAGAATTATACTACTTTACGGGACGTGGGTTTGTTCAGTATTTAACAAAACATTCGCACAAAATTCCTTCAGAAATGTGGATAACCGTATGCCGTGACGCAAGATTACATTCAAAATCTTTATCCGATGCGCTTATTAACGGACTTCGTTCAACAGGCGCAAACGTTGTTGATTTGGGGCTTGCGCCGACTCCTATCGGATACTATTCCGAAGTTGTCGGAATTAACGATAATGTTACAGACGGCAATGATATTATTGCTGCAATGATTATCACCGCAAGCCATAACCCGAGCCAGTATAACGGTCTAAAAATGACTTTTGACAAACACTCTCTGAACGAATCGGAAATTCAGGAGGTTTGCGAATTTACATTTAAAGAATATGACACAAAATCAACTATACAGTACATTTCAGGTCAGCTGAAAGAATATGATTTAATCAAAGACTATATTCAGGTAATGGCAGGCAATTTCCAAAAAGTCGGAACAGGCTTAAAAATAGTTGTTGATAGTGCAAATGCAACAGGCGGAATTGTTGCGCCGCAA
The DNA here is from genome assembly GCA_017433195.1 of bacterium. Lineage (GTDB taxonomy): Bacteria > Cyanobacteriota > Vampirovibrionia > Gastranaerophilales > Gastranaerophilaceae > RGIG2479. The sequence goes on from JAFRHR010000038.1 coordinate 24,035, forward strand.
TTGTACAGACTTATGGGATGTAAAGTTACCGAAATGTATTCAAACCCTGACGGAACTTTCCCGAACCACCACCCGAATCCGAGTGATGAAAGAACTCTGAAAGACATTAAAAGAATGGTTGTTCAGGAACAGGCAGATTTCGGTATCGCATTTGACGGCGACAGTGACAGAATAGGCGTTATCGATTCCAAGGGAAATTCAATTTCCGGCGATAAACTTCTTTTGATTTATGCCCGTGAAATTATCGAAAATTACAGATTAACAAATATCACACCGGTTGTAGTATCGGAAGTAAAATGCTCACAGGTACTGTTTGACACAATTGATGAACTTGGCGGAAAGTCAGTAATGTGCAAAACAGGTCACGGATATATCAAGTCCAAAATGAAAGAAACGGGCGCACTTTTGGCAGGGGAAATGAGCGGTCATACTTTCTTTAAAGATAAATACTACGGCTTTGACGATGCAATATATGCGGGATGCAGATTAATCGAAATCGTTGCGAAATATAAGAAAGAAAACCCTGAATTTAGGGTTGAAGATTTGTTGACACCGTTTAATAAAGTTGCAATATCGCCTGAAATAAGGCTTGCATGCCCGAACGAACTAAAAAAATCCGTACTTGCTGATTTTACACAGTATGTGGAAAATAATCCGGATATGTTTAATACAAAAATCAAGGATATTATAACGATAGACGGGTTGAGAATTGTTTTTGATAACGGCTTTGCACTTGTAAGACAGAGCAATACAGAACCTGTATTTACTTTGAGATTTGAGGCTGATTCACAGATATCCTGTGATATTTATAAAGATGTAATGGTTTCAAAAATAGAAGAAATCGTAAAAAGCAAAGAAGTACAGAAAATCTAATAATCAGATGTCATCCTGAATTTATTTCAGGATCTGTCAAATTATGCGAAAGGGAAACTACCCATCCTAACCTTCCCTAATAAGGGAAGGAACTAATATTTCCTCCCTTGTTAGGGAGGATAAAGGTGGGTAACAATCTATTCTCCCCTCTAAAAATTCAACAGTTCAGATATCTTCAAATCAAATGCAGATGCAAGATTTACCTTTGCAATTAAACATAAATATATCAAAACAAAAAGCGAGTAAAGCGTACGCTTTACCCACCTTTTATGTATGATAGATAATATTCATCACATAAATTTTTTATTTATCGAATATTTCGTCCTCATCAACAACACCATTACGGTTTTTATCAACAGCATACTGAGTATCCGACTCTATTCTTGTAAATCTATCCGGATAATAAACTTCAGGACCTTTGTTTTCTGCTGTATAATGATAATTCTCATCATATGCAGTTATACGATCAGAATATATTGTTTTACCATTTTCCGTTTTTACTGACTCACTTCTCCATGCCTCTGCAAATAGACCTCCTGCACCATTATAAAATTGTTTAGTATAGTCAGGGCAAGCAGGATTTTTTGCTTTTGCTGCACGTTTTGCAGTTTTCTCTACAAAACTATCATAAGTTTCAAATTTCATTCCGGGTTTGATTGGTGGATTTCCCATTGTTAATCTCCTTTCTCGTGTGAATTTTTATTAAGATATACGATATATTTTATATATACTTGTAATATAACAAAGTTTTTTTGACATTAATAATTGCGCAGGGGTGATATATCATATCATATCATATCATATCGCAGATTTTACAGGGGTTTTGGGCTTTTTAAATTCATATTTACAATTATTTACAATTAAGCCCATCTGACAGCACATATGCTGTTGACCAGCAGTTTTGCAGGTTAAAACCTCCACAAAATCCGTCTATATTCAAAACTTCTCCGCAGAAATACAAATTCGGAACAACCTTTGATTCCATATTTTTCGGGTTTACATAGTCCAAGTCAACTCCGCCCGCAGTTACAGTTTCGCCGTCTTTTACGGTTGAAATAGCCTTAACCTTAAACTTATGGACAAACTTTGATATTTCCTCTCTTTTCACTCTATTTATCTCGTGGCATTTTTTATCCGTTATGCCAAGTTTTTCAGCCGCATAATCGCAAAAATGTTTCGGCAAAAATTCACTAAGCATAGTTTTTACAAGTTTTTGGGAATTTTTATCAAGTATCGTCTGGATATCCGAAAATCCATCTTTTATCAAATCAAACGACAACAGATAAGGAAACTCATCATACGCTTTTACTGAAGAAATTTTATAAATCAAAGGTCCTGAAACGCCCTTATGAGTAAAAATAATGTCCCCAGCTTGCTTTATATCCTCTGAATAAACGTCAGTCAAACTTATCCCCGCCAAATCTCCAAAATTTTCTTCCGTAACATATCCGACAAGCGAGGGTTTTGGGCTAACAATCGGAATGCCCAATTTTTCAAGCATTTCAAAACCACTGTGACCACCTGTTGCAAATATAACTTTATCAAAAAAGTATTTTGAAGATTCGGTTTTCAAAATAAACCCGTTATCAGATTTCTCAATATCAATAACTTTTTCTTTAACATGTTTTACCCCATTCAACCCCTTCAAAAATTTTTCTCTGACTTCTTTTGCGCTATCAGATTTAGGAAACATTCTGTTATCGCTTTGGGTATAAGTTTCAATACCCAACTCATTAAACAAATCAACAGTATCAGATGGAGAAAACTTTGAAAAAACAGAGTACAAAAACTTTTCACCTCTCGGGTAATTTTTCACAAGTTCTCTGAAATCTGGTTCGTTATAGGAAAAATTACATCTTCCTCCGCCGGTTTTCAAAATAGTAAACATAAGCGAATTTGTATCAAAAACAGTCACGTCAAAATGGTTTTGCAGATAATAGGCACAAGTACAACCCGCAGGGCCACCGCCTACAATTGCAACACTAAATTCTTGTCCCATACAAATAAACCATTTCGGGGTTTTCTAATGCTTCGTGAAGTTCGGTTATTGTCTGACCGAAAACGGGGTGAACAAAATCTTCAGCAATTTCAAGCATCGGAACAAGCATAAATGCTCTCTGGTGAATGAATTTGTGCGGAACGAGAAGATTATCTTCATTTATTATTTCATTACCGTAGAACATAATATCTATATCAATTGTTCTGTCACCGTAATGACCTTCAGCCTCTCTGTTTCTGCCGAGTTGTTTTTCAATTCTCTGACATTCGGCAAGTAATTCCTGAGCCGAAAGAGTTGTGCTAATCTCTATTGCGGCATTAACAAACCAATTCTTTGTTTCGCAGTTCCATGGTTCTGTTTCATAAAAAGACGAGGTCCTTACAATGCTTATACCCTCACTCATTCCAAGTACGCTTGTAGCCTGCTGTATGTAGCCGACCCTGTCTCCTTTATTTGAACCTAAACTTAAATATGCTATTACCATAAGCCTATTTTATAACCTGACAGTTCATGTTGTCAACATGATTAAGTTTGGGAATGACGTACCACATAATCACTCGTTATATTCTAACTGTCATGCTGAACTTGCGGATTTACGTACGGAAGAAACGAAGTGTAATCCGGATAGCGAATGTCGAAGTGAACATTGACGTAGTCAAGTGAACGACAGACATGAGCGTGGAGTAAATCCAAGACAGTTTCAGCATCTTATCAACATTGTAAAAACAAAATAAAACTTTTCAGCATAGTTCTTAAGACCCTGAAACTAGTTCAGGGTGACAATGTTAGACATATTTTAATATCATTATCTTAATTTTATACAGATTCTGTCTGCAATTTTTTAAAATACCTTTTCAGCATATAAAGCATAATTGAGCACAGAATAATTGCCGCAACGATTAAACTTATCCAAAATCCCATAAGCTCCATATTAAATTTGAAAGCCAAAATACAGCCTAAAGGAATTGAAAGAAGCCAATAAGCAGTAAAGTTTGCAATAAGTACTATTTTGGTTGATTTTATACCTTTGCAAATTCCGGACAGTGCAACCTGCAAACCGTCAAACACCTGAAATCCAGCCAAAAGATATATTACGGGAACACAAATCGTAATTAATTCCGTATCGTTTGTGAACAAGCCGACCAAAAATTTCGGGAACAGTGCAAATATTACCGAACTGAACACCATAAACCCGATACATACCAACGTTCCCTTCTGAGAATAATTTTTCAAATCTTCATAATCCTTTGCGCCGTTTGCATACCCAACCTTAACAGCAATTGCATTAGATATTGCAAGCGGAATCATAAAAGAAAAAGTCGTCATTGTCTGAATTAAATTTTGCGCCGCAGCATAAACTCCTGCAACTCTTCCCATCAGGACCGCAATTATATTAAACGCAACAAATTCAGTCACTATTGCAAGCGAAATCGGAAGACCTATTTTTATGAGTTGTTTGTAATAACCAAAGTCTTTGCAGTTTTCAAATTTCATAATTTTGAAACAGTAGATTAAAAGCACAATTCCCATAAAATATCTGACAACAAAACTTGCAATAGCAAGCCCTATAATTCCGAGTGACGGAATAAAGCCAAACCCGAAAACAAGCACAACATTCAAAAACAGATTTAAAAATACTGCAAAAATCGTAACGATATTCGGGAATATAACTATTTCAAATGCCTGCAAAAATTCTTTTGTCGCTGCGTGAAGATATCCGCCAAAGGTCGCAAACGCAGTTACGAACATATACTGTTTAACCATAACCGCAAGATTATGCTCATAATTCAGTTTATCTATAAGCGGAATCAGGGCTAAAATAACAGACATTACAACAACGCCCAAAACCGCAGCAAACCTGAGTGTCGGAAAGAAATACTTCTCAGGGGATTTCTTTTCCCCTCTGTAATTTGATAAAAGCGGAGAAACCGCAACAAGCAGACCTATTCCAAAAATTTGTATGCAGTTTGTAATTGCGGTTGCAATACTAATTGCTGCAAGTGTCTGCGTGGAATGTCTTCCCGCAATTAAAACATCACCTGCGCCTATCAGTATAAACCCGATATTTCCTATAATTATCGGAAATGCTATTTGTAATAAGTCTTTTATGTAGTGTTTTTTCATATCAACCTTTATTTTATCACACACATTTTGTAAAACTTTTAAACATTAGACTACAATTTATGGGCGTTTTTTATTTTTATGCTAAAATTATCTTATGTTTACAGGGATAATCGAAGAAACAGGCAAAATAAAATCTCTTAACAGCAACTCTGTCACAATTCTTGCCGATAAAGTTTTAAAGGACGTAAAAATCGGAGACAGCATTGCCGTAAACGGAATTTGTCTCACTGTTACAAGTTTTGATAACACATCATTTTCTGCAGATGTTTCAAATGAAACGATAAAAGTAACCAATTTTAACTATCTGAAAACAGGTTCTTTGGTAAACCTTGAAAGAGCAATGAAATTAGAGGACAGATTTGGCGGACATATTGTTTCAGGGCATATAGACTGCACCGCAACCGTTCTCTATAACAAAAATTTAAACGATTTTAACGAATTAACCATAAAATTGAACGAAAATTTTTCAAAATATATTGTCAAAAAGGGCTCAATTTGCATAAACGGAGTAAGCCTTACGGTAAACAGCATTGAAGACAATGTTTTATCCGTAATGCTCATTCCTCAGACTTTATCAAATACAAATTTGTTATCCTTAAATGTTAATGATACTGTAAACATAGAGACCGATATTTTGGCAAAATATACGGAAAAACTTTTAAAAACAAACGGGGAAAAATCCTCAAATATAACAGAAGAACTTTTAGTACAGAACGGATTTATGTAATGGACGATTTTAAATTTCACACAATTGAAGAAGCATTAGAAGATTTTAAAATAGGTAAACCCTTAATCGTAGCGGACGATGAGGACAGAGAAAACGAGGGCGACCTGATATGTTCAGCGCAAATGGTAACCCCTGAGCTCATAAACTTTATGACAAAAGAGTGCAGAGGACTTATTTGTTTGGCAATCTCTCAGGATATTGCAAGAAACCTCGATTTGCCGTTAATGGTTGAAAATAATACAGAAAAAATGAAAACGGCATTTACTCAAAGTATTGATGCAAGTGAAAAATACGGAGTAACAACGGGAATTTCCGCTTATGACAGAGCAAAAACCGTTGAAGTTGCAATTGCATACGATTCTCAGCCGAGTGATTTAAGACGTCCGGGACATATGTTCCCTTGCGTTGCAAGAATGGGCGGAGTTTTGGAAAGAGCAGGACACACTGAAGCCGTTGTTGATTTGGCAAGACTTTCAAACCACAGACCGGCAGGCGTTATGTGTGAAATTATGTCAGATGACGGTCATATGGCAAGAAAAGACGAACTCAAAAAATTTGCGACAGACCATAACATAAAATTCATTACGGTTGCCGATTTAATTGCCTACAGAATACAGTTTGAAAAATTTGTAACAAGAGAAGCTGAAGCATTTTTGCCTACACAGTTTGGGGATTTTGAAATTTACGGATACAAAAATCATTTATCAGGAGTTGAACACGTTGCACTTGTAAAGGATGACGGAAGCGACAAAATTCCTATGGTCAGAGTTCACAGCGAATGTATGACAGGAGACGTTTTCCATAGTCTGAAATGCGACTGCAATGCACAATTGCACGAATCAATGAAAATGATTGACGAATACGGAAAAGGTGCCGTTATTTATCTGCACGATCACGAAGGAAGAGGAATAGGACTTATAAACAAAATAAAAGCCTATGCCTTACAAGAAAAAGGCCAGGATACTGTTGATGCCAATATATCACTCGGTTTTCCGGAAGATTTAAGAGATTACGGAGTAGGGGCACAAATTATTCATGATTTGGGTTATAATAGTTTTAATCTGATTACCAACAACCCTAAAAAAATAATTTCATTAAAGGGTTACGGATTACAAATCAATGATATAATAAATTTAAAAACAGGCGTTAATAAGTACAACAAAAGATATATTGATACAAAGCGTGAGCGCATGCACCATATGATTTAAAGGAGTCAGAATGGAAACTGTAACTTATAAAACACAAATGTTAACCGAAGAATACTATAAAATTTTTACAGGTTTGTATAATGATTTTAAATTACAGGCTGTTTCAAATTACAAATTTGAATTAAATCCGCTTCCTTATGAAGAATTTATTGATGCAGTTGAAAACAAACTTATTCAGTGTTTAATTTTACTTGAAAATGAAATTCCGACAGCATTTTTGGTTTATACATCAGCAATTTCAGAATCAATAGAATTAAATATGATTCACTGTCTCGGAAACGAAGATATTATAAACAAGCAAAAATGTCTTATGAACCTGTTTTTGGAAACAACAAAATTTGAGAGAAAGAAAAAAGTTGTCTGCTATCCTATGTTAGGGACTCAGGCTAATTTTACAAGTGATATTGCTCACTTCGGGTTTAAGTTTGTAGGACTTGCAGTTTTAAGATTTATGATGGGAAATGCGCAATCAGAAAGAATACTGGAAAATATGCCGCTTCCTGAAAAGAGCGCAGCATACACCATAACTTCATGGTCAGATGAGTATCTTGAAGACGCAGTGAAAATAATACACGCAAACTTCAAAGAAGCTTCTGATGCAAAATTCGACACAAGATTTTTAACAAAAGAAGGTACAAAAGATATTATTGATAAAATCGTAAACAGCATTTACGGAGAATTTTTACCGGAAGCAACTTCAGTTTTACTGCATTGTAACGTTCCTGTCGGAGTTGTCTTTGTAAACGTAACAGGCGGAAAAATTGCCAATATTCCTCTTGTTGCAATAAACAAAGACCACAGAGGAAAAGGTTTATCTGAAGTTATGCTTCAAAAATCAGTCAGAACAGTTGTTGACTGGGTAAAACTCGGACAAAAAGATTACAGTGAAATCAACGTTACTGCAGAAACTAATAATTATCAGGCTCTTAAAATGTACAGACATGTCGGATTTAAGGAAGATTACAGTTATCCGCAGGCATATCTGCCCGTACAGAAGTAAGAAAGACTTTTATGGCAAAAATTAAAAGATTAACTTTTTTTGATAAATTTGCTTTGAAGAAAAACAAACTTTTTTCTTTAGATACTGATGAATACCTTTTTTTGCCGTTCGATTTTTTACATCAGGTTTTGCCTCTGAAGTTTAAATTTATGCCTGAATCCTATATTTCAACCGAGAACGATATAATAAACGGACTTATCTCGGTTTCTAAAATACACGGAAATTCTTCCCGTGTAGCACTTTTACAGTTATGCTTCAGTGAAAACGATTATTCGACCGGACAACAGTTAATTGAATATATTATTGCGGAATTTGCCTCAAAAGGCGCAACTTCTTTTATAGTAAAAATTGACGAAAATTCCTCAGACTTATTAAATCTGTTTTCATCCGCCTGCGGTTTCAGACAGTGTTCTTTTGAAAGGCTTTGGGAAATAAACAGAAATAATTTAAGTAATGATTCGGAAATTTTTATAAGACCTTTTAAAAACAACGATGCGGAAAAAATAGCACAACTTTTTAACGATAAAATCATAACCCATTTTAAACCGTCTTTAAAAAGAGACAAAAAAGAGTTTGAGGACGTTTTGCTTCAGGGATTAACCCATAAACAGATTTTTAAATATATTGCGGAAAATAATCAGAACTCTGAAATTGAAGCATTTATCACAATTTCGACTTCCGATAACTACAATTATTCCGCTGAAATTATTTTCCCTGATTATTTTGAACCTGATTATTCCGCTGTTTTCAGCTTTATTAACAGAGTTATTTCAAGAAGAACGAAAAATTTTAAACTCTATACAAAAACTTTGGGATATTTAAACAACAATGACAAGTTTGAAAACTATTTAAGAGAAAATTCTCATACGGCAGTAAATACAAAACTTGTTTTAACAAAAGATTTTTACAGAGAAATAAAAGAACCGTCAGCAATAGAAAAATTAGTTATGCTGAACAGAATAAGCACACCGACATCAACTTAAACTATGGAAAAAAATTACGAATACTATATGAAAAAATGCTTAAAACTCGCACTGAAAGGAGAGGGGAATGTTTCGCCAAATCCTTTGGTCGGCTGTGTTGTTCTCGATAAAAACGGAAATGAAATTGCAAACGGATACCATAAAAAATACGGCGAAAATCACGCAGAACGTAATGCACTTTTGAAAGTTAAAGATGCAAAAGGCGGAACACTTTTTGTAAATCTTGAACCCTGTTCACATCACGGTAAAACCCCGCCCTGTACAAATATAATAATCGAAAAAGGGATAAAAACAGTAATTTATGCAAATGACGATTTGAATCCCGTTGCATCAAAAGGCTCCGAATTTTTAAAAAAAGCGGGAATAAAAGTCATAAAAGGAGTTTTGGAAGATAATGCAAAAGAATTAAACGAAGTTTTCTTCAAAAATATCTCAGAAAAAAAAGTTTTTGTCGCATTAAAAACCGCAACAACTCTTGACGGAAAAATCGCAACACATACAGGTGATTCAAAATGGATAACCTCTGATAAAGCAAGAACTTTTGCAAAAAAATTAAGAAAAAAATACGATGCTATTTTGACAACATCGTCAACAGTTATCGCTGATAACCCTGAAATGAAAGCAAAAAAGAAAATTATTTTAGACAGAACTTTAAAAACCTTAAAAGGTGATTACCAAATTTATAAACAGGGTGAAATTTTTATCGCAACGGACGAGAAAAACGATTTACCAAAAGTTTCGGATAACATAAAATTCATAAAAGTCCCGACCGTTAGGGGTAAATTAGATTTGAATGTATTACTAAAAAAACTGTTTGACTTAAAAATAATGAGTGTATTCATTGAGGCGGGAGGCGAGTTAAACGGTTACATTATTGAAAACGATTTGGCAGATAAAATATACCATTTTGTTGCACCGAAAATTTTAAACGACAACAAAGGAATGAGTGCATTTAACGGCGGAAACAAAGACAAAATAAGCATGTGCAGGAATTATAAAATAACCGAAACAAAGGTTTTAAAGCCAGATATTTTAATCACATACAAACGGGTTTAAAACTTTACAAAGAATGTCTAAAATGATAATATTATGTAAGAATAAGGAGAAAGATTATGGCAAGATTAATAAGACCTACTTGGGCTATCAGATGCACACAATCAGGCTGCAAAACACTTTTTGAAGTAGCGCAGGTTGAAAACGGAAAACAGCAGGAAGTTGTTTGTCCTAATTGCGGTGAACACTACGTTTATCCTATTTATGAAGAAAATCAAGAAAATTCTTAATGGACAAAAAACGCTATAATCAATACAGTGCCTACCTTAAAGAAAAGTTTGGAGTTAAGGTATATAAAATAACGCTTGATGCGGGGTTTTCATGCCCGAACCGTGACGGAACAATTTCAAGCGGAGGTTGTATTTTTTGCGGTGATGACGGAAGTTTTTCACAGGCACACTCAAACAAATTAAGTATCACGGAACAACTTGACGAAGGAATTAAAAACCTTTCGGAAAGATTTAAAGCCGAAAAGTTTATGTCATATTTTCAGGCTTTTTCAAACACCTATAAGCCCGTAGAGGAACTTGAAAAAATATACAAAGAAGCCCTTAATCATAAAAATATTGTAGGAATTTCAATAGGAACCCGTCCCGATTGCATTGATGATGACAAGTTAAAACTCATCTCATCTTTCAAAGACGATTATTACACCTGGATAGAGTACGGCTTACAGAGTATTCACGACAAAACTCTCAAAAAAATAAACAGAGGGCACGATTACGATTGTTTTTTAAGGGCTTATGAAAAAACGAAAAAATACGGAATAAATGTATGCGTTCACGTGATTTTGGGCTTATGGGAAACAAAAGAAGAAATGATGGAAACAGCTAAAGAACTTGCAAGGCTCGAAATTGACGGAATAAAAATTCACATGCTCTGCGTTTTGAAAGGCACAAAACTCGAACAAATGTACAATAACAACGAAATTGATTTTATGAGCGAAGACGATTATATAAATACGGTCTGCGACTTTTTGGAATACTTACCTCAAAAAACTTTAATTCACCGCCTTGCCGGAAACGGGTTAAAGAAAAATTTAGTTTACCCCAGATGGCTTGGAAAGAAGCTCGATTGTCTAAACAAAATAGACAGAGAATTTATAAGACGTGATACTTTTCAGGGATACAGGTTTGGTGTATAATCGTCACTATGGAAAGAAAAACTATCTCAACTAACAAAAAAGCATTTCATGATTACACTATTTTTGAAAAATATATTTCCGGAATAGTGTTAACAGGCACTGAAATTAAGTCAATAAGGAGAAATGCAATAAATTTAAAAGACAGTTTCGCAAGAATTGAAAACGGAGAAGTTTTTTTATACAATTGTCATATATCACCCTATGAACAGGGGAACAGATATAACCATGAGCCTGAAAGAATCAGAAAATTACTTCTTACAAAGAAAGAAATTCTGAAGATGGATTTAAAAATAAAAAAAGAGGGATATACAATAGTTCCGCTTGAAATATTTATTCAAAAAGGGCTTGCAAAACTCGAAATCGGACTTGCAAAAGGTAAAAAATTGTACGATAAAAGAGAAGACATCACAAAAAAGACTCAGGACAGAGATATCCAACGTCACTTAAAAAGATAAATTTTAAAGGAAAACATAATGCTCGATAAAGATTCAATTTTAAAAAGTTTATATTCGGAAAGTTACTATATAGACAAAAATTCGCTCAATGAATTTATAACTTCCTGGAAAATCGATCCCGTATATGAAGAAGACGGAACTGATTTTTTTGATGATTTATCAATTATGAGAATAAAAAAAGGAATAAATCTTAAAGCAAAGGGTTACAGTGATGATCAGATAATCTCCAAGTTAGGAAAACTTGAACTTCCTGTGGAAGCCCCTGTGGTAACGGAAGAAGTAAAAGAATTACCCCAAACTCCTGAATTAAAAAATATAACCCTTGATGTTACAAATCAGACATTACAGGTGCTTGCAGAGGCTATCGCAAAGAAAATCAGCGATGACATCAAAGATACCGACATGGCATCAAAATTAATCGAAGCAGGCGGATACAAGCGTGACAGTGAAAATCTTGCCAAACAGGTTAAAGAATTACTTGATGACAACAGAAAATTAAGTGAACGAATTGATAAACTGGAAAATCATACTTTCGGAGCAAAATTAAGAAAATTATTTTTAGGTAAATAATTTATCTTTTAATTTTTAAACATTAAAACAGTCCAGTCGCCTTTACTTATAAAACTTCTGTATTTGTATTTTTTTATGCCTGAACTAATCAGCTGGTTTTTTAACCCCGAAAATAAAATATAATTTACCGGAACTTTTTCTATAAGTTCTTCCGTGTTCAGTATCTGATTAATTTGTTGCGGAGTAAAAAATTCAAGGCTGTCAAGAAAAACTATATAAACATTATTTCTATAATTTTTCACAATTCTGTCATTTAAATTCTTTTCTAATGCAATAAAATTTTCTTTTTCCGGATATATTTTATCGTCAGCCAAATTATAATAACGCTTTATATTTGCTTTGTTTACAGTATGCACATTGTATTTTGTCAAATCAATGTATTTAGCAAACCTGTATTCGTTATAATATGTTATAATAACTGTATCTCCCGGCTTTATCTCCGCCATATTCAATAAATCAGCAACTATTTTATGTCCCTCTGTTCTTTTTATCTTTGTTGCGAATTTATCATTAGAAATAAATAACAAATTAGGAAGCAGCCATAATATAAACAAAAATTTGCCTATATTATATTTTGAAAAAGAATTAAACCCGACTGATACAAGCAATATCAATATCGGATATATTTCTATCGAATATTTTGTTATAAAAACTAATTTCCCGAGAATTGCAGCCATTGAAAGTATAAAAATCCCTCCAAAAGCAACAAGAAACATCCCTTTATGTTTTTTTGCACCTTTGATAAGTGCAATTAATGCCGCAATCGGCGGAATCAGCATATACAAAATAAAGACAAAATCATGCTTATAAAAGAAGGTATTTGGCGCATTGACAAGATTTGTCAAAACGGGTGAAAAATAATCAGTCATCAAAAAACCGATATTTCTGATAGTAAATTTGCCCCACCACTGAGCAATACCCGACATTGAAAATGTGTTTAATATAAGGGGTAAACTTATCAAAAGCGGTAATCCGATAACTGAACTTATTACAATTATTTTTTTTGATGATATTTGCTTTTGACTCCAAAGTTTTGAAAACAGATAAACAACATTAAAAAATACAAAAACAAACCCTATTGTATGAGTTAAAATAATTAACAGATTAAAAATTATAAACCCTGCTATATTTTTCTTTGATAAATTATTTATCGTTTTAAGTGCGAAAAGCCAGGCCAGCGCTGAGAATAAAAACAAAAGTGAATAAAGCCTTACTTCTTGCGAATAGTAGATTAAAAATGAAGAAACCGCAGTAATTATTGCAGAAACTCGCGCAACATTTTTATTTTCTTTATCGAGTTCTACCCCTGCAAAATACATAACAGGAATTGCAATAACAGCAGGAATTACAGAAGTTATTCTTAAAAATAAATCACTGTTTCCGCCTAACAACATCATAAATTTAAGATAAAAATAGTACAAAGGCATATGGCACTGAGTTTTTACTGCAGCCCAAAAATCCGAACCTAAAGGGATATTGGCTATATACCAGGATACATATTCATCATTCCATAAACCTTCAGGCTTTATTATATGATTTAGCCTTATTATAAAACCAAATAGCGTTATAAAAAAAATATACATTGCGTTTTCCCGTAAATTTGTCCTATAATAATCGTAATATATATTTTTAATAAAGGCTATTTTTTTATGAAACTTATCATTCAAATTCCTTGTTACAACGAAGAAAATACATTAAGAGAGACTTTAGAAAGCATCCCTAAAAATATCTCCGGTATTGATGAAACAGAAATTCTTGTTATCAATGACGGATCAACAGATAAAACTGCAGAAATTGCGGAAAATTTCGGAGCAAAAGTAGTTTCTCATAATAAAAACAGGGGCTTGGCAGCAGCATTTAAAACAGGAATTGCATACTGTCTTAAAAATAATGCTGATATTATTGTAAATACTGACGGAGACAACCAATATGATGCATCATGTATTGAAAAAATTGTAACTCCAATACTTGAGCATAAAGCAGATATGATAATCGGAGCAAGAGAAACCGACAGTATAAAAACTTTTTCACCAATTAAAAAATTCTTTCAGAAATTCGGGTCTAAAATCGTTAAACTTTTAAGTTCATCTGATATTGTAGATGCCCCCAGCGGTTTCCGAGCCTTTTCAAGAGATGCCGCACTGAAAATAAACATATTTGATAATTTCACCTACACTATGGAAACAATTCTTCAGGCAAAAGCAAAAGGCCTGACGATTCTTTCAGTTCCGATAAACGTAAACCCTCAAAAACGCAAATCAAAATTGTTTAATAATATTTTTCATTATATTTTAAAATCTGCGACAACAATTACAAGAATGTTTATTGTTTACCGTCCGTTCAGATTTTTTGCCTTCATAAGCGGAATTATACTTTTAACAGGTTTAATCATCGGGGTGAGATTTTTAGGTTTCTATTTTGCAGGTCAGGGAAACGGACACATACAATCTTTAATTTTAACCGCAATACTTTTAATTATGGGATTTCAGGTCGGAATTATTGCAATACTTGCCGATTTGCTATCCATAAACAGAAAACTTTCTGAAGATATTCAGATAAGAATTAAAAAACTTGAACTAAAAATAAAATAACTATTTAAAAGCCCCCCAGGCTCTTATTGCTCCGTTTTCGTACATTATCAAATAGTATTGACCTTCTTCAATATATTCTATTGTGGCATTTCTGTACACATAATCAAATTCAGGCGGGGTATTTCCGTATTTTGCATACTTTATTCTGATTTTTTCTTCTATTTTTTCTTTTGCAGTTTTTCTTTTTCTCTTTTTCTTTTTAGCCTCAATTTCCTGCATGCGCTTTACTTCTTCTTTGTTTTCTGCAATTTTAAATACCGGAATAACCGCAATAAGATTATGACTTTCTATAATCAGCATAAATTCTTTGTCGTCAGTAAGCGCAAGTTCATAGTGTCCGGGTTTTATAAAATTTCCCTGATGATCAGGAATGTAATCTTTGATAATAAGTGTCGGCTGTTCTATTTCAGGCAGACGATACCGGTATAAGCTACTCTGAGTATTCATAATACCTGACGGCGTAACAGGATAAGGTGCTACAGGCATTTCTCTGTCTAATGATTTATGCCAGGGGGTTATAACTCCGCCATCACCTATCATAGATTACCTCCATCTTTTACGCCGAGCAAAGATTTTATACTTTCATCAATCTCTTTAAAAGTCAGATTTAGCGCACTTTCATGCCCGACAAAAATCAGGGATAAATAATCAGAGGTGAATCCGTTTTTTATTAAAAGTCTGCAACTTTCTCTCATTAAACGTTTCAAACGATTTCTTTTTGTAGCACGTTTATGAGTTTTTTTGCTCACAACAAAACCGATTTTTAATTCTTCATCTTCTTTTTTTTCTCTGCCAAAATAAACGGTTATCCCGTTTTTGTGTTTTGAGTTTTTGTTATTATAAGTTGCAGTAAACGCAACTTTTTTCTTTAATCTGTTATCCTGCTGCAGCATATTTCCCTCAAACTGTATTATAGCATAACAAAAAACAGGCGGTCTAAATATGCCGCCTGTTCGTTTATTTAATATTATATATTAATAATGATAATAATAATCGTTGTTCGGATACTGACCTGTTTCGTCAACGAATTCCGCACGAGCCTTTCTGCTGTATGCTTGGCCTAATTCATCCTGTATTGAATGATATTCTCTGTACAAATCATCATTTGTCATAATTTCGTGCGGGGAATGAGCATCCATAAATTCACGGCATCTTTTACCCACTCTTTGCCATTCTTCAGTTGCCTTGCGAACTTCTTCTCTTGTTTTTTCAGTACTTTTAAAGTTTATCTTTTTTGAGTACATCATATTGTTTGAGATAGCATTAATCATCATAATTTTTTCTCTTATTTATTATTTAAATATCAATATTATGTGTAATAATAAGACGAACCGCTTGGATAACGACCTTTTTCATCAGCATATTCTTCTCGAACTTTTCTGGCATATGCACGACCTAAATCATCCTGCATTGAATGATATTCATTACGTACTTTTTCATCGGTAAAAATTTCATCTTTATGAGCTTTCCAAAATTCATCACATTTTTCGCCTTGTCTTTGCCATTCTTCAGTCGCTCTTTGAACCCTTTCTCTTGACTGTTCCGTACTTTTAAAATTTATTTTTTGAGGGGTCATCACACGGTTTTGGATTGCACTAATCATCATAAATTTCTTCTCCTGTTTTAATTATTTTATTTTAACAACACATGGGTTTTAAGACCTGTGAAAAAAATTTTTGCTATTTCAAACAAATTTTCTTTACAAAAAATAATAAT